>NZ_JBHSLC010000118.1:0-117595 GCF_042657465.1 Azospirillum himalayense | reverse complement strand
ACTTGAAGTCGACCACCGAGACGTTGGGCGTCGGCACGCGCATGGCGGTGCCGTCCAGCTTGCCCTTCAGCTCGGGCAGCACCTTGCCCACCGCCTTGGCCGCCCCGGTCGAGGTCGGGATCATGTTCAGCGCCGCGGCGCGGGCGCGGTGCAGGTCCTTGTGGTTGGTGTCGACGATGCGCTGATCCCCCGTGTAGGAGTGGATCGTCGTCATGAAGCCCTTCTCGATGCCGATCAGGTTGTTCAGAACGAAGGCCACCGGGGCCAGGCAGTTCGTCGTGCACGAGGCGTTCGAGACGATGCGGTGATCGGCCTTGAGCTGGTCGTGGTTGACGCCGTAGACCACCGTGATGTCCTCGTCGGTGGCCGGGGCGGAGATCAGCACCTTCTCGGCACCCGCCTCCAGATGCTTGGCGGCGTCGGCGCGCTTGGTGAAGATGCCCGAGCATTCCATGGCGATCTGGATGCCCAGATCCTTCCACGGCAGCTTGGCCGGGTCACGCTCCTGCACGACCTTGATCGAGTGGCCGTTGACGATCAGCTCGCCGTCGCGGGTCTCGATGGTGCCGGGGAAGCGGCCGTGGACGCTGTCGTACTTCAGCAGGTGGGCGTTGGCCTTGAGGTCGGCCAGGTCGTTGATCGCCACGACCTCCACGTCGTTGCGGCCGCTCTCGTAGATGGCCCGCAGAACCAGACGGCCGATACGGCCAAAACCGTTGATCGCTACCCGAACAGCCATTGTTTTTCCTCCAGTCTGGCATTCCCCGACCCCGAACCATCCGGCTTGGGGCGGTAACTCCCGGCCCCGGATGTGTGGTCCGGGGCGGTCATTGTCAGCCCCGGACCACCGGCCCGGAGCCCGATCCCGCGAACGCTCGCTCTTTTACAGGCGCGCCTTCGCCGCGGCGACCACGGCCTCGGCGGTAATGCCGAAGTGCTTGTAGAGTTCCTGATAGGGAGCCGACTCGCCGAAGCCGCTCATGCCGACGAAGGCGACGGCCGTGGCGCCCGGATAGCCGAGCCAGCGGTCCCAGCCCTGACGGATGGCGGCCTCGACCGCGACGCGGACGCCACTGCCGAGAACGGAAGCCTTGTAGGCGTCGTCCTGCGCCTCGAACAGCTCGAAGCTCGGGATCGACACCACGGCGGCGCCGATGCCCTCGGCCTGGAGCGCCTTGCGGGCCTCGGCGGCCAGCGAGACCTCCGAGCCGGTGGCGAGCAGCGTCACCTTGCGCTCACCCTCGGCCTCCAGGATCACGTAGCCGCCGCGGGCGGAACGGTTCTCGGCGGCGTGCTCGGTGCGCAGGGTCGGCACGTTCTGGCGGGTCAGCGCCAGGACGGACGGGCCGTTGACCCGCTCCAGCGCGATCTGCCAGCACTCCGCGGTCTCCACGGCGTCGGCCGGGCGCAGGGTGAGCAGGTTCGGGATGGCGCGCAGGGCGGCCAGATGCTCCACCGGCTGGTGGGTCGGGCCGTCCTCGCCGAGGCCGATCGAGTCGTGGGTCATCACGAAGATCGAGCGCTGCTTCATCAGCGCGGCGAGACGGATCGACGGGCGGCAGTAATCGGCGAACTGCATGAAGGTGCCGCCGTAGGGAATGACGCCGCCGTGCAGCGCCATGCCGTTCATCACGGTGGCCATGCCGTGCTCGCGCACGCCGTAGCGGACGTAGCGGCCGTTGAACTCGCCGCGGCCCTTCACGTCGGCGGTGTTCTTCGCCTTGGTGTTGTTCGACGGGGTCAGGTCGGCGGAGCCGCCGATCATCTCCGGCACCGCCGGGACCAGGATGTCGAGCACGTTGCCCGAGGCGACGCGGGTCGCCCAGCTCGGCTTGTCCTCCGACACCTTCTTCTTGAAGGCGCCGATCAGCTCGTCCAGGCCGGCGGGAACGCCGCGGTCCATGGCCGCCTCGAACGCCTTCCGGGCGGACGGGTCGAGCGCCGCGACGCGCTCCGCCCAGTCGGCGTAGGCGGCGTCGGCGCGGGTGCCGGCGGCGCGCCAGGCGTCCAGCACGTCCTGCGGGACGACGAAGGCCTCGTGCGGCCAGCCGAGATTCTCACGGGTGGCGGCCACCTCGTCGGCGCCCAGCGGCGAGCCGTGGCAGCCGTGGGTGTTGGCCTTGTTCGGGGCGCCCTTGCCGATGATGGTGCGGCAGGCGATCAGCGTCGGCTTGTCGGAGGTCTGCGCGGCCTCGATGGCCTTGGCGACGGCCTCCGGATCGTGGCCGTCGACGGTCGCCGTGTTCCAGCCGTAGGAGCGGAAGCGGGCCGGCGTGTCGTCGGTGAAGCTGAGGTCGGTCGAGCCGTCGATGGAGATGTGGTTGTCGTCCCACAGCACGATCAGGCGGTTCAGTCCGAGATGGCCGGCCAGCGAGCAGGCTTCGTGGCTGACGCCCTCCATCAGGTCGCCGTCCGAGGCGATGACGTAGGTGTAGTGGTTGATCAGGTCGTCGCCGAAGCGGGCGTTGGTGATGCGCTCCGCCAGGGCGAAGCCGACGGCGGTGGAGACGCCCTGGCCCAGCGGGCCGGTGGTCATCTCGATGCCGAGCGACGGGTCGACCTCGGGGTGGCCCGGCGTCAGGCTGCCGAGCTGGCGGAAGCGCTTCAGCTCGTCGATGGTCATCCGCTCATAGCCGGTCAGATAGCCCAGCGAGTAGATCAGCATCGAGCCGTGGCCGGCCGATAGGATGAAGCGGTCGCGGTCGGCCCAGGCCGGCTGCTTCGGGTTGAACTTCAGGAAGCGCGTGAACAGCACCGTGGCCACGTCGGCCATGCCCATCGGCATGCCGGGGTGGCCGGACTTCGCGGCCTCCACCGCGTCCATGGACAACGCGCGGATGGCGTTCGCCATGGTGGTGATGGGGGCGGGCGGGGTGGCGGCGGAAGCAGCGGACATCGGGCAGGGTTCCTGAAGAAAGTTCCCGTGGGCAGGCGGGCAACGAACGGTGGGGCCGAATGGTATTGGGCAACACCGATTGGGCGGGAAACAAGGCTTCCCGCAGGACGCGCGCACCATGCAGAACCCGTGTGCGCAGGTCAACACGGGAATGGGGATGGCGGTCCGGCTTCCGGCGCATTGTGACGGCGCCAATTCCACCGTGAACTGCGGCGTAATTCCGGTTGACGGGGCGGCGTGGCGGGCCCAACTGTAGCGCTCGGCATTTTATGCATGTGCGAACTGCATCCCTCAGCCGTCCATCCGTCCGTCAAGGTTCCCCGCCCATGGATTCCCTGAAAGCCGCGCTCGACCGCCTCTCCAAGGCCGTGGATCGTCTGGAGCATGCCGCGTGTGCCCGCGAGGAACGGGTGGCCAAGCGCGAGCAGGAGCTGAGCGAGTCCCTGCGGGAGGCCCGCATCGAGCAGGCGCGGGCCCAGGAGAACGCGGAAACCGTGTCGAAGCGTCTGGAGGCGGCCATCGGCCGTCTCGAAGCGGTTCTGGAGAACTGAGCCATGGCCCAGGTGGACATCGAGGTGAACGGGCGGGCCTACCGCGTCTTCTGCCAGGACGGGCAGGAAGCCCGCCTGCGTGAGCTGGCCGGCTTCGTGGACGCCAAGCTGAAGCAGGTGACCGGCGGCGGGAAATCCGGGTCGGAGGCGCAGATGCTCGTCCTCACCGCCATCGTCATGGCCGACGAAATGCAGGACGTGATGGCGGGCCGCGGTCTCGCCCCGCTGTCCACGGTTAACGAGGCCGAGGTGGCCGCCGCCGTGGACAATGTCGCTTTGCGCATCGAAGAGGTTGCCGCGCGGCTCGAGCGCGCCTAAGTTAGCTCTTGGAAGGTCGCTGCCTGGTTCGTCAGGTCGCAATAATCCCCAGGGCCGATAATCTTAGACTCTCGGGAGCTGTCCCTGTCCGGACCCTGGTCCGGTTACACGGCGCCCACCTGCTCTGCAGGTCATGGAGGATAAGCAATGCCAACGGCCAAGGCGGCACCTTCCACCTCTCCCCTGAATCTTCCCGACGTTTCCAGGCGACGATGACCGACCCGCGCGCGGCCAAGGATGCCGCCCGAGCCCAGGCGCGCGCCCGGCGCGATTCCCTCAGCGATGACCAGATGCGCGCTTTTGCCGCGGATGCTCTGCGCGAGCGCTTCCTGGAGGAGCTGGTCCGGCCGGGGCTTCTCCCCGATGGCCCGGTCGCCGGTTACTGGCCGCTCGGTTCGGAACTCGACGTGCGGCCTTTGCTGCTCCATCTTAGGACGGGCGGGCGCTCCATCGCGCTTCCGGTGTCCGGGCCGCGCGGGCAGGCGCTGAGCTTCCGCGACTGGGACCCGGCGCTGCCGCTGGCCGCCGGCCGCTACGGCATCCAGGAGCCGGGCGCCGACCGGCCCGAGGTCATCCCGGCCGTGCTTCTGGTGCCGATGCTGGCCTTCGACCGCAGCGGGCACCGGCTGGGCTACGGAGCCGGCTACTATGACCGGACGCTGGACGCCCTGCGCGCGATCCGCCCGGTCCTGGCGGTCGGCATGGCCTTCGCCGCGCAGGAGATGGACGCGGTGCCCTGCGGGGCGCACGACGAGCGGCTCGATTGGATTCTGACGGAGCGCGAGACGCTCCGCTTTGCGCAATGAAGGTTGGGGACGATGCGGCTTTTGTTTCTCGGTGATGTGGTGGGACGGTCGGGACGCGACGCGGTGATTGCGCACATGCCGACGCTGCGCGAGCGGCTCGACCCCGACCTGACCGTGGTCAACGGCGAGAACGCCGCCGGCGGCTTCGGCATCACCGTGAAGATCGCCGAGGAGTTCTTCGCCGCCGGTGTGGACGTGGTGACGCTGGGCAACCATTCCTGGGACCAGAAGGAATTGGTCGCGGCGATTGACCAGCAGCCGCGCATCATCCGTCCGCTGAACTACCCGGAGGGGACGCCCGGGCGCGGCTTCGTGCTGCTGCAGGCGCGGGGCGGGCGCAAGGTGCTGGTCATGAACGTGATGCTGCGCCTGTTCATGGACCCGATGGACGACCCCTTCGCCGCGGTGGACCGGGTGCTGCGCGCCCACCGGCTGGGCCCCAACGGCGCCGACGCCATCCTGGTCGACGTCCATGGCGAGGCGACCAGCGAGAAGATGATCATGGGCCATTTCTGCGACGGCCGCGCCTCGCTGGTGGTCGGCACGCACAGCCATGTTCCGACGGCGGACCATGTGGTGATGAAGGGCGGCACCGCCTATCTGACCGACGCCGGCATGTGCGGCGACTACGACAGCGCCATCGGCATGAAGAAGGAAGTCGCCATGGCCAAGCTGATCCGCAAGCTGCCCACCGAGCGGCTGAGCCCGGCGGAAGGCGAGGGCACGGTCTGCGGCTGCTACGTCGAGACGGACGACCGCACCGGGCTCGCCACCAGCATCCAGCCGGTTCGGCTGGGCGGGCGGCTGAGCCAGTCCATGCCGGTCCGGGGCTGATCCGCGCCGCCGGCTCCGGCCCCGCGGGGCGCAAAAGGGGCGCCCCAATACTGCCATATTGACTTTCTATATGGGTAGGTGTCGTCTCCGGCGCCGAAGGCGTGCGGTGGCGCACAAAGGCTGGTACATGTGTCCCACCGCATTCCAAGCTGTTTCACAAGACCTTGTATCTTTGAATCCATCTGGGGCTCGTTCGACGCATGGCCGGTCATAGCCAATTCAAGAACATCATGCACCGCAAAGGCGCGCAGGACGCCAAGCGGTCGAAGATCTTCAACAAGCTCGCCCGCGAGATCACCGTGGCGGCCAAGGGCGGCCTGCCCGATCCGGCGGCCAACCCGCGCCTGCGCGCCGCGATCACCGCGGCCCGCGTGCAGAACATGCCGCGCGACCGCATCGACCGCGCGATCAAGCAGGGCACGCCCGGCGGTGGCGACGACGCGAACTACGACGAGGTGCGGTACGAGGGCTACGGCCCCGGCGGCGTCGCTCTGATCGTCGAGGCGCTGACCGACAACCGCAACCGCACGGCGTCGGAAGTGCGCTCGGCCTTCACCAAGTACGGCGGCTCGCTGGGCGAGACGAACTCGGTCAGCTTCATGTTCAGCCGCGTCGGCGCGATCTACTACCCGGCCGCCGCCGCCGCCGCGGACGCCGTGTTCGAGGTGGCTCTGGAAGCCGGCGCCGAGGACGTGGCGTCCGACGAGAACGGTCACGAGGTCACCACCACGGTGGAGAACTTCGCGATCGTGCGCGACGCGCTGGAGGCCAAGTTCGGCGGCGCGGAGAGCGCGCGCCTGACCTGGAAGCCGCTGAACACCGTCGCCCCGTCCGAGGACGCCGCGGCCAGCCTGATGAAGCTGCTGGACGTGCTGGAGGACAACGACGACGTCCAGACCGTCGAAGGCAACTTCGACATCTCCGATGAGCTGATGCAGAAGCTGACGGCCTGACAGCGGGTCGCGGAGCGGAGGAAACCGGGGTGCTTGGGCAGGCCGGAAGGAACGGGGCGGCGCAACAGCCGCCCGTACGCCTGTTGGGGCTGGACCCCGGCCTCCGCCACACCGGCTGGGGCGTCATCGACGTGTCCGGCAACCGGCTGACCCATGTGGCGGACGGTGCCGTCCATTCCGACGGCGACCGTCCGCTGGCCGAACGGCTGTGCCAGCTCCACGACGCGCTGATCCAGGTGCTGGAGCGCTACCGCCCCGACGAGGCGGCGGTGGAGGAGACCTTCGTCAACAGCAACGCGGTCTCCACGCTGAAGCTGGGGCAGGCGCGGGCGGTGGCCCTGCTGGTCCCGGCGCTGGCCGGGCTGTCGGTCGCCGAGTATGCCAACAACATGGTGAAGAAGGCCGTGGTGGGGCAGGGCCGGGCCGACAAGACGCAGGTGCAAGCCATGGTGCGCCTGTTGCTTCCCGGCTGCGCCATCACCACGCCGGACGCCGCGGACGCCCTGGCCGTGGCGATCTGCCACGCGCATCACCGCGCAAGCTGGCAGATGTGGCGCCGGGGCGATGTGCAGTCCCTCTCCCCTCTGGGGAGAGGGTGGCCCGAAGGGCCGGGTGAGGGGGTTGCGCGTGGCGTGATGTCCGGCACACGCGCAACCCCCTCACCCCAACCCTCTCCCCAGAGGGGAGAGGGGGTATTGTTGCCGGTTGCGAAGGACAAGCCGATGCCTTTGCACACCAACAGAGCCGTTCAGATGCGGCGCGATTCCACGGAAGTGGAAAAGATCATATGGCAACGTTTGCGGAACGCGCAGATGGGAGCCAAATTCCGTCGGCAGGAACCCATTGTCGGCTTCATCGTGGATTTCGTCGCGCACGACCATCGGTTGGTGATCGAACTGGACGGCGGACAGCACGCCGATCAGGCGCCCTATGACGAGCGCCGGACGCGCATGCTGGAACAGGCCGGCTTCCGTGTGCTGCGCTTCTGGAACAACGACGTGAACGACAATCTGGAAGGCGTTCTCGAAACCATCCGCACGGCGCTCTCTGCGACCACCGTGTTGCGCCGTGATCCCCTCCAGCGTTTGAGGGACAAGGAGAATTCCCCATGATCGCCAAGCTCACCGGTGTCGTGGATTCGGTCGGGACCGACTGGGTGGTGGTGGACGTCAACGGGGTCGGCTACCAAGTCGCCTGCTCCAACCGCACGCTGTCGCGCATGGCGGTGGGGGAGCGGCGGGCGCTGGTCGTGGAAACCTTCATCCGCGACGACCGGATCACCCTCTACGGCTTTGCCGATTCCGGCGAGCGCGACTGGTTCCGGCTGCTGACCACCATCCAGGGCGTCGGCTCGCGCCTCGCCCTGTCGATCCTCGGCGTGCTGGACCCGGACCAGCTTACCCGCGCCATCGCTGCGCAGGACAAGACGGCGCTCACCCGCGCCGACGGCGTGGGGCCGAAGGTGGCCGCGCGCATCGTCAACGAGTTGAAGGACAAGGTGGGCAACCTCACCCTCGGCGCCTCGGCCTCCGCCGCTCCGGCGGCGGGCGGCAAGGCGGCGCCGGCGGCGGGCGGCCCCGACAACATGGTCATGGCGGACGCCGTCTCGGCCCTCGTCAACCTCGGCTACGGGCGGTCGGAGGCGTTCGGCGCCGTCGTGGCCGCGGGGCGCAAGCTGGGCGACGGGGCCGGCGTGTCGGAGCTGATCCGCCATGGCCTTAAGGAACTCAGCCAATGACCGCCGACCAGAACGGCTCCGATCCCGACCGGCTGGTGCAGCCGGGGCGGGGCGCCGGCGACTACGGGGAAGCCTCGATCCGCCCGCTCTCGCTCGCCGAGTTCATCGGTCAGCGGCAGGCGCGCGAGAACCTGTCGATCTTCATCCAGGCCGCCCGTTCGCGCGGCGAGGCGCTGGACCATGTGCTGCTGTTCGGCCCGCCGGGCCTGGGCAAGACGACGCTGGCCCAGATCGTCTCGCGCGAGCTGGGGGTGGGCTTCCGCGCCACCTCCGGCCCGGTCATCGCGCGGGCCGGCGACCTCGCCGCGCTGCTGACCAACCTGCAGCCGCACGACGTCCTCTTCATCGACGAGATTCATCGCCTTAATCCCGCCGTGGAAGAGGTGCTCTATCCCGCCATGGAGGATTTCCAGCTCGACCTCATCATCGGCGAAGGCCCGTCGGCGCGGTCCATCCGGATCGACCTGCCGCCCTTCACGCTGGTCGGCGCCACCACCCGGTCCGGCCTGATCACGCGCCCCCTGCGCGAACGGTTCGGCATCCCCGTGCGGCTGCAATTCTACGAGCCGGACGAACTGGAGCTGATCGTCCGCCGCGCCGCGGGCGTGCTGAACATGCTCATCACGCCGGAAGGGGCGCGGGAGATCGCCAACCGGTCGCGCGGGACGCCGCGCGTGTCTGGGCGCCTGCTGCGCCGGGTGCGCGATTTCGCCGCGGTGGCCGGCGTGCCGGAGGTGGACGCCCGCATCGCCGACGCCGCCCTGACCCGGCTGGAGGTGGACCGGCTCGGCCTCGACAGCATGGACCGTCGCTATCTCGGCATCATCGCCAACAACTACAACGGCGGCCCGGTGGGCGTGGACACGCTGGGTGCCGCGCTCGGCGAGCAGCGCGACGTGCTGGAGGAGGTGGTGGAACCCTACCTGATCCAGCAGGGCTTCCTGCAGCGGACCCCGCGCGGGCGCATGCTGACCGACCAGGGCTTCCGCTATCTGGGCCTCAACCCGCCGTCGGCGCCGACCCGCCAGTTCGACCTGCTGGACCGGCTGTCGGAGGCCAACCCGGACCCGGAGGATGGCGATGTCTGACCGTACCGGGTTGGTGAATCTATCAGGCTGGTTTGACGAGAACGCGCAGCACAGGCTGCGCTTGCGGGTCTACTACGAGGACACGGACGCCGGGGGACTGGTCTATCACGCCAACTACCTGCGCTTCTTCGAGCGGGCACGCACCGAGATGCTGCGGCTGACCGGATTCACCAACGCCGGGCTGGCCGAAAGCGACGGTGTGTCATTTGCGGTACGACGGGCGGAGATCGATTTTGTCGCTCCCGCAAAGCTCGAGGATACGCTTGAAGTGGTGACGCGAATCACCGATACCGGCGGTGCCTCCTTCGCAGTTGCACAACTTGCCCGTCGCGACGGCCGCGACCTCGCGCGGGCGGTGATTCAACTGGCGATGATCAATTTGACTGGTAACCGGGCCGGACGTCCCGCGCGCCTTCCGGCGCCGGTCCGCGAGGCGCTCATCGATTTGTACAAAAGGCAGAAGCGAGACTGACTGCGATGGATCTGAATTCCGCCCAGGTGGTCGGGGCCGCGGCGAAGGCTCACGACATCACGATGTGGGGCCTGTTCTGGCAGGCCGACATGATCGTCAAGGTCGTGATGCTGATGCTGCTGGTTGCCTCGGTGTGGTGCTGGGCCATCATCATCGAGAAGCTGATGCGCATCCGCCGCCTGAACGCGCAGGCGGACGCCTTCGAGGAGAGCTTCTGGTCCGGCGGCTCGCTGGACGCGCTGTACGACCGAATCGGCCAGAACCCGAGCGATCCGATGTCGGCGACCTTCGCCGCCGGCATGCGCGAATGGCGCCACGCCGCCGACCGCGGCATCGGCTCCATGAAGGGGTCGCTGCAGCAGCGGGTCGAGCGCGTCATGTCGGTGACCATCGGGCGCGAGATGCTGCGCGCCGAGCGCTATATGACCTTCCTGGCGTCGGTCGGTTCGACGGCCCCCTTCATCGGCCTGTTCGGCACGGTGTGGGGCATCATGAACTCCTTCACCTCCATCGCCGCGTCGGGCAACACCAGCCTCGCCGTCGTCGCCCCCGGCATCGCCGAGGCGCTGTTCGCCACGGCGCTGGGTCTCGTGGCCGCCATTCCCGCCGTGATCTCGTACAACAAGTTCACCACCGACCTCGGCCGCTACGCCGACCGGCTGGAGACCTTCTCGGGCGAGTTCTCGGCGATCCTGTCGCGCCACCTCGAGGAGCGGGGAGCCGCCTGACATGGGAGCCCAGTTCGCAGGAAAGGGCGGCCACGGTCGGGGCCGCCGCCGCGGATACCGCGCGATGGCCGACATCAACATGACGCCCTTCATCGACGTCATGCTGGTGCTGCTGATCGTCTTCATGGTCGCGGCGCCGCTGCTGACCGTCGGCGTGCCGGTGGATCTGCCGAAAACCAACGCCGCCCCGCTGGAGGCGCAGAAGGACCCGCTCTTCGTGACCGTACAGTCCGACGGCCGGATCTACGTGCAGGAGACGGCGGTGGAGACGGCCAACATGGTGCCGCTGCTGATCGCCGTCACCAACAACAACCCGGACGCCCGCATCCTGGTGCGCGGCGACGCGAAGATCGCCTACGGCAAGATGCTGGAGGTGATGGGCACCATGAGCGCCGCCGGCTTCAAGAAGGTCGGGCTGGTCGCCGAGATGCCCAGCGGGCCGGGCGCCACCGGGCCGCGCGTCGGCGGCTCGGCGCAGCGCTGAGACGCCACGGCGAGTTGAAGGCTGACCCATGCGCAAACCCCTGATCGCCTCGGCAACGCTGCACGTCGCGCTGGTCGCGCTGTTCGTGCTCGGCATGCCGCCCAGCGATCGCAAGCTGGACATCCCCGAGTCCATCCCGATCGAGATCGTGGACATGGGCGAGGTGACCCAGGCCGCGCGCGTCGACAAGGGCGAGCCCAGGCCGTCGGCTCCCAAGCCGCCGGTCCCCGAGGCCAAGCCGAGCCCGCCGGCCCCCGCGCCGCCGGAGCCGGCCAGCGAGCCGCCGCCCCCGCCGCCGCCCCGGCCCGAGCCGAAGGTTCCGGAGCCGCCCAAGGTCGCCCAGGTGACGCCGCCCCCGGCGCGCGAACCGCCGCCGCCGCCCAAGCCGGCACCGCCCCCGCCGCCGCCCGATCCGGAGCCGGCGCCAGTGGTCAAGCCGCCCGAGCCCAAGCCGGAACCGAAGCCGCAGCCTCCGAAGCCGGAGCCGCCCAAACCGGAACCGCCGAAGCCTGAGCCTCCCAAGCCCGAGCCCCCGAAGCCGGAGCCGAAGAAGCCCGAGCCGCCGAAGCCGGAACCGGCCAAACCGGAACCGCCGAAGCCCGAGCCCAAGAAGCCCGAGCCGGCCAAGCCGGAGACGCCGAAGGCCGAGCCGAAGAAGCCGGAGAAGCCGCCGGAGAAGACCGACGCGCTGGCCGACCTTCTGAAGAACGTTCAGAAGAACGCCCCGGCCAAGCCGGCGGCATCCGAGAGCAAGGCCGACGCCAAGCCGACCCAGAACGCCGCCGCATCGCCGGCCCCCTCGGGGGCCGCCAAGGCGGTGAACGGTCCGGACAAGCCGTTCAAGCCGTCCGGGCGCGCCATCGACGGCATCCGCGGCGCGGTGAGCAAGAACTGGAACTTCGACCCGGGCCGCAAGGACGCCGGGAACATGCAGGTGGAGATCATCGTTGAGCTGGGCCGCGACGGTTCGGTCCTCAACGCGACGATCAACGAGAGGTACCGCTCCCGCTACATGTCGGACGCGGCCTTCCGGGCATCGGCCGACGCCGCGCTGCGCGCGGTGAAGCGGGCCAGCCCCCTGCCCATCAGCGAGTTCTCCGGCGACTTCACGCCCGCCCGGTATGAAGAGTGGCGTTACTTCGTGTTCAATTTCGACCCGAGGGACATGTTCTGACGATGACGAAGAAGACGAGGCTCCTGCTGAAGGCCGCCGGTTGCGCCGGCGCCCTGCTGCTCGCCCTCGGCGTCGCGGCGCCCGCCCCGGCCCGCGCCGAGGTGCGAATCGACATCACCAAGGGCGTGGTCGAGCCGCTGCCGATCGCCATCACCAGCTTCGCCGGTGCCGGCGGGCGCGAGGCGCAGGTCGGTTCGGACATCTCCAAGGTGGTCGCCGCCGATCTGGAGCGGTCGGGCCTGTTCCGTCCGCTCGACCCCAAGGGCTTCCTGCAGACCCCGGACCAGCTCCGCTCCGGCGAGCCGCGCTATCAGGATTGGCGCGCCGTCGGCGCCCAGGCGCTGGTCGCCGGCAACACCACCGCCATGGGCGATGGCCGCATGAAGGTCGACTTCCGCCTGTGGGACGTCGCCGCCGGCCAGTACATGCAGGGGCTGAGCTACACCGCGACCGCCGACAACTGGCGCCGCATCGCCCACATCGTCGCCGACGCCATCTACAAGCGGCTGACCGGCGAAGAGGGCTATTTCGACACGCGCATCGTCTATGTGGCGGAATCCGGCCCGGCCAACGCGCGCAAGAAGCAACTCGCCATCATGGATCAGGATGGTGAGAACCACCAGTTCCTGACCGACGGCAAGAGCCTCGTCCTGACGCCGCGCTTCTCGCCGGCGACCCAGGAAATCACGTACATGTCGTACTTCAACAAGAAGCCGCGCGTGTACCTGTTCAACATCGACAGCGGCCGCCAGGAAGTCCTCGGCGACTTCGTCGGCATGACCTTCGCCCCGCGCTTCTCGCCGGATGGCAACAAGGTCATCATGAGCATGGCGCAGAACGGCAACACCGACATCTACGCCCTGGACCTGCGCACCCGCCGCCAGACCCAGCTCACCGATTCGCCGGGCATCGACACCGGTCCCAGCTACTCGCCGGACGGCCAGCGCATCGTCTTCGAGTCGGACCGCGGCGGCAGCCAGCAGCTCTACATCATGAACGCGGACGGTTCGGGACAGAAGCGCCTGACCTTCGGCGAGGGCCGCTACGGCACGCCGGTGTGGTCGCCGCGCGGCGACCTGATCGCCTTCACCCGCCAGCGCGGCAGCAACTTCGCGCTCGGCGTGATCCGTCCGGACGGCACCGGCGAGCGCATCCTGACCGAGTCGTTCCACGTCGAGGGCCCGACCTGGGCGCCGAACGGCCGCGTGCTGAGCTTCTTCCGCGACGTCCCGGCCGGTGACGGCCGCGGGCGAAGCGCGAAGCTCTACACCATCGACGTGACCGGGGCAAACGAACGCCGTGTGATCACTCCGCTCGACGGCTCCGATCCCGCATGGTCGCCCTTGATTCCCTAGTGGAGTAGCCCTATTTTGCGCGCGCAAGAACGTCGCTCAAGACGAAGGCCGGAAGTCGGTACTTCCGTCGGGGTCTGGCGGAAGTCGGCAACGTTCCCGCTCCACAATCCGGTCAAAACATCTCGTGTCGCTTAGGGGGTCATTAGACATGCGTATCAAGTATCTGAGCCTGATCGCGGCCGTCGCTCTGGTTGCCGCTTGCGAAACCGCTCCGAAGGATGCCGGCAACGCCAACGCCACTGGCGCCGCCACGTCCAGCCAGATCCGTCCGGGCTCTCAGGAAGACCTGGTCGTCAACGTCGGCGACCGCGTGTTCTTCGGTCTCGACCGCTACGACCTGGCTCCGGAGGCTCGCGCCACCCTGGACCGCCAGGCTTCCTGGCTGAAGCAGTACCCGAACGTCACCGTGACCATCGAAGGCCACGCTGACGAGCGCGGCACCCGCGAGTACAACCTCGCCCTGGGTGAGCGTCGCGCCAACTCGGTGAAGAACTACCTCGTCGCCGGCGGCATCAACGCCTCGCGCGTCAAGGTCATCTCCTACGGCAAGGAGAAGCCGGCAGTCCTCGGTTCGAACGAGGCCTCCTGGGCGCAGAACCGCCGTGGCGTGACCGTCGTCGACTAACGACGGCGCCCGTCCGGGTTCCAAGGAAAACGCCGCTCCGGAGCGATCCGGGGCGGCGTTTTTCTTTTGGGGCGTGGGGAAGGGCCAGGGTGGGGCAAGCCCAATCCGTGCCCAGACGCACAACGCAAAAAGCCACGCAAGCCGGCTTACGGCTGCGCTTCAGCATTCTCAAAGAAATTCAAAGAGGGGGAGGATGGTGCTGCCAGAGAGGATTGAACTCTCGACCTCTCCCTTACCAAGGGAGTGCTCTACCACTGAGCTACGGCAGCGCCGGGACGGTGTTGCTGGCCGGGAAGAACTTGCGGCCAACCGTCGAAGTGGCGCGGGTTATGCCACAGGCTTTGCCGCGATGCAAGCGGGGAAGAGCCTTTTCCCGAAAGAAAAATGGGCGGGGAAATCCCCGCCCATGGTCAAGCCCATGATCGCGTCCGTCTCCGCGCCGGTCAGTCGGCGCCGCTCTGGTTCAGAGCCCCGGCCTCGGCGCCCGCCGGAGCGTTGCCGAAGGCGCTTGGCGGCGGCAGAACGGCCTCGGCGCGGAAATCGGGGACGATGTTGGACAGGATCGTCATCACCCGTTCGGCATCGCCGGCCCGTGCCGCCGCCTCCAGTTCGCCCAGGGCGCGGTTGATGAGGGCATAGTCGATGACGCGCGGGGAGGCGAGGAAGACGCCGTCGGCCTCCGTGCGCGACGGTGCCTCCGCCGAGGTCAGGATCTCCTCGAACAGCTTCTCGCCGGGGCGCAGGCCGGTGAATTCGATCTTGATGTCCTCGCCGGGCCGGTAGCCGGCCAGCCGGATCATCTGCCGCGCGAGGTCGACGATCTTCACCGGCTCACCCATGTCGAGCACCAGCACCTTGCCGCGCTCCTCCGCGCGGGCAACGCCGTGGGCCGAGGCCTGGAGCACCAACTCCACCGCTTCCCGCACCGTCATGAAGTAGCGGCGCATGTCAGGGTGGGTGACGGTCAGCGGACCGCCCTTGGCAAGCTGGCGGGTGAACAGCGGCACCACCGACCCGCTGGAGCCCAGCACGTTGCCGAAGCGGACCGTCATGTAGCGGGTCGCCGTCTCGCTGCCGTCGCGCGGCGGCAGCATGTCGAGCGCCTGGCAGTAGCATTCGGCGAAGCGCTTGGTGGCGCCCATCACGCTCGTCGGGCGGATCGCCTTGTCGGTGGACACCAGAACCATCGCCTGACAGCCGTTGGCCCGCGCCGCGTCGGCGACGTTGCGGGTGCCGATGACGTTGGTCAGCGCGCCTTCCGCCGGGTTGGCCTCCACAAGCGGCACATGCTTCAGCGCGGCGGCGTGGAAGACCATGTGGGGGCGCTGCACCTGGAACAGGCGGAAGATGCGGTCGCAGTCGCGCACGTCGGCGATCACCGCCTGGAGCGCCAGGGCCGGGAAGCGCTCCCGCACCTCCATCTCGATGCTGTAGAGGTTGAACTCCCCGGCATCGACCAGGGTCAGGGCCTTCGGTTCGAGGGCGGCGATCTGGCGGACCAACTCGCTGCCGATGGTCCCGCCCGCGCCGGTGACGACGACGCGCCGTCCGGTGACGAGGCTGGCGATGGCGCCACGGTCCAGAACCGCCTGGGGCCGGCCCAGCAGGTCCTCCAGCGCGATCGGGCGCACCTCGATCTTGCCTTCGCCCAGCGCGGACTTGAATTCGGTCAGGCTGGGCAGGCGGGCCATGGACAGGCCCAGGGATTCCGCCTGCTCCAGCAGGTCGCGCAGGACGGTGCCGGGCACGTCGGCCTGGCCCTTGGCGACGATCAGGCGCTGCGGGCGGTCGCCGCGCTGCGCCAACTCCTCGACCACGCGGGGCAGGTCGTCGGGACCGCCCAGCACGGGCACGCCGCGGATGGCGTGACCGATGCGCCGGTTCTTGTCGTCCAACAGGCCAACCGCACGGTAGGCGGCGCCGGCGTTCTGGTCCAGGGAGCGGATGAACAGCTCCGCCGCGTCGCTGACGCCCAGCAGAAGCACCGGGATGCGCGGAACTCCCCCCGATGCCTGTTCGTGAAGGCCGAGACGGCGGTCTTTGAGAAGGCGGTAGGCGAAGCGCGGCCCGCCCAGCAGGACGAGCTGCACGAACCACAGGATCACCGGCAGGGAACGGGGCAGGGCTTCCAGACGGGTCAGCAGGAACATGACCGCCAGGAAGCACAGCACGACCATCGTGACCGCGCGCAGAAGCTGCGCCAGATCGGGGACGGAGGCGTAGCGCCAGATGCCGCGGTACAGACCGGAGAGGCGGAAGACCGCCGCTGCGATCAGCACCAGGATGGGCAGTCCCGTCAGCAGCGGGTCCCTGTATTCGTCGAACGCCTGCTGGCCCACGCGCAGATACAGCGCCACAACCAGGGAAACGGCCGTCATCGTCAGGTCGTGCAGGTAGACGAGGGACGCCCGCGGGGACGGGATGCGCATGCGCTTTACCTTGGAATATCGCTTTGCCGGGGCCGTTCCCTTTCGGGCAACCCGCGGACCATGATGGCCGTTCAGCCGCGCACAGCTTTGAACCATTCGGCGGTCAGGCGCAAGCCGTACGCAGGGTAGCAGGGCGGGCGCCAGTTCAGGGCGCGGCGGATGGCCCCATCGTCGATCACCAGCGAACCGGCGACGCGGTCGAACATGGCCTCGCGCCGGGCCAGCCGCGCAGCGAGCGCCAGCAGGGACGGCGGCACGGGCAGAAGGCGCGCGGGCTTCCCCAGCGCCTCCGCGATCGCGTGCACCAGCTCCGCCGTGGACATGGGCCGCCCGTCATGAACCAGGAACCGCCCGCCCGCCGCCTGCGGGTGGGTCAGGCACTCCTGGATGGCGTCGGCGAGATTGCCCACGAAGATCAGGCTGCGCCGGTTCTCCAATGCGCCCAGCGGCAAGGGGATGCCGCGGTCGACCGCCTGCATCAACCGCAGGAAGTTGCCGCCCACGCCGGGTCCGTAGACCAGCGGCGGACGGATCACCACGGCCTCCAGCCCGGTGCGGGTGGAGATCTCCGCCAGCGCCCGTTCGGCCTCCAGCTTGGAGATGCCGTAGGGGGAATGCGGATCGGGCTCCGTCTCCTCGCTCAGCTCGTCCGGGCGGCTCTCGTCGGCCAGCGCCTTGACGCTGCTGAGATAGACCATCCGCTTGACGCCTGCGGCGGCGGCGGCCTCGGCCAGCACGCGGGTGCCGGCGGTGTTGACGCGGCGGAAGGCGGCCAGCGGATCGGACTCGCGGTCGCGCATGACGTGGACGCGGGCGGCCAGATGAACCACCGTGTCCATGCCCTGAAGGGCGTTGCCCCAGGCGGTGGCGGGGCCGATATCGGTAATGGTGACGGTATCCGCTGCCTGTGGAACCGCGACGTCAGGGCGGCGCACCACGGCGCGCACGCTGTGCCCGCGCGCCACCAGCAGGGGGATGACCGTCCGTGCGACGAAACCGGTGGCTCCGGTGACCAGGACGCGCATCACGCCGCCGCCCGCACAGGCCGCGCCAGCAGAGCCAGCAACAGAACGACCGCCGCGGCGCCGGCCGGAAGCGCCACCCAGCCGAGCGCAAGCGACGCCACGGCCAGCAGCAACAGCGCGGCGTTCAGCGTCAGAACCAGCCGAACCACCTGGGCGTGGGTGCGCCCGCGCTGGGTGGCTTTCTGATAGAAATGTTCGCGGTGGGCCTGCCAAACCTTCTTGCCCTCGGCCAGACGGCGCAGCAGGGTGACGGTGGCGTCGGCCAGGAAATAGGCGGGGATGAGCAGCGCCGCCACCCACAATCCCGAGGCCGCCAGGACCAGCAGCAGCCAGCCCAGCGTGAAGCCCAGCGGCACGCTGCCGACGTCGCCCATGAAGAGCTTGGCGGGATGCCAGTTCCACACCAGGAAGCCCAACGCCGCCCCCGCCGCGGCCAATCCATAGAGCGCCAGCGCCGGGTCGAGCGCGGCGAGCGTGGCGACCAGCGCCAGCCCGGCGCCGATGGACGCCGCCTCGCCGCCGGCCAGCCCGTCGATGCCGTCCATGAAGTTGAACAGGTTCACGAACCATAGCCAGCCGACCGCGGCCACCAGCCGGTCCGCCCAGAAGGGCAGCAGTCCCTGGAAGACCAGCCCGTCGCCGGGGAGCGCGCTCAACCCTGCGACCACCGCGGCGATCTGGGCGAGGAAACGCGGCGCCGGACCCAGCCCGCGCCGGTCGTCCATCCAGGACACCGCCATCAGCGCGACCGTGCCGGCCAGGATCGGCAGCGCCCGCAGCGGATGGTCCACCGTCACGGCGATGAGCGTCCAGCTGGGGAGAAGGGTGAGCATCACGCCCCAGCCGCCGCCGCGCGGCGTCGGGATGGAATGGCTGGACCGGTCGTTCGGGTGGTCGAGGATCGCCTTGAGCCGCAGATAGGCGAGCACCCGTCCGGTGAGCAGCCAGGACAGCGCGAAACTGCCGCAGAGGGCGAGAAACGGGGCCAGAGGATTGGTCATGACGCCTCCGCGACCGGGGCCATGCCGGATTGGGTGGACTCCAGCAGGCGACGGTACAGTTCGACCGTCTTCGCGCCCACCCGGTCGGACGCCATGTCGGATTCGACCAGACGCCGGCTGGCGGCGCCGAAGCGCCGGCGCAGGGCGGTGTCGCGCACCAGGGTTTCCAGCGCGTCGGCCAGGGCTCCGGCATTGTCGGGCGGGACCAGCAGGGCGTTCTCGCCGGCGTGGGCCACCTCGCGGCAGCCCGGCACGTCGGTGGCGACGATGGCCCGCCCGCAGGCCGCGGCCTCCAGCAGGCTCTTCGGCAGCCCCTCGCGGCGGGAGGCCAGCACGGCGATGTGGCAGCGCGCCCAGACCTGCCGCACGTCGGCGCTGTGGCCGGGCAGTTCGACGCCGGGCAGGGCGGCCCAGCGGTCCAGTTCGGCCTGCGTCACGGAGGTCGGGTTCTCCGGATCGGGCGTCCCGGCCAGCAGCAATCGGACGTCCAGCCCTTTGCCCCGCAGGATCTGCTGCGCCTCGACCAGCGGCGCGACGCCCTTGTCGGCCAGCAGGCGGGCGACGCAGCCCACCGTCACCGGCGGCTCCGGCGGCTCGGCCAGCACTTGGTAATGGGCGGTGTCGACACCGGAACCGCGGATGATCCAGGCCCGCTCGTCGGGCAGCAACCCGGCGGCCACCAGCGTCTGGCGGTCGTCCTCGTTCTGCAGGATGGTGAGGCTGTTCGGGCGTTTCAGCAGCGTCCGCAGCAACGGGCGCGCCACGGCGCCGGCAACGCGGGACTTGAGTCCTCCGGTGCCGAGGAAAGCGGAGCCCAGCCCGGTCAGCGCGTTCACCACCGCCGGCACTCCGGCCAGCCCGGCGGCCAGCCCGCCCAGCAGCACCGGCTTCATGGCGACGTGGTGGACCAGATCCGGCGCCTCCCGCCGGTAGAGCGCGGCGATCTCCGCCACGGCGGACAGGGCGCCCGCCGGGTTGATGCTGCGCCGCTGCCAGGACAGCGGCAGCACGCGGAAGCCCTCCGCCTCGATGCGCGGTCCGTGCTTGTCGACGCGGGTGGCGACGGCGACCTCGAACCCGGCCTCGCGAGCGGCGCGGGCCATGGGCAGGCGGTGGGACCAGAAATACCAGTCCTCCGTCACCAGATAGATCAGCTTGCGGCTGGCCATTGCAGCGCGGGCGTTCACGGGACGGGCCTCAGGCAATGCCGTGATAATCCTTGTACCACGCGATGAAGCGGGGCAGGCCGACGTCGATCGGCGTCTTCGGCTCATAGCCCAGGTCGCGGCGGCTCGCCTCGATGTCGGCGGTGGTTTCCGGCACGTCGCCCATCTGCAACGGCTCCATCACCTTCACCGCCTCGCGGCCCAGCGATTCCTCGATGATGCCGATGAAGCGCATCAGGTCCTCGGTCCGGTTGTTGCCGAGGTTGTAGACGGCGTGCGGCGCGCCGTTGGCGTCGGGCGTCGCCGGATGGTCCAGCGCCGCCAGCACGCCCGCCGCGATGTCCTCGACGAAGGTGAAGTCGCGCTTCATCCGGCCCTCGTTGAAGACGCGGATCGGGCGGCCCGCCATGATCGCGTCGGCGAACAGATAGGCGGCCATGTCCGGACGTCCCCAGGGGCCGTAGACGGTGAAGAAGCGCAGGCCGGTCGCCGGAAACTTGTAGAGGTGGCAGTAGGCGTAGGTCATCATCTCCGCCGCCTTCTTGGTGGCGGCGTAGATGGACATGGGGGAATCGACGCGGTCCTCCACCGAGAAAGGCATCTTCTTGTTGGCACCGTAGACGGAGGAGGTGGAGGCGTAGACGAAATGCTTCAGCTTCGGCATGCGCCGCGCCGCTTCGAGCATCGCCACCTGCCCGGTGACGTTGGCGTCCACGTAGGCGTAGGGGTTCTCCAGCGAGTAGCGCACACCGGCCTGGGCGGCCAGATGCACGACGCCGGTCGCCTCGGAGAACTCGGGGTCCAACGCCTCGATGGCGGTGCGGTCGGACACGTCGGCCTTGACGAAACGGAAGCCGGGGCGGGCGGCGAGGCGGGCCAGCCGCGCTTCCTTCAGCGCCACGGAATAGTAGTCGTTGAGGTTGTCGATCCCCAACACCGTCTCGCCGCGATCCAGCAGGGCCGCCGCGACGTGCGAGCCGATGAAACCGGCCGCGCCGGTGACCACGATCGTCATATCCACCATCCTTGACAGGCCCGCGCCAGCCAGCCCCCTGTTTGAGGCATCACGCGCGCGTCAACAGCCCGTCTTATGCCCGACCCGGTGGCCCGACGCCAGTCTGCAAACATCCTCCACCGCTTGACAGCCGCCGGGCGCACCCGATCTACTGCCGCAACCTTAATCACGTTGCCGAGCCGGACATCCATGCCGCCGAAAAAGAACCCCGCGAACCTCAACCCGCTGCAGCTCAAGACGCTGACCCTTCTTCAGGAGCTTGCCCGTCTGGAGCAGAAGCCGGTCGAGGGGGAGGAGGGGGCCTTCCAGGTCACCAACCTGCCGCACGCCCATGGCAACCACTTCCATCTGGGCAGCGCGGTCGTCGCCTCCCGCGACGCCACCGGCCTGACCAACGAGGCCGTCTGGACCATCCTCGAGCGCAAGGGCATGCTGCGCCGCGACGCCGGTTACGGGGTCGTGACCGCCGAGGGCATGGCCTACGAGACGGGTCTGCGCGACAGCATCCTGCACCGGTCCGACCACTAAGCGAGGGCACGCGCCGTGTGCGGCATCTGCGGCTTTCTGGCCGGTCCCGGCTCCGGATCGGGCCCCGAGTCCGGGCTTGAGGCCACAGCACGGCGCATGGCCGACACCATCGCCCACCGCGGCCCCGACGGGGACGGCGTGTGGGCGGACGGGGCGGCCGGGATCGCGCTCGGCCACCGGCGGCTCGCCATCGTGGAGCTGTCGCCGCTGGGCCGCCAGCCGATGGTATCGGCGGATGGGCGCTGGGTCATCGCCTACAACGGCGAAATATACAATTTCCAGGACCTGCGGGCGGAACTCGAATCCGCCGGCCACCGGTTCCGCGGCCATTCGGACACCGAAGTGCTGCTGGAGGGCTGCGCCGCCTGGGGCGTCGAGCGCACTGTGCGGCGTCTGGTCGGCATCTTCGCCTTTGCCCTGTGGGACCGCCGCGAGCGCACGCTCTTTCTGGTGCGCGACCATCTGGGGGTGAAGCCGCTCTATTGGGCGCGGATGGGCGGGGCGCTGCTGTTCGGCTCCCAGCCAAAGGCGCTGCGCGCCCATCCGGCTTTCGCGGCGCAGATCGACCGCGATGCGCTGTCCGCCTATCTGCGTTTCAGCTACGTCCCGGCGCCGCACAGCATCTACCAGGGCGTCCACAAGCTGGAGCCGGGCAGCATCCTGACTGTCCGTCCGGGGCGCGAACCCGAGCGCACCGTCTATTGGGACGCCGGCGACGCGGCGCGGGCCGGCATCGCCGACCGGCTGGCGCTGTCCGACGCCGACGCGGCGGACGCGCTGGAAGCGCTGCTCAAGGACGCCATCGGGCGGCAGATGATGGCCGACGTGCCGCTGGGCGCCTTCCTCTCCGGCGGGATCGACAGCTCCACCGTCGTCGCGCTGATGCAGGCGCAGAGCGCGCGGCCCGTGCGCACCTTCACCATCGGTTTCGGTGAGGACGGCTACGACGAGGCGGTGCACGCCCGCGCGGTCGCCGCCCATCTCGGCACCGAGCACACCGAGCTTCGGGTGGATGCCAGCCACGCGCTGGAGGTCATCCCCAAGCTGGCCGACTGGTACGACGAGCCCTTCGCCGACAGCTCGCAGATCCCGACGCTGCTGGTGTCGGAGATGACCCGGCGCTCCGTCACCGTGGCCCTGTCCGGCGACGGCGGGGACGAGCTGTTCGCCGGCTACAACCGCTACCTCACGGCGCCCGCCCTGTGGCGGCGCATGGCGCTTTTGCCCGCCGGGCTGCGCCGGGGCGCCGCCGGACTGATCCGCGCCGTCCGACCCGCGGGCTGGGACGCGCTGGCCGGGCTGATCCCCGAGGGGCGGCGCCCGCGCCAGACCGGCGACAAGCTGCACAAGCTGGCCGGGGTGCTGGACGCCGCCGGACCGGACGCCATCTACCGCCGTCTGGTCAGCCAGTGGCAGGACCCCGATATGCTGGTCCGCGGCGGGCGGGAGCCGCACGGCCCGGCCTGGGACGAGGGGCTGGCCACGGGCATTCCCGATTTCCTCGAGCGCATGCAGCATCTCGACAGCGTCACCTATCTGCCGGACGACATCCTGGCCAAGGTGGACCGCGCCAGCATGGGCGTGTCGCTGGAGGCGCGCGTGCCGCTGCTCGACCATCGGGTGGTGGAGTTCGCCTGGCGCGTGCCGCAAGCGCAGAAGCTGCGCGACGGCAAAGGCAAGTGGCTGCTGCGCCAAGTCCTTTACCGCCATGTCCCGCCGACCCTGGTGGAGCGGCCCAAGGCCGGCTTTGCCATTCCGCTGGACGGCTGGCTGCGTGGTCCGCTGCGCGACTGGGCGGAGGATTTGCTGGACGAGGAGCGGCTGCGCCGGGAGGGCTTCCTCGACCCCGCGCCGATCCGCGCCTGCTGGGCGGAGCATCTGGCCGGGACCCGCAACAACCAGCACCGGCTCTGGAACGTGCTGATGTTCCAGGACTGGAACCGCCGCTGGGGCAGCGCCGCCGCCCCGGCCCCGCTTGCCGCGAGCGCCGCATGACCACGGAAGACCAGACCAAGAGTCCCGCCGCCATCCAGCCGAAAAAGGACGACAAGCAGGACCGGCTCGCCGCCCGTCTGCGCGAGAACCTGCGCAAGCGCAAGGAGCAGGCGCGTGGGCGGGAGAAGGACGGCCAGCCGGACTGACCGTTGCAAGGCCGGTGACGCATTTGCCGCATCGGTCCGGAGACAGTCGCACGGTATCGTTGCGGTCGATCCGGAACGGGGCAGGGCGGGGCCATGATGGTTGAGTCGGCGCGGGGGCGCCTGTGGGGCTATGGCTGCATCGTCGCCTCCGCCCTGCTGTTCGGCGTGGCCGGGACGGCGGCCAAGATGATGTTCGTCGCCTCCATGCCGCCGCTGGTGATGATCGCGGTGCGCGCCATGGTGTCCGCCGCCGTGCTGGCCCTGATCATGCTGGCGCTTGGCCGGCCGATCCGGGTGCGGCGGGTGGACCTGCCGTTCCTGGGGGAACTGGCGGTCTGGCTGACTCTGGTCAACCTGACCTTCTTCTACGCCATCGCCCTGACCAACGTGGCGCTGGCGCTGATGCTGGAATACACCGCGCCCATGCTGATCGTTGCCGCCGGGCTGCTGCTCGGCACCCACCGGATGAACCGGGCGGTGGCGCTGATCCTGGCGGGCAACGCCGCCGGCTGTTTCCTGTTGGTCGGCGCCTACGATCCGGCCCTGTGGTCGGGCAACGCGCTGGGGGCGGCGGTGGGGATGCTCTGCGCCGTGTGCTTCGCCGCCTACAACGTCCGCTGCGCCCATGGCCACCGGCGGGGGCTGGACAGCTGGTCGATGACCTTCTGGCCCTTCTTCCTGTCGGCGCTGTTCTGGCTGCTCGCCACTCCCGCCGTTGATTATGCGGCGGTCGAGGTGACCTGGGAGACGGTGGGCTTCGTGCTGTTCATCGGCGTCTTCGGCACGGTGGCGCCCTACTGGCTCTATCTGGAGGGGCTGAAGACCATCGAACCGTTCCCGGCGACGGTGATCGGCATGCTCGATCCCGTCTTCGCCGGGGTGACGGCCTTCCTGCTGCTGGGCGAAACCTTCGAGCCGCCCCAACTCGCCGGGATGGCGGTGGTCTGCGCGGTGATCGTCTTCCTGAAGCGCAACGAGTCCGCCGTGCAGGCTATTCCCCGTCCCGCCGCAGAGCCTTCCTGAGCCAGATCTGCGTGTGCCCCGGCGGGTAGCCCTCCATCTCCGCCCACACCGTGTAGCCTTGCTTGCGGTAGAAGCCCGGCGCCTGGAAATCGTAGGTGTAGAGGCGCGACCAGCGGCAGCCGCGTTTCACCGCCTCCGCCTCCGCGGCGGCCAGCAGCCGGGCACCGAGGCCGCCGCCGCGCCGGCCGTCATGGACCCACAGATAGTCCACGTACAGCCACTCCCAGTTCGTGTAGCCGGTCAGCCCGGCCATCAGCGCTCCGTCCGCGTCGCGGACGGTCACCTGGAGGTCCCGCAGGTCGTAGGGGGCGGTGAAGCGCTCGTTGAAGGCGCGCAGTTCGCCGTGGATCTGCTTCACCTCGTCCGGGTCGAGCCGCCCGGAGAGGGAGAGGGTCAGCCCAGCCATCATGCCGTCCTGGGTGTTGTCCCGGGCGCTGTCCTGTGTCACGCGGTCCGTCCTTTCAAATGCGGCGCGAGAAGGGCTTCCATGAGAAAAAGCCTCAATTCCTTCCCTTGAGCGCGCCCGCATGCTCCGCTACAACGCCTGACAGATTCAATCCCCGTACGACTCCCGAGACGTCCGCCGACGATGGGCGTGTCGCGGACCCTCGGACCCGCAAGATGGCCTAATCCGCCGGGCTTCGGCCTTTTCGACAGCATCTGACCGGACAAGACAGCTTCATGGACAAGATCCGCATCCGCGGCGGCAAGCCCCTTCACGGGTCGATCACGGTCGGGGGCGCCAAGAACGCGGCGCTGCCCCTGATGACCGCGGCGCTCCTCACCGACGGGACGCTGACGCTCACCAACCTGCCGATCCTTGCCGACATCAACACGCTGTGCAACCTGCTGCTCCAGCACGGCGTCGCGATCCACATGGCCGGGGCGGGCGGGGATTGCGCCGGCCGCGTGGTGGAGTTCACCGCCCGCGACATCACCAACACCACGGCCCCCTACGACCTCGTCCGCAAGATGCGGGCGAGCGTCCTGGTGCTCGGCCCGCTGCTCGCCCGCTGCGGCGAGGCCAAGGTGTCGCTGCCCGGCGGCTGCGCCATCGGCGCCCGCCCGGTGGACCTGCACATCAAGGGCCTGGAGGCCATGGGGGCGGACATCCGCATCGAGGGCGGCTACATCGTCGCCAAGGCGCCGCAGGGCGGCCTGCGCGGTGCGGAGTATGTCTTCCCCAAGGTGTCGGTGGGCGCCACCGAGAACCTGCTGATGGCCGCCACGTTGGCCCGTGGCACCACGGTGCTGGTCAACGCCGCCCGTGAGCCGGAGGTCAGCGACCTCGCCGAGTGCCTCGTCAAGATGGGCGCGAAGATCACCGGCATCGGCACCGACCGGCTGACCATCGTCGGCGTCGACCGGCTGAACGGCGCCCGCCACATGGTGGTGCCGGACCGCATCGAGACCGGCACCTACGCCATGGCGGCGGCGATGACCGGCGGCACGCTGGACATCCTCAACACCCGTCTGGACCTGATCAAGGCGGCGGTGACCGCCCTGGTCCCGGCGGGCGTGGAGTTCACCGAGATCGAGACCAACGGCCAGACGGGCATCCGTGTCTCCCGCGCCAACGGCGAGCTCGTCGGCGTGGACGTGATGACCGAGCCCTATCCCGGCTTCCCCACCGACCTTCAGGCCCAGATGATGGCCCTGATGTGCACGGCCAGGGGTGCAGGCATGATCACCGAGACCATATTTGAGAATCGGTTCATGCACGCGCCCGAGCTGACCCGCATGGGAGCCCGCATCACGGTGCACGGTTCCTCCGCCCTCGTCCGGGGGGTGGAGCGTTTGACCGGCGCGCCCGTTATGGCGACGGATCTCCGCGCGTCGGTGTCGCTGGTCCTGGCCGGTCTTGCGGCGGAAGGGGAGACGACGGTCAACCGCGTCTATCACCTCGACCGCGGCTACGAGCGGCTGGAGGACAAGCTGGCGGCCTGCGGCGCGGACATCGAACGCATCCGGGCGGAGGACGACTGACGGCGTCCTGCGCCCGCTCAGCCGTCCACAGCGAAGGGAAGTCCATGACCGCCACGCCGATCCGCCTGCGCGCCCAGGATGCCGAGGATCTGAAAGTCGTCTCCGCCTGCCTGCAGGACGCCATCCTGCCGATCGGCGACATGTGCTTCCTGCCCGAAGAGGCGCGCTTCGTGCTGGTGGCCAACCGCTTCAAGTGGGAGACGGCCGACAAGCGCCGCCCCGGCCCCACCGCCGACGACGACCACCTGAACCCCTTCGAGCGCGTCAATTGCGGCGTGCGGATCGAGGGGGTGAAGGCCGTGAAGTTGCGCGGTCTCGACGTTAGGAACCGCGCGCAGATCCTGGAACTGCTCTCCGTCGAGGCGGTGGAGGGCGCCCTGGTCCTGAATTTTGCCGGGGGTGCTTGCGTCCGGCTGGAAAGCCCGGCCTGGACCTGCTTCGTGGAGGATCTGGGCGAGCCCTGGCCCACCGGCTGCAAGCCCTGCCATCCATTGGAAGACGAACAATAATCGGGAGACCGCCATGAAGGCGCGGGTGAAGTGGGTTGATGGTCGGATGTTCGTCGGCGAGTCCGGCAGCGGCCACGCCGTGGTCATGGACGGCGCGCCGGAGGCGGGCGGGCGCAACCTGGGCATCCGTCCCATGGAGATGCTGCTGATCGGCATGGGCGGCTGCACCGGCTTCGACGTGGTGATGATCCTGGAGAAGGGCCGTCAGGCCATCACCGACTGCGTGGCCGAGATCGAGGCCGAGCGCGCCGAGACCGACCCCAAGGTCTTCACCAGGATCCACGTCCATTTCGTGGTGACCGGGCGCGGCCTGGACCCGGCGAAGGTGGAGCGCGCCATCGCCCTGTCGGCGGAGAAATACTGCTCCGCTTCCATCATGCTGGGCGCCACCGCCGCGATCACCCACGATTTCGAGATCGTCGAGGCGCCGTAAGCGCAACGGCGCGGAACCGGCGGCCTCCGGGCGGGTTTGGACAGCGTCGATGCTCGTCCCAGCCCATGGAGCCCCGCCGCCATGCCCTCCAATCCTGTTGCCGGCCGGAATCGGCCCGTCGTCGTCGTCACCGGAGCGTCCGCCGGGGTTGGGCGGGCGACGGCGCTTGCCTTTGCGCGGGAATGGGGTGCGGCGGTCGGGCTGATCGCCCGCTCCCGCGCCGCGCTGGAGGAGGTGGCGGCGGAGATCGGACGAGTTGGCGGCACGGCGCTGGTGCTGCCCGCCGACGTGGCCGACGCCGAGGCGGTGGAGGCCGCCGCCGACGAGGCCGAGCGCACGCTCGGTCCCATCGACGTCTGGGTCAACAACGCCATGGTGACGGTGTTCGGGCGCATCCGCGACCTGACGCCCGAGGAAGTCCGGCGGGTGACCGAGGTGACCTACCTCGGCTCCGTCCACGGCACGCTGGCGGCGCTGCACCGCATGCTGCCGCGCGACCGCGGCCTCATCCTTCAGGTCGGGTCGGCGCTGGCCTACCGCTCCATCCCGCTCCAGGCCGCCTATTGCGGGGCCAAGAGCGCCATCCGCGGCTTCATCGACAGCCTGCGCTCCGAACTGATCCATGACGGCAGCCGCCTGCGGGTGACCATGGTCCATCTGCCCGCCGTCAACACGCCGCAGTTCGACTGGGCGCGCAGCCACATGCCGCGCCGGGCGAAGCCGGTCGGCGCCATCTTCGACCCGGACGACATCGGCCGCGCCATCGTCCAAGCCGCGGCGGACCCGAAGCGCGAGCACTGGCTGGGCTTCACCACCGCCGAGGCGATCCTCGGCACCCAGGCGCTGCCCGCCTACGCCGATTACCGGGTGGCCTTCACCGCCTTCGAGGGGCAGGAGACGGAGGAGGCGGAAGCGCCGGGCCGGCCCGACAACCTGTTCGAGCCGGTGTCCGGCCTGCACCGCACGCACGGGCGCTTCACCGGGCAGGAGGAGCGCCTGTCGCTGAGCACCACGGGGACCGCGGCGCGCGGCTTCGCCTTCCTCGCCGGCCTCGCGGTGGTCGGGGGAATCGGCTACGCCGCGCGCGCGGCCCTGCGGAAGGAGCGCGCCTGATGCCGGCGGCGGGTCAGGGCGTGATCAGCTTCAGCCCGAGGATGCCCGACACGATCAGCGCGATGCAGCCGAGCCGCAGGATGTCGGCGGATTCCCCATAGAGCCAGATGCCCAGGACGACGGTGCCGACCGTCCCGATGCCGGTCCAAACGGCGTAGGCGGTGCCGAGCGGCAGCGATTTCAGCGCCATCCCCAGCAGGGCGAGGCTGATGACCATCGACGCGACGGTCAGGGCGGTGGGAATGGGACGGGTGAAACCCTCCGTCTGCTTCAGGCCGACGGCCCAGCCGATTTCGAAGAGGCCGGCGAAGAACAGGATGACCCAGGACACGGAACACCTCCGATGGATTGGAGGCAGGGTCGTCCCCGCCGAACTCCCCATGCCCGACATGGATGAGACATGGTGGGGCGTGCCGTGGTGAGGTCGTCCTCACGGGAGGGCGACCGGGATATAGGGATGCGGACCGTCCGGTCAAGCCCCGTCCCAGCGATGGCCGCTGTCGGTCTCGCACAGCACGGCGACCTCGCGGCGGGGGCAGCGGCGGTCGTCCAGGGGCAGGACCAGGGGCAGGAACGTGGCTTCGGGCGCGGGGCGCTCACGGGTGGCCGGCTGCGACGGGGACGGGGGCGGAAGGTGCGTTGCGGTGCGGCGGGTCATGGCGGTCACCAGGGTGTGAGGGTCGTTCGCTCCACTCTAACCGTGGTGTTCTTCCGACGCTGTGGCGGGCCTCACAGGATGGCTCAGGCCCGCTTGCGCTCCGCCGCGTCCTTGGGCAGGAACAGGCGGCAGGTCAGGACCGGCCCGATCTCGTAGCCGTTGACGCGCGGGAAGCGCTGGGCGACGCGGTCCAGAGCCTCCTTCTGGTTGGCGGCGACGACCAGATAGGCCCGGCCGTCGCGCCACGAGGCGGCCATGGCGCCGCTGGTGTAGAGCGCGTCGGGCGCGCGGCGCACCGCCACCTCCCAGATGGTTCCGGGCCGGGCCTCCAGCCGGTCGAAGACATGGAAGAGTTCCATTGGCGCCTGCTGGACCGCGTCGAGCTGCCGCTCCAGCGCCTCGGCCTGCCGCTTCGCCTCGGCCAGAGCCTCCTCCAGGCCGCCCAGCGTTCCGCGCGTCGTCTCCAGCGTCTTCCGGGCTTCCTGGACGCGCTGGTCCATGGTCCGGATGTCCTTTTCGGCGGTGGCGATCTCGTCGCGCGCCGAGCGGACGCGGCGTTCGCCCATCCGGTTCACCACGACGCTGGCCGCCAGCAGCAGCAGCGCCGCGTAGAGGATGATCGCCGTCATGGGGAAACCGGCCGCGCGCCGTCGTTCGTCCCGCTTCCAACTGGGATCAACGGGATCGTTTCCGGCCGCGAAGACAGGACCCCGTTGCGCTCGCTGAAGGCGCGCTGAAGCATCGCCGCCGCGGCGTCCGGCGTGTCGGCCCAGACGCGGGCGATGTTCCGGCGATCCCAGATCGCCCGTGCGAACAGCATGCGCCGGGGATCGAGCCGGGCGAAATCCGGGACGGTGCGCAACTCGCTCTCAAAGCGCTGGGCGCCGTTCTGGGCATCGCCGATCTCATGCACCAGGGCGATCTTGGACGCTTTCACTGACGCGATCAGGCCGGTCAGGCGCCCGCGCTCGGCGGTCAGCCGGTCGAGGGACTCCTGCCGGGAGGTACTCTCGGCTTGGGCGTCCTCGATGCGGCGGCTGAGGGTGGCGAGGTCGGCGGCCTGCGCCTCCAGCTTCCGTCGCAGCAGCGCCTTGCGGCTGCCGGTGGCGGTCAGGCGCGACGCCTCGTAGACCACGGACAGGCCGAGCGCGCCGACGCACAGGACCAGCAAGGCGAGGGCGAAGGTGTCCATGTTCATCGCATCACCATCCGAACCATCAGCGCGCGCCCGGTGTGCCGGTGACGTTCATCACCCCGGCCGGTGGGGACGCCGGCCGTTTGGCGGGCGACGGGGACAGGGATCGTCCGGAACGCCGCGCGGCTTCGAACAGGTCCCGCAGTCCGCGGTCGGAAGCGCGCATCGGGCTGACTCCAGGCATGGATAAGTCCGAAACGCTGCCATCCGCCTCCTCGCTGTGCGCCGTCAGCCATGCGGCGGCGGCATCGACCAGCGGCAGCGGAAGCAGCGCCCGCAGAGCCGCACCGAGCAGGGGGTCGCGGCGCGTGTAGAGACCGGCCACCGCGAACAGGGCCAGCGCCTCCGGCGGGATGCTGTCGCTGGTCAGCGCGCCGCGGACGCAGGCCAGCAACTCGTCGATCTCCATGTCCGGCGCCCGTCCGCCCAGCGGCCGCCACCGGTCGGACAGGCGCAGCGCGGTGGCCAGCGTGTCCACGTCCGTGCCGTCCAGCGGCCGGAGCGCCACGACGCCGCCGGGGATCGCCAGGGCACTGGCGGCGCGCATGCGGTGGGTGTTGGCCTCCTCCAGGAACAGGGCGAGCGCTGCGGGGTCGGTGCGCAGCGCGTCCAGGACGGTCAGCGAGCGGTCGCGCAGGACCTCCGCCCAATCCACCATTTCCGGGGAAGCGAGAACCCGGTCCAGGGCTCCGTCGACCAGCCGGTTGTCCAGGCGGTTCTGCACGGTGGCCGGAAGGTCGTCCATGCGCCTCGACAGCGCCGGCCACCAACCGGCGGTGTCGAGGACGCGGATGCAGCCGGGCAGCGGGTCGGCGATCGACAGCAGGACCGGATCGCGCAGCATCACCGGCTCCAGCCAGCGCGCCCACAGGCGGCGTGTGTGCGCCTGCCGCCGGCTGGACAGCAGACCGAGAAACATGGCGCGCACCGGCAGTCCGCCCGGCCGGTCCGCGGCCCGCGACGCGCCGGGACGGTGGTCGAAGCGCGAAAGGAACCGGCGGAACGCCGCGTACCGACCGATGGGCGCACCGTTCGGTCCCGTGCCATCCGGAGTCATGCCGTCCAGGTCCCTGCCATGGGATTCCCCGTTTTCGAGGTCCCCACCCTTGAGATCCATGTCCATACGCGGGCCTGCTCCCTCAATTTCGGGGAGTATAAAAGAATGCAGTAATACTTGGGTATTCATCAAAGGGCAGAATCAGCCCAAATTCGTGCCAGGTGTCTCTTATGCATGACGTTTTGTGACAATTTGCTACAGCCCTGGACGGGTGGGCTTAGGTCTCGTACCGCTTTGGTGCCTTCCTTGTCCGTCGATGCGGAACCATTCGGGTAGGTCATGCGTGGAGGAGAGCATGGGCCAGGGTATGGACGAAGGTCTGGACGACGAACCGTTGTTCGGACCCGACGACGGCTTCGCCGACGACTCGACGGCCAACGCCCGGCCGGCGGACCCGTGGCCCGTGCTGGTGGTCGACGACGACCCCCAGGTCCATACCATGACCGAGGTGTTGCTGCGCGATTTCGAGTTCGAAGACCGGCCGTTCGAGGTGGTCAGCGCCCTGTCGGCGGCGGCCGCAAGGTCGCTTCTTATGACCCGACCGGACATCCCGGTGGCGCTTCTCGACGTGGTGATGGAGACGGACGACGCCGGCCTGCGTCTGGTCCGCTTCATCCGCGAGGACCTGAACAATCACCGCATGCGCATCATCCTGCGCACCGGCCAGCCGGGACAGGCGCCGGAGCGGGACGTGGTCGTCGCCTACGACATCAACGACTACAAGGCCAAGAGCGAACTCACCGCCCAGCGCCTGTTCACCACGCTGGTCAGCGGGCTGCGGGCGTGGCGCGACATCGTGACCATCGAGCGGCACCGCCAGGGGCTGGAGCGCATCCTCGCCGCCTCCGCCCCGCTGTTCGAGACCCGGTCCATGCGCACGCTGGTGGAGGAGCTGGTGGACCAGCTCAGCAAGGTCGTGGACAACAGCGGCGGTGCCGTTCTGGCCTGCCGCATGGTGGATCGCGGCGACGGCAAGACGCGGGCCACCGTGGTTGCCGGCTCCGGCCGTTTCGCGCGGTTCGTCGGGCGGCCCGCCTCCGACATCCTGGAGGCCGAGCTGACCGCCCAGGTGATTTCCGCCTTCGAGACGCAGCAGAGCAATTTCGGATCGTCCCGCTGCATCCTCGCCTTTCGCACCCGGGAGCATGGAACGACGGTCTTCGCCCTGGAGCGGAGCGAGCCTTACCGCGAAGACGATCATCGGTTGCTGGAGCTGTTCTGCGCCCGCGTCATCATCGGCTTCGACAATGTGTGCCTGTACGAGGATCTGGTGGCGCTGAACCAGTCGCTGGAACGGCGCGTCGGCGAGCGGACGGCCGAGCTGGCCGCCAACCAGGCCGCCCTGGTCGCCGCCAAGGAGCGGGTGGAGCGGGCGTTGGAGGCGGAACTGGTCGCCCGCGAGCAGCAGCGCCAGTTCGTCACCATGGTCAGCCACGAATTCCGCACACCGCTGGCCATCATCGACAGCGCCGCCCAGATGCTGACGCTGCGGGCGGAGCGGGAGACCCCGGACTCGCTGGAACGGCTGCGCGTCATCCGCAGCAGCGTCCAGCGCCTGACCGGGTTGATCGACACGCATCTGACCGACGAGCGGCTTCAGGCCGGGACGCTGCGGGTGCAGCGGGCGGACGTGGACCTGCGGGCGCTGCTGCGTTCGGTGACGGAACCCTTCCGCACCGCCTACACCGGCTGCGACTTCCACCTGGATCTGGACCGTTTGCCGCCGGTGGTCATGGCCGACGGGCATCTGCTGGGCATGCTGTTCAGCAACCTGCTGAACAACGCCTTCAAATATTCGGACGGTGACTGCCGCATCACGGTGCGCGGCGAGACCGACGCCGGCCTGGCGGTGGTCGCGGTGGCCGACCAGGGCCGCGGCATCCCGCAGCACGAGTTGCCCATGCTGTTCGAGCGGCATTACCGGGGAACCGGCTCGGCGGGTGTGCCGGGGACGGGCATCGGACTGCACACGGTACGGCAGATCATCCTGCTGCATGGCGGCTCGATCAGCGCCGAAAGCACGGTCGGCCAGGGCAGTGTCTTCCGCGTCCGTCTTCCCGTGAAAGGCTGAACGCGCAGGGCCGCCCCGCCGCCGTCCGCCCCTGATAATCCTTTCAGCGCGGCGGACGGAAATGTAACGTGTTCATAACGAGGCCGACGCGATTGCCGGAAACCGCTCCGGCTCCCCACAGACGCGGCGAACGGCCTTTTCGCCCCCAACGGAAGAACCGCGGACTCCATTATGCTCGCTCAGCAATATGCCGGGATCAAACGGGACCTCGACGAGAAAGGCATCATTTTCTCGTTCAGCGGCTATCTGTCCGAGGGAATACTCTATTCCCTGGGTGAGGCGTTGCGGGAGAAGATGGCTTTGGAGGATACCGACGGCCCGACGGTCCGCCGGGTCTTCGCCGTCTTCGTCGAGCAGATGCAGAACATCATCCGCTATTCAGCCGAGAAGGTGACCGGCGCGCGCGAGAAGCCGGTCGAACTCAGCGCCGGGATGGTCACCATCGGCATGGAAGGCGGGAAGGTCTTCATCGTCTGCGGCAACACCGTCTACAACGCCGACGTTCCACGCCTGCGCGATCGGTTGGAGTATCTCAAGGGCTTGGACAAGGACGCGATCAAGACCTATTACCGGGAGCAACTGCGCGAAACCCCGGAAGAGGGCGCGCGGGGCGCCAACATCGGCCTGATCGAGATCGCGCGGCGCGCCAGCGAACCCATCGAGTACGACTTCCTCGAAATGGACGAAGGCAAAAGCTTCTTCTGTCTCAAGGCTCGGATCTGAAAGCGGCTGTGGACATCCGGACGACCATGGAATCCCTGAAATTGCCCGCAACGGGCCGGACGCCCGAAGTCGATTTCGACTTCGCCCAAGGCGTGCTCCGCCTCAGCGGCGAGTCCTATCCCGACGACGTCGCGACCTTCTTCGGGCCGATCTTCGCAGCGCTCCGCGCCTTCCTCGCCGAGGCGGGCGGCCACCCGATCCGCTTCGACATGGAACTGCTGTATTTCAACAGCTCCAGCGCGAAGGCCCTGATGAACATCTTCCAGATGCTGGAGACGGCGGCGGGCAACGGACGCATCATCTCCGTCACCTGGTGCTACGAGGAAAACGACGATTCGATGCAGGAGCTGGGTGAGGATTTCGCCGAGGATCTGCACCACGTCTCCTTCACCCTGAAACAGATTCCCGCAGACGGGGCATCATGACCTTCAACCTCTTCGCCGCTGAGGAGCAGGCCATCGAGCAGGCCCGCCTTCTGGGGGAGAGGCTGGGCACCGCCGCGCCCGAACTGCGCGCCGAGTTCGAGGCGCTGGTGGAGGCGTTCCAGCGCAGCACGCGCGAGCAGCGCCGGCTGGTTCGGGTCAGCGACCGGCTGCAGGCGCAGCTCGGCTCTGCCAACCAGGAGCTGGAGCGGCGACGGCAGGAGGCGGAAACCGCGCTGGCCGACCTGCGGGAGGCGCAGGAGGCGATGGTCCGTGCCGAGAAGCTAGCCTCCCTGGGCGCCCTGGTGGCCGGGGTGGCTCATGAAATCAACACTCCCGTGGGCATCGCGGTGTCCTGCGCGTCGCATCTGTCCGACGCCACCGCCGGGCTGCGTCGGCGCGCCCAGTCCGGGGAACTGAGCAAGGCGGACTTTTCGCGCTATCTGGCCACGGCCACGGACACCGCGGCGCTGATCCTCACCAATTGCGAGCGGGCGGCCAAGCTGATCGCCAGCTTCAAGCAGGTGGCGGTCGATCGTGCCAGCGCCGAACGGCGGGCGGTGAATCTCAACCGCTACATCCAGGAAACGCTGGTCAGTCTGGAGCCGAAGCTCCGCCAGGGTCGGCACGGCATCTCCGTCTCCTGCCCGGATGGGCTGGTGGTCGACAGCTATCCGGGTGCGCTGTCGCAGATCCTGACCAACCTCGTGATGAATTCCGTCACCCACGCCTTCGTCGACGCGCAGGGCGCGGAGGGGCAGGGCGGCATCCTGTCGATCACGGTGGACGAGCCGGAGCCCGGCGCCGTCCGGCTGGTCTACGCCGACAACGGCCGCGGCATTCCGGCGGACCATCTGCCCCGGATCTTCGATCCCTTTTTCACCACCCGGCGCGGCGAGGGGGGCAGTGGGCTCGGCCTGCACATCGTGCACAATCTGGCCGTCGGGGCGCTGAAGGGGACGATCGTGGTGGACAGCGCGCCGGGACGGGGAACGCGCTTCGTCCTGACCTTTCCGAAAAACACCCCTGCGGACGACGCCCCCGCCTGAACGGCCTCTCAGATCACGCGGCCTCAGATCACGCGGCCTCAGATCACGCGGACTGGGGCGGAGAACACATAGCCGACGCCGTGGACCGATTTGACCGGGGCGGTTTCGCCGATGGCGTTCTCAACCTTGTGGCGCAGGCGCCCGACCACCGTGTCGATCGAGCGATCGTCGGGATTCCAACGGCGGTTGTAGAGCGCCACCGAGATCTGGTCGCGGGTCGCCGGCTGGCGGGCCTGTCCGGCCAGCAGCGAGACCAGCTTCATCTCCATGCTCGTCAGGCTGACCCGCACGCCGGCCGGGCTGGTCAGCGCCCAGGCCGTGACGTCCAGAACCCAACTGGCCTCGTCCGTCGCGGGCTGTCCGGAGGATTGCGGGGCCGGTGGGGCGGCAGCGCCATTGCTGGTTTCCAGACGGCGGAGCAGGGCCTTGGCCTGGGCCTCCAGCTCGCGCATTTCGACGGGCTTCACCAGATAGGCGTCGGCGCCCAGTTCCAGCCCGACCACCCGGTCCACGGTGGAGCCGCGGGCGGTCACCATGATGATTCCGATGGCGGGATTTTCGCGCAGCCGCGTGGCGATCTTGAATCCGTCCTCGCCCGGAAGATTGACGTCCAGAACAACCAAGGACACCGGGCGCGAGGCGATCTGTTCGTCCAGTTCGCGCCCATTTTTCGCCCCGACCGCATCGAAGCCGCAACTGCGCAAATACTCGATCATGTCACGTCGCAGAGACGCCTCGTCCTCGACGACAACGATCGTAACGGCCGCCATCCCCTCTGCTCCCCCGTTACCGGTGCTTATTGTTCACAGGGCCGGCGCGGAAATTATATGAATTCGAATGATAGGTCGAGCGACTTCGGCCCGCGACGGCCCCCTGCTGCACTTTCACGCAATCCTCACAAGAACAGTTACGCGATTTCCCACAGAGTGTTCCGCGTCGGGGCCACCGGGTCGCCAGCCAGCCGGACGCGGAAGCCGACCATGGTGATGTCGTCGCGCTGCGGGCGGTCGCCCTGGAAGCCGGACAGGCTGGCCTCGATGCGCTCCTTCTGCCGGTCGAGCGGAAGCGCACTGCACTCCTCGACCACGCCGTGCAGCCGGCGCTTGCCGAAGCTTCGCCCCCGCTCCCCGCCACACTGGTCGGTCAGGCCGTCGGTGCAGATGTAGAAGGTCTGCCCGGGCTGCAGGTCCAGGCTGTGATTCGTGAAGGCCGGGGTCGGGCCGGCCGCGCGGTAGCCCAGGCTCCGGCGGTCGGCGCGGACCTCGGTCAACCCGTCCGGGCCGGCGATGGCCAGGGGCAGACGGGCACCGGCATAGACGAGCCGCCGCCGCGCCGGCTGGACGTAGCACAGCGCGAGGTCGAGGCCGTTGTCGAAGCCGCCTTCCCAGCTTGCCGCGTCGCCGTCCTGGTGCAGGGCCGCCCGCACCTTGTCGTCCACCGTGGCGAGCAGCGCCGCGGGGTCGGCGGCGCCCATGCCGTCCACCACGTTGTTCAGCACCGCGCTGGCCGTCATCGTCATGAAGGCGCCGGGGACGCCGTGGCCCGTGCAGTCGGCCACGCCGATGAGGAAGCCATCCTCGACCTCGCGGTAATAGTAGAAATCGCCGCTGACCACGTCGCGCGGGCGCCATAGGACGAAATGCTGGGCCAGCCCGCCCTCCAGCACCTCCGGCTTCGGCAGGATCGAGGACTGGATCAGCTGGGCGTAGTTGATGCTGTCCATGATGCGGCGGTTGATGTCGGCCAGCGCCTCCGTCCGCTCCTGGACACGGGATTCCAAGGTCTGGGTGTAGTCCTGGACCGTCTCGGCCATGCGGTTGAAGGTCTTGGTCAGGACACCGATCTCGTCCTCCCGCTCGGTGGCGAGGCGGGCGCTGTAATCGCCGCGGGAGACCGCCTGGGTCGCCTGTGTCAGCCGCCGCAGCGGGCCGAGCACGACGCGGTTCAGCATGACGCTGATGATGGCGATGGCGGTCACCAGGGACAGCAGAAGCAGCCCGACCACCGGCAGCAGCGCTTCCAGCGTGCTGCGGTGGACCTCCTCCGTCGAATAGAGCAGGCGCAGCGTCCCCACCTGCCGGGTCACCCCATCGCGCCCCCGCAGGTCGATGACCTTTTCGACGGTGGTGGAATCGGCGGAGGTCCTGGGGTTGCCGGACACCGCCATCGGCTCGCCGTGCCCCGGCTCGAAGACGGAGACGGCGAGAATGGCCGGGTCGCGCTCGCGCAGCGAATCGATGATGTTGCGGACGGCGCGGTCGTCGATCTCCCAGATCGGGTTGGCGAGCGCGTCCGTCTGCATGGCGGCGACCAGCTGTGCCCGCTTGGTCAGCGCCGAGAACTGCTGGTGTTCCACGATGTTGGCCGACACGGCCACGGCCACCACCCCCACGGCGGCGGCGGTGACCAGTATGATGCTGCCGATACGGGTCAGCAGCGAGCGGTCGCTCCGTCCAACGGCGAGGGCGCGCAGTTCGGTCACGGGACGATTCCCTGGCGGGCCCACAGCGCCGGAAGGGCGCCGCTGCGCTCCAGCCGGTCGAGCGTGTCATTGACCCAGGCGATGCCGACCGGGCCGTCGCGGCGGACCAGGATGGTGTGCTCGTAGATCTGGTCGGTGCGGTCGGACACCAGGAGCTGCGGCGCCATGTCGGGGTTGGCCTTCAGGAACTGCGCCAGGAAGGAGCGCGTGACGATGGCCAGCGCGGCGCGCCCGGCGGCGACGCTGCGCACGTTGCCCTCATGCGTGACGGTCAGCCGGGTGTTGAAGCGCTTCTCCAGGATCTCCGGGTCGGCGGTCATGCCGGCGAAGGCGTAATGGTAGCCGAGCCGTCCCAGAATGGTCTTGTCGTCCAGCCGGTCGAAATAGCTCTGGTCCTTGCCGGGACCGGCCTTGGCGACGAACACCTCCGCATCGCGAAGATACACCCGTGAGGAATCCACGGGGCGGCCCTTCCATCCCCAGGCGAGGCTTTCGAAGGCGATCAGGTCGAAGCGGCCCCGCTCCATGTCCTCGTAGCGCCGCTGGGGAGAGGTGCGGACCAGTTCGAATCGGAAGTCGCTTTGCTCCGCGTTCAGCAGGTCGAGCAGGGACTGCGTCACGCCGCCGCCGGATTCGGTCACGTAGGGAGGAAATTCGTACCCACCGACCTTGACGGTCACCGGAGCGGTCGCGGTGTCGGCGGTTGCGGCAAGGGCGGACGACGGCAGGGCGGACGACGGCAGGCCGCCCGCCGCCAGTCCGGCGAGCGCCAAAGCCAGTATCGATCGGCGGGCAACCGCGTCTGCCATCCTCAGCCCCGATGCTGATCGCACGACTGTGCGGAAATTCTACAGCATTTTACCAATGTATGCGCGTATGCAGCAATGTTTGTCGTTGAATGTGAAAGAAGTTTTTTACCATCAGGCGGCCTCCGTTTCCCGCTCCTCCTCCGCCAGCGCGCCGATCTCCTCGCCGCTCAGCGTTTCGCGCTCCAGCAGGGCGGCGGTGATCCGCTCCAGCGCGGCGCGGTCGCCGGCCAGGATGCGCCGGGCGCGCTCCATCCCCTCGTCGGTGATGCGGCGGACCTCCTCGTCGATGCGCCAGGCGGTGCGCTCCGAGCGCACGACGGCGGGGTCGTTGCCGGCGTGGGCGACATAGCCGATGGCGTCGCTCATGCCCCAGGCGGTGATCATGCGGCGGGCGAGGTCGGTGGCGGCGCGGAAATCGGCCTCAGCCCCGGTGGTGACGGCGTCCGGCCCGAAGACCAGATCCTCCGCCGCCCGCCCGGCCATGGCGACGGCGATGTCGGCCAGCAGCTTGGCGCGCGACACCGACACGCGGTCGCCCTCCGGCAGCCGCACCACCATGCCCAGCGCGCGACCGCGCGGGATGATGGTGGCCTTGTGGATGGGGTCGGCCTCCGGGCAACGGAGGGAAACCAGCGCGTGACCGGCCTCGTGATAGGCGGTCAGGCGCCGCTCATGGCTGGAGAGGGCGAGGCTGCGCCGCTCGTTGCCCATCAGGACGCGGTCCTTCGCCGCCTCGAAATCGGCCATGCCGACGATGACGCGTCCGTTGCGCGCCGCGGACAGCGCGGCCTCGTTGGTCAGGTTGGCCAGCTCCGCGCCCGAGAAGCCGGGTGTGCCCCGCGCCACCGTGCGGACGCAGACGTCGGGGGCGAGGTGCAGCCGGCCCGCGTGGACGTCCAGGATGGCCTCGCGCCCGGCCACGTCGGGCAGTGCGACATGGATGTGGCGGTCGAAACGGCCCGGCCGGGTCACGGCGGGGTCCAGCATCTCGGCGCGGTTGGTCGCGGCGATCACCACCACCTCGCCGCCGTTCACGATGCCGTCCATCTCGACCAGGAGCTGGTTCAGGGTCTGCTCCCGCTCCGAATGGGAGTTGGATTCGCCGCGCTTGCCGGCCAGGGCGTCGACTTCGTCGATGAACAGCAGGCAGGGGGCGGCGGCCCGCGCCGTCTTGAAGACGCTGCGCACCCGCGCGGCACCGAGCCCGACGAACATCTCGACGAAGTCGGAGCCGGAAACGGTGAAGAAGGGCACCCCGGCCTCGCCGGCCGCGGCCTTCGCCAGCATCGTCTTGCCGGTGCCCGGCGGGCCGACCAGCAGGATGCCCTTGGGCACGCGGGCGCCGGCCATGGCGAAGCGGCGCGGGTCGCGCAGGAACTCCACGGTCTCGCGAAGCTCCTCCTTCGCCTCGTCCACCCCGGCCACGTCGGCGAAGACGGTGCCGGTGTCGCGCGGGCGGACGCGGGTGGCCCGGCTGCCGCCGAGGAACTGCCCGCCGCTGAGCAGAAGCGCGCCGATCAGCAGGCCGATGACCAGGAAGGGTGCCAGCTTTTCCAGGACGGAAACGGTGCCGGAGACCAGCCCGCCGGCCTCCTCCTCAAAGGCGATGGCGATCTTGCGCCCGCGCAGTTCCTTCAGCAGGTCGTCGGTGACCGGAACCACGGCGCGCAGCCGCTGGCCGTCCGGCGTGACGGCGTGCGCACCGTCGCCGCGGAAGGTGACCGAGGCGATGTCACCCCGTTCGGCCGCCGCCACCAAGTCGCTGTAGGTCGCGATCTCCTCGGCGCCGTCGCGCGCGTAGTCGGTCCAGGCCGCGAAGGCGAACCAGCCAAGCAGAAGCGCAGCAACAACGGCAGCGGCGGTCAGGTACTTTTTCGGGATCGGCGGCATGGCGTCCTACGAAGGCGGTGAAAACCGTTTCCGGCACATCATCATCATTGATGAAGGCGCCAACGCCCGGCATCAACCGCATTCGGTCCAGGACTTTTCTTTGACCCAAAAGTAAGGAGAGGGTTAACGGCCCGGATTCACTCCAGGCCGGCCTTCTTGCGCACGTCGTAGCTGCGCGTCCTGGCCCACTCTTCCATGAACTTGACCAGTTCGGCGTCGGGCGGGTCGGGGAGGACGACCTTCAGCTTCACATACTGGTCGCCGGCCTGCTTGGTCGCCTGGTTCATCACCCCCTTGCCGCGCAGGCGCAGGGTGGAGCCGGTGTTGGCCCCCGGCTGGATCTTCAGCGCGACCGGACCGCTGATGGTGGGCACGCGGATGGTGGCGCCGAGAACCGCCTCGTTCAGGGTGATCGGCACCTCGACATGGATGTCGGAGCCCTGGCGGGTGAAGAAGGGGTGAGCCTCGACATGGACCTCGACGATGGCGTCGCCGGCCCCGAGGCCGCCGGCGCCGGGGAGCCCCTGGCCCTTCAGACGCAGTTTCGCCTGATCCTCCGTGCCCGGCGGAACGGTGACGTCGATGCTCTTGCCGTTGGACAGGCTGATGCGCCGCTTGGTCCCCTGCGCCGCTTCGACGAAGGGCACGGAGACCGAGTAATTGATGTCGCTGCCGCGCGACCGGGAACCGCCGCTGCCGCCAGTGCCGCCCGCCGTGCCGCCGCGCTTGCGACCGCCGCTGAACAGGTCGGAGAACCAATCCTCGCCGCCGAAGAAGGAATCGTCGCCGGCCCCGCCGCCGGCCCCGCTGTAGGCGCGGCTGCGCCCGGCGTTGGCTCGGGAGCGGCCGCCGAAGCCGTGATGCCGTTCCTGGCCGGAGGCGTCGATCTCGCCGCGGTCGAAGCGGGCGCGCTTGTCGGAATCGGACAGCAGCGTGTAGGCCGCCGAAATTTCCTTGAAGCGCTCCTCGTTCGCGGCGTTGCCGGGCTTCAGGTCGGGATGGAACTCCTTGGCGAGCTTGCGGTACGCCTTCTTGATGTCGTCGGCGCTCGCGGAGCGGGTGAGGCCGAGGATTTGATAAGGGTCACGCATGCTTTCCACGGACAGAGTTATTCCACCCCGAAGCCCGGGGATGAGGCATCACGAATTGGCGACAATCTTCCACGTACCGTCGGCCTGTTTGCAAGCGGTTCCGTAGGCCAATTCGGTCTGGCTCTTTGTGGTTACCGTTTGGTGGAACTCCCGGCAATACTGACCGGCGTTGTTGTAGCCCTCGCGCGTTGTGGTCAGCGAGCCGTAATGGCCCGTCGCCGGGTTGGTCCAGCCAATCTTGTCGCCGACCGGAGCGGCGTAGGCGCGCTTGGCCGCGGTCTCGGCGGCCGCCGCGTCCGACGGCTGGATCGCCGCGCCGCCGATGAAAGCGCCGAGCAACGGGCCGGTGCCCGAGGACGCGACCTTGCCCGAGGCGTTGCCATAGGTCGACGAGATCCGGCCGCCGACGGTTTCCGCGTTCTTGGTGGCTTCCTGGGAGGTGCTAACGCAACCCGCAAGCAGGGCGATCGCCATCGCCGCCGGGACGAGCTTCTTCACGAACATCGATGCTGCCTCGAAAGGTTGGGAGCCGGCATGCCTTGCTTCTGGCGCACCGGTGGACACTCATATATGCGAGGCTATCCTATCTGTGAATTGGGCATATTTGTGAACTGGCAAGACGCCGGAAACGGCGCCGAAACCTGACGTTGAAACTTTGGGCCACGGCCGCGCAACGAGGGGACAATGAGCGAATCCAACGACCGGGACCCGTACGCCCTGTTCCAGGACTGGATGGACGAGGCCACCCGCAGCGAAATCAACGACCCCAACGCCATGGCGCTGGCCACCGCCGACGCGCAGGGGGCGCCGTCGGTGCGCATGGTGCTTCTGAAGGGCATCGATCCGCGCGGATTCGTCTTCTACACCAACACGGAGAGCCGCAAGGGCGAGCAACTCCTGGCCAACGCCAATGCCGCCCTGTGCTTCCACTGGAAGACCCTGAAGCGCCAGATCCGCGTCGAGGGCGCGGTGGAACCGGTGTCCGATGCCGAGGCCGACGCCTATTTCGAGAGCCGTCCGCGGGAGAGCCGCATCGGCGCCTGGGCGTCGCAGCAGTCGCGCCCGCTGGAGGGCCGGTGGGAGTTGGAGAAGCGGGTCGCCCAGTTCGCCGCCAAGTTCGGCCTTGGCGCCGTTCCCCGGCCGCAGCACTGGACCGGCTTCCGCATCCTGCCGCGGCGAATCGAGTTCTGGCAGGACCGCCCTTTCCGCCTGCACGAGCGGATTCTGTATCTGCGCGAGGGCGACCCGGCCGCACAGGAGCCGGCGCGCTGGACGACGGAGCGTCTTTTCCCGTAAAGGACGGGTGCCGTTATCACATAAGAAGGCGCTCATGAGCGAGCAGCGTTCGCACCGGCTGCGCCGTTACGCCACCTACGCCAGCGTGTCGGTGTCCCTCACGCTGATCCTGGCGAAGCTGGTGGCCTATCTGACGACCGACTCGGTCAGCATCCTGTCGTCGCTGATCGATTCCAGCACGGACATGATGGCCTCGGTGGTGACGCTGCTGGGGGTGCGGACGGCGCTGCGCCCGCCGGACGAGGCGCACCGCTTCGGCCACGGCAAGGCGGAGGCGCTGGCCGCGCTGGCCCAGGCCGCCTTCATCGGCGGCTCCGCCCTGTTCCTGACCATCGAGGCGGTGCGCCGCGTCATCACCCCGCAGCCGGTGGGCGAGGGAGCGGTGGGCATCGCCGTGATGCTGCTGTCCATCCTGCTGACCGCCGGCCTGATCACCTTCCAGCGCCATGTGGTGACGGCCACCGGCTCGGTCGCGGTGGGGGCGGACCGGCTGCACTACTCCGGCGACCTGCTGATGAACGCGGCGGTCATCCTGGCGATCCTGCTGACCGGCTGGACCGGGATCAGCGCCTTCGATCCGCTGTTCGGGCTGGGCATCGCCGCCTTCCTGCTCTACGGCGCCCGCAAGGTCGCCCGGGAGGCGCTGAACGTCCTGATGGACCGGGAACTGCCGGCGGAGGAGCGGGAGCGCATCGCGGCGCTGGTGATGGCGCAGCCGGACGTCGCGGGGATGCACGATCTGCGCACCCGCAGCTCCGGTGTCGGCGCCTTCATCGAACTGCATCTGGAACTCGACCCCACGCTGTCGGTCGCAAGGGCGCACGACATCACCGACCGGGTGGAAGAGCGCCTGAAGGAAGCGTTTCCCGGCGCCGAGGTCCTGATCCACCAGGAGCCCGCCGGTCTTCAGGATGACCGGCTGGACCATCGCATCGCGGATGGCCATGGCGTCGAGGGCGGTGCCGGCTGACGTTTTCTCCGCCTTCGGTTGCGATCGGGTTACCGGCGCGCAATAATTGAGCATATTGCCTTTTAGAATGACCCTTCCTCCGTTGCGCAATTGTAAGGGTTCGGTAATAATTGCATTGGATTTTAGCGCTCTGCGCATTCTTGTGAAACGGATGGCGGAAAAATGGACAGTGCGTTCGGCGGCCGCTCTCATTTGATCGCGGACATTGCCACCGAAGCGGGCAATCTCGGGATCGAGATCGCGGACATCGCGGGCCATGTGGAGGAGGTCAACGGCCGCCTCGGCCATCAGGCCAACGTTTTCGCGCAGTTGCGCGGCACCGGGAACAAGATGTCGGAGAGCACGCAACGCATCTCCGCCGCCGCGACCGTGGCCCGTTCCGTGACCGAGCAGGCCCGGCAGGAGGTCGAATCCTCCCACGACCGGGTGCAGCGGTCCATGAACGACATCCACGCCCTCGTCGCCGCGGTGGGGGGCATCGAAGGCCAGATCGCCGGTCTTCAGGAGGCGCTGGACCGCGTGGGCCGGGTCGCCAAGGAAATCTTCGTCATCGCCAAGCAGACCAACCTGCTGGCGCTCAACGCCACCATCGAGGCGGCCCGCGCCGGCGAGGCCGGGCGCGGCTTTGCCGTGGTGGCGAACGAGGTGAAGGCCCTGTCCAAGAAGACCAGCGAGGCGACGACGGAGATCGACGCCACGCTGAAATACCTCAACGACCAGGCCCAGCGCCTGATGGCCGAAAGCGCGGCCAGCGCCGGCAAGGCCCGCGCGGTGAGCGAGGGCACCACCGCCATCGGCGCCGTCATCGAGACCGTCGGCCGCGCCATGTCGGAACTGAACGGCGAGACCGACAAGATCGACGCGGCCTCCTCCGAGATCGGCGCCAACTGCGAGGAGCTTCAGCACGAGATCGACGACCTCGCGGTCGGTGTGCAACTGTCCAGCGACAATCTGGCCCAGGCGCGCGACCGCGTGAACACGCTGGTCGGCATGAGCGAGCGGCTGATCGGCATCACCGCCGAACTGGACGTGGAGACGGTGGACACGCCCTTCATCCGGCTGGTTTGCGACGCCGCGTCGCGCATCTCCGCGGACTTCGAGGACGCGCTGTCGCGCGGCGAGGTTCGCGAGGGCGACCTGTTCGACAGCAACTACCAGCCCATACCCGGCTCCAACCCGCAGCAGCACATGACCCGCTTCACCGAGTTCTGTGACCGTATGCTGCCGAGGGTGCTCGAGTCGCTGCTGGGTCGAAGCGAGCGCATCGTCTTCTGCGTGGCGGTCGATTCGAACGGTTACCTGCCGACCCACAACCGCAGGTTCAGCCAGCCACAGGGGGCCGATCCGACGTGGAACGCGGCCAACTGCCGCAACCGCCGCATCTTCAACGACCGCGTCGGTCTGGCCGCGGGGCGCAGCACGAAGCCGTTCCTGCTTCAGACCTACCGGCGCGATATGGGGGGCGGCCAATACACCCTGATGAAGGACGTGTCCGCTCCGATCACCGTTCGTGGGCGCCATTGGGGCGGCCTGCGTCTGGCCTACAAGGTCTGATCCGGCACTGAGTATCTGCATACCGGGGGATGACATTGCGCCGCAGGGGGCGGCACGAGGTTGGCTGGCTTTCCGTGTTGCGGATTTGTGATTGCGTCCATTCAATGCGGCTTGGGTGGGGTGCGGATGATTGAGTGAGCCGACGAATGGCTGCCCGGTCATCCTGGGGGTCGTCACCGATAATCGTTGGAGGTGATGTTCATGCCCGAGCGTATCGTGGCCTTGTCGCGCGCCGTGTCCGATCTCGCGGCGCGCAAGATGGACGAGATCCAGGCCGTTACGAACACGACCAAGATCCTGGCGCTCAACGCCCTGATCGAGGCGATGCGCGCCGGTGAAGCCGGACGCGGCTTCGCCGTGGTGGCCCAGGAGGTGAAGGCCATCTCGGAGCGGATCACCGGCATCGGCGGGGAACTGCGCGCCCAGATGGCGGTGCAGACCGACGAGTTGAACACGCTCGGCAACCGTCTGGTCTCACAGTTGCGCGGCGGGCGTCTCGCCGATCTGGCGCTCAACATGATCGACATCATGGATCGCAATTTGTACGAGCGGTCCTGCGATGTGCGGTGGTGGGCCACCGACAGCGCCGTGGTGGATTGCGCCGCCGATCCGTCCGAGGCCAATCGGCGCCACGCCGCGCAGCGGCTGGGCGTCATCCTGGGCGCCTACACGGTCTATCTCGACCTCTGGGTCGTCGATGCCAAGGGCGTGGTTCTGGCGACCGGACGGCCCGACCGCTACCGCCGACCCTTGGGCGGTTCGGTCGCCTCCGAATCCTGGTTCCGCGAGGCCATGGCGACCCGCAGCGGCGCCGATTTCGCGGTGGCCGACATCGGCGCCAACGACCTGCTGGACCGTGCGACCGTAGCAACCTACGCCACGGCCATCCGGGCCGGCGGTGAGGAAAACGGCCCCGTCATCGGCGTGCTGGGTGTCTTCTTCGATTGGCAGACTCAATCCCAGGGCGTGGTCGACTCCGTCCGCCTGAGCGACGAGGAGCGCTCCCGGACCCGCTGCCTTCTGGTCGACAGCCGTCTCCGCGTGATTGCCGCCTCCGACCGCAGGGGCGTCCTGACGGAAAGCTTCCCTTTGCGCACCAGCGGCCACGGGCACGGCAGCTATTCCGACGAGCAGGGGCGCGTCGTCGGCTTCGCCGTGACGCCGGGCTATGAAACCTACAAGGGGCTCGGCTGGTTTGGAGTGATCGTCCAGGATTCGGCCAGCTCTTGCAAATAGGCGTATCGGATTGCAGCAATTCGAATCTTTTGAGGGCGCTCCCTGAAATGTTGGCGAAACACCCATGTGGTGCAGTTGAACCACGGAAAGGTGTTTCGCATGCAGGCTCTCAGGCAAATCGTGACCGTACCGGAACAGGAAGACGACCTCGTCGCGGAGGCGATCCGCGACGTGCTTGTGGCGGACGTCATCGATCAGGCCACGAAGGACCGGCTGGTGGATGGGCTGACCGTTCTGAAGGCCGGGCTTCCCTGTTCCGATACCGGCTGCACCGGATGCTTCCACCGCCGGTCCTGCGAACGTTTCATCGAAAGCATCCTGTGGACCAGCTGAGCGTGTGCCAATCCGGAAGGGGGCGGGCTCCCTCTTTGGAACCGGTAGGGCTGTGACGGTCATCACCGCGTAAACCGAAAACCATGCTAAAATGCCGTCTTAACGGTCCCCGGCAGCGGCTCCAAGCGGTGGCTTCAGGCGGCGCGGTGGCCCGGAGACTGGCGTCTTGAGGTCGGTATGGGCTTTTCGGTGACCTTCTGGGGGGTTCGGGGCACGGTTTCCTGTCCCCTGCCGTCCCATATGGGCTTCGGCGGCAACACGAGTTGCGTGGAAGTCCAGGCGGGCGACCAGCGCATCGTCATCGACGCCGGCACGGGCATCCGCATGCTCGGAAAGCGCCTGTTGAAGGAGGGCGCGACCGAGGCGACCCTGTTGATGAGCCACACCCACCTTGACCACATCTGCGGCTTTCCCTTCTTCGCCCCGGCCTACACCAAGGGCTTCCACCTGCGCATCGTCTCCGGTCACCTGAACGGCACCCCCGGCATCGAGGCGGCCATGGCCCGGCAGATGGAGCGCCCCCTGTTCCCGGTGCCCATGCGCACTATGGGAAGCAACATCGTGTTCGACGAGATCACGGCCGGCGACCAGTTCGCGCTGGGCGAAGGGGTGCAGGTCCGCACGGCGCGGCTGAACCATCCCGACGGCGCCACCGGCTACCGCGTCGAGCATCTGGGCAAGTCCTTCGCCTACGTGACCGACACCGAGCATGTGCCGGGCCATCCCGACCGCAACATCCTGGATCTGATCGACGGCGCCGACCTCGTGCTCTACGACAGCACCTACACCGACGAGGAATGGCGGAACCGCATCGGCTGGGGACATTCGACCTGGACCGAGGGCGTCCGGCTGGCGCAGGCGGCGGGGGTCAAGCGGCTGGTGCTGTTCCACCACGACCCCGACCATGACGACGCCACGATGACCGCCATCGAGGCGGCCGCCCAGGCGGCGTTCCCGGACTGCTTCGCCGCGCGGGAAGGGATGACGGTCACGCTGGCCTGACCTTGGCTTGGCGCCTATGGCCTGACCCTATGCCGGGCCGTTATAGAGGGGCTTCCACCACCCCGCAGCGAACCCCCATCCATGCCCATTCCCTTCCTGGCCGTCCCGCCCATGACGCTGACGGTCGTCGCGCTGTTCGTCCTCACCTATGCCGGCATGGCGCTGGGGCGCTTCCCCGGACTGCGCATCGACCGCACCGGCATCGCCCTGGTCGCGGCCATTCTTCTGCTCGCCATCGGGGCACTGGAATCGGGGCAGGTGACCGAGGCCATCGACTTCCCGACCCTGTTCATCCTGTTCGGGCTGATGGTGCTGTCCGCCCAATACGCGGCCAGCGGCTTCTACGATTGGTGCGCCCTGCGGGTGGCGCAAGCGGCGCGCTCCCCGGCCCGGCTGCTGGCGGTGACGGTGGCGGTGGGCGGCGGCCTGTCGGCGATCCTCGCCAACGACGTGGTGGTCTTCGCCATGACGCCGATGCTCTGCGTCGGGCTGTTGGCTCGTCGGCTGGACCCGCGTCCTTACCTGATCGGCTTGGCCGGAGCGGCGAACGCCGGTTCGGCGGCGACGGTGATCGGCAACCCGCAGAACATCCTGATCGGCCAGATGGGTCACCTGGATTTCTGGCGCTTCCTGGCGGTCTGCGGGGTGCCGGCGCTGGTCGGCCTCGTGGTGGTGTATGTCGTGGTGTGGCTCGCCTGGCGGGGCCGCTTCGGCGAACCCGATGACCGTACGACCGGGCAGGGCGGGGCGGAGCCGGTGTCGCTCGACCGGGCGCAACTCGGCAAGGCGCTGGTGGCGACCCTGGTGCTTCTCGGCCTGTTCACCACCGACCTGCCCCATGAGATCGGCGTGCTGCTGGTCGCCGGGGCGATGCTGATCAGCCGGCGGCTGGCCTCGCGCGGGATGCTGGGCATGGTGGACTGGCACCTGCTGGTCCTCTTCGCCGCGCTGTTCGCCATCAATCACGCGCTGAAGCTGACTGGCCTGCCCGCAGAGTTCGTGTCGGGGCTGGAGGCCGCCGGCTGGCTGCCCGACCGGCTGGCGGTGATGACCCCGCTCGCATTGGCGGCCAGCAACAGCATCGGCAACGTGCCGGCGGTGATCCTGCTGCTCGCCGCCTGGCCGTCGCCGCCGGAGGGGGCGCTCTACGGTCTGGCGATCCTGTCCACGCTGGCCGGCAACCTGCTGATCCCCGGCAGCCTCGCCAACATCATCGTGGTGGAGCGGGCGGCGGCCTCCGGTGTCCGGCTCGGCTTCCTGGAGCACGCCCGTTGCGGCATTCCTATGACCCTTTTGTCGATGGGATTCGCCGTTTTGTGGTTGTGGAGCACCGGCTGGATGCGTCTGAGCTGATTTTTCTCCTTATGGGCTATGCGAATGGTGCGGCCCCTCTCCGTCCGGGTCATTGCCCTCTCTTCGCAAAGCAAAAAACTTGGGGTGGCCTGTTTTTGGGGTGGCCTGTTTAAGGCAGCCCCAAGGCACCGATGCCCGAAGCTCAGACGCCCGAAGCACAGACGAAGGACGGAAACCGCATGTCAGAAGCCCAGACGCCCCGGACGCTGGACACCGGAGCCCAGGAACGGCCTCGGGAAACGCCCTGGGAGACGCCGGTCGTCGCGGTGGTGGTCACCCACAACCGTCTGGCCCTGCTGAAGACCTGTCTGGCGGCCATCCATGGGCAGGAGCCGCGGCCCGATCGCATCGTCGTGGTGGACAACGGCTCCAGCGACGGCACCGCGGAATGGCTGGCCGAGCAGCGGGCGGTGATGCCGGAGCTTCTGGTGGTCCGGCAGGCCAACATCGGCTCCGCCGGCGCTTATCACACCGCCTTCGCTACGGCGCTGGAACTGGGCGCCCGCTGGATCTGGAGCACCGACGACGACGGCATCCCGGCGCCCGGTGCGCTGGCCGAACTGCTGCGCCAGGGCGAGCGGCACGACCTCGACCTCGTCGGGCCGACCGTGGTCGCGGCGGAGGACCGCGGCGATCTGGCCTTCACCATGCAGGGCTTCACCAAGGCCGACGCCTTCGCCGCCGCGGCGCAGGACGGCATCGTGCCGGGCGCCATCGCGCTGTTCAACGGGACCCTGCTGCGCCGCCGCGTGTTCGAGCGGATCGGCAACATCAAGCGCGAGATGTTCATCTGGGGCGACGAGTGGGAGTTCACGCTGCGCGCCCGCCGGGCCGGGCTGCGCGACGCGACGGCGGTGCGCGCCCTGCACGTGCACCCGCGCAACCGCCGCACCCAGCGCCCGCTGGCCGGCGGCTTTCTTGGCACGATCGAGGAGATGCCGGAGAACCGCGCCCCCTATTTCTTCCGCAACATGGGCTACATCCACGCCACCTACGAGCGCAAGTCCATCGCCCGCATGATGGTCAAGTACACGCTCTATTACCTGCTGCATCGGCGCGCCGACGTGAAGGGGCTGCGCGGCTTCTGGACCCATTACCGCGCCGGTCTGCAGAACCGCTATCCGCAGGACCTGCAGGCGTCCCCCACGGCCGCTGCGCCCGCCGCTCCGCCCCAGTCCTTCCCGAAAAGCGTCTGAAGGGGGGTCGCATGTTCAGGGATTTCACCCTCGACGGGCGGGCAGCGTCGCGCGCCGAGTCCGTGTATGTCTGGCCCGCCGCCCTGCTGATCCTGGTGGCGGCCTCGGTTCCCGTCTGGATGTTCGAGATTCCGGCGCTGGGCGACTACGTCAACCACGTCACCCGCATGTACGCCCTGGCCCATCTCGACCAGGACTCGGCGCTGGCGCAGTTCTACATGGTGCGCTGGGCGATCATCCCCAATCTGGTGATGGACATCGTCGTGCCGCCGCTGGCCAAGCTGATCGGCGTGCACACGGCGAGCCGGCTTTTCGTCACCGCCAGCTATCTGGTGCTGGTCACCGGCTCCATCGCGCTCTATCGCGCCGTCTGGGGCCGGGTGGAACTGGGGCCGCTGGCCGCCGGGCTGTTCCTCTACACGCTGTCCACCTACATGGGCCTGTTCAACTACCTGTTCGGGCTGGGGCTGGCGCTGTGGGGAATCGCCGGCTGGATCGTCATGCGGGAGCGCGCGCCCTGGCAGCGCGGGCTGGCCTCGCTCGGCATCGTGCTGCTGCTGTTCATCTCGCACCTGTTCGCGCTCGGGCTCTACGGCCTGACGCTGCTGGCCTTCGAGGGCTGGCGGCTGTGGCGGAGCGGCGGCTGGCGCGAGCCGCGGCGGGCGCTACCCGACGCGCTGGCCTTCGGTCTGCCTTTCCTGATCGTGCCGCCGCTGCTGCTGATGAGCCCGTCGTCGGGCTTCGCCGACGCGGTGCTGTGGGTCGGCACGGCGAAGCTGATGGGCTTCGACTTCCTGTTCGGCGGCTACGCCGATACGGTCGGCTATGTGACGGGGATCGCCGTCGGGCTGGGCATCGCCTGGGGGCTGTGGAGCGGGGCGCTGCGGCTGCATCCGGTCGGCGCCATCACCATCGCGCTGGGGTTGGTGGTCTATGCGGCGATGCCGCTGGTCCTATTCGGCTCCTGGTTCGCCGACAGCCGCCTGCCCATCGGCATCGCCTTCGTCGCGCTGGGCTTCGTGCGCTGGGAATTGGCGACCTCGGCCATGCGGGCGGCCTTCCTGTCGGTGGTGGTCGCGCTGTCGCTGCTGCGCAGCGCCGACGCCGGGGTGGGGCTGGCCAAGGTGGACCCGCTGCTGGAGGAGGTGCGCCAGTCCCTGCAGCGGATCGAGCCGGGCAGCACGGTGCTCGCCACCTACGCCGACGAGACGCTGCACAAGTCGATCTTCCGCGCCACCCAGTTCACCGACGACCGTGCCCTGTCCTTTGGCCTGCACCACGCGCCGGTGCTGGCGCTGATGGAGCGGTCCAGCCTCGTGCCCATCGCCTTCACCCATCCGGGCAAGCAGGTGCTGCTGCTGAAGCCGGACTATGCCGACCTGGACGGTGATTTCACCTACATGCCGCGCATCGGCTATGTCGCCGACGCGGTGCGCCAGCCGGGCTTGCGCGACAACCATTACTGGGCCGACTGGCCCCGGCGCTTCGGCTACGTCTATGTGCTGTTCAGCGAGCCGGGCCGCGCCAACCCGGTGCCCGAGCATCTGACGCTGGTGCAGGAGGGGCGGTACTTCCAGCTTTACAAGGTGAAGTGAGCGGGCGCGGTTGCCCCCACCCTAACCCTCCCCCGCTTTGCAGGGGAGGGGACTGCCGCCACTTCGCAGAAATCTCCCTCCCCTGCGGAAGCGGGGGAGGGCCGGGGTGGGGGCAATGACATCCCTCAGGCCGCCCCTTCTGCTCCCCAGACGAACTGGTCGAACATCGGCTGGATCACCGCCTCGCCGATGTCGCGGGTGATGAAGACGATCTTGGAGCGGTGATCCTCGCCGGGCCATTCCTGGAGCTGGACCGGCGGGTGGAACATGTGCTGCACGCCGTGGACGACGACCGGCAGTGGGCTTTCCTTCACGTTCAGCAGCCCCTTGATGCGCAGCAGGTTCTCCCCGCCGGTGGCGATCAGGGCCTCCATGAAGTCGACGAAATTGTTCCACGGGATCGGCTCGTCCACCACCATGCAGAAGGCGCGGATGTGGTCGTCGTGCCGGTTGGCGTCATGATGGTGGTGATCGTGCCCGCAGTCGGGACCGCAGGCGTCGCCATGTCCGTGGTCGTGGTGATGGTCGTGATGATGGTGGTCATGATCATGGTCATGCCCGTGATCATGATGATGGGCCTGCTCGTCGCGGTACGCCTCCTCGCGGAGCCAGCGCGCCACGTCGGGGCTCTTGGTGTCGGGGTTGTAGAGGCCGGCGTCGAACAGCTGCTTGGGGTCCACCTCGCCGAAGGCCGCGGGGATCTGCGGGGCCGCCGGGTTGATGGCCGACAGGCGCTGGCACAAAGCGAGCGTCGTGTGGGGCGTGGCGAGGTCGGTCTTAGTCAGCACGATGCGGTCGGCGACGGCGGCCTGCTTCACGCTTTCCGGCTGGCGGTCGAGCTGGCTGGCGCCATGCACCGCGTCCACCGTGCTGATGACGCCGTCCAGGCGGAAGCGGGCGGCCAGCAGCGGGTCGCTCATGAGCGTGTGGATGATCGGGGCCGGGTCGGCGAGGCCCGTCGTCTCCACCACCACCCGGTCGAACTCCGGGATGTCGCCGCGCACGCGCTTCAGGAACAGGTCGCGCAGCGTGTCGACGAGGTCGCCGCGGATGGTGCAGCACAGGCAGCCGCTGTCCATCAGCACCATGTTCTCCGACGCCTTGGCGACCAGCAGATGGTCGAGCCCGACCTCGCCGAACTCGTTGATGACCACGGCGGTGCGGGCCATGCCGGGATGGTGCAGGAGCCGTTGCAGCAGCGTGGTCTTGCCGCTGCCGAGGAAGCCGGTCAGCACCGAGACGGGCAGGCGGGGCGCCGGTTGGGCGGCGGGGGTGGGAGCGGCGGTCACGGGGTCTTCTCCTGACAGTCGGTGCATGTGCCGCGCACCTCGACGGTGGGGCGGCTGACCTGGAAACCATGCTCGGCGGCGATGGTGCCGATGGCGGCGCGGATGCGCGGGTCGTCGATCTCCACGGCGTTGCCGCAGGTCTCGCACACCAGGAACTGCCCGGAATGGACGGCCCCCGGCGCCGCGCAGCCGATGTAGGCGTTCAGCGATTCGATGCGGTGGACCAGCCCATGCTCCACCAGGAACTCCAGCGCCCGGTAGACGGTCAGCGGGGCGGTGGCCTTGCCCTCGCGCTGGCTGAGGTCTTCCAGGATGGCGTAGGCGCCGCGCGGCTTGTGGCTGTTCCAGACCAGCTCCAGCACCTGCCGGCGGAGCGCGGTCAGCCGGGCGCCACGCTCCGCGCACAGGGCGTCGGCGCGCGTCAGCGCGTCGGCGATGCAATGCGCGTGGTCGTGCCCATGGCGGGAGGCCGGGCCGGCGGTGGAATGGGGATCGACGGTCATGGCGTTATCTTATTACATCGTCGGACACCGACACCAGACAAAGAAGAAGGGCGGCCCCGGACGCGGAGGCCGCCCTTTCAAGGCGTGTCGCTGGATTATGGGACGGTCATGCGTCCGGTCAGAGACCGATCACGCCGCCGTCCTTCTTGGTGATGGCGACCACCGACGGGCGCGGCGGCATGTTGGGCTTGAAGTCCGGCCAGCGGGTCGCCGGGTCCTCGAAGGAGGAGAGCTTGCCCTTGAAGCCTTCCCACTGGTCGACGCCGTCGGTGGCCGGGTGCTGCACGGCGACGAACAGGGTCTTGTCGTCGGTGGTGAAGCAGGGGCCGCACATCTCCGCACCCACCGGCACGCGGTAGAACATCTTGGACAGGCCGCGCAGATTCCCTTCGGTCTCCACGGCCCAGACGCCGTCGGCGGTGCCGGACGCCTTCTTCCAGTTCTCGCCCTGGTCGGTGGTGATCCACAGGCGGCCGCGGTGGTCCACCGCCGCGTTGTCGGGACAGGAGAACCAGCCGTTGGCGGAGGTGTCGGCGTGGAACTGCGCGCCGACCTTCTCGTCCGCCGGGTTGCCGCCGCGGACCAGGATCGTCCATTCCGCCTTGGTCGAGGCGTGGTTGCCGTTCTCCGGCAGGATCTCGACGATGTGGCCCCAGTTGTTCTCGGCGCGCGGGTTGGTCGCGTCCACCTGCTCCGGCTTGCGGCGGGAGTTGTTGGTGAGGATGACGTAGACCTTGCCGGTCACCGGGTTGACCTCGATGTCCTCCGGGCGGTCCATCTTGGTGGCGCCCAGCGCGTCGGCGGCGAGGCGGGCGTTGATCAGGACGGTGGCCTGGTCGGGGAAGCCCTTCTCGGCGGTCAGCGGACCCTGGCCATGGACCAGCGGCAGCCACTCGACCGAGGCGTCGGCCTTGAACTTCGCCACATAGAGCGTCCCGGTTTCCAGGATGTCCATGTTGGCGGCGCGGTTCTTCGGGTCGAACTTCTTCGCCGCGACGAACTTGTAAACATAGTCGAACCGCTCGTCGTCGCCGGTGTAGGCGACCACGGTGCCGTCCTTGCCCAGCGCGATCTGGCAGGCCTCATGCTTGAAGCGGCCGAGCGCCGTGCGCTTCTTTGGGGTCGCGGTCGGGTCGTACGGGTCGATCTCGACGATCCAGCCGAAGCGGTTGGACTCGTTCGGCTCCTTGACGATGTCGAAGCGGTCGTGATGGACGCCCCAGTTGTACCATTCGCCGGGGAAGCCGTAGCGCTTCAGCACCTTGGCGTTCGGGTTGGTGTCCTCGACCTTGCCCCAGAAGTAGCCGTTGAAGTTCTCTTCGGCCGACAGCCAGGTGCCCCAGGGAGTCATGCCGCCGGAACAGTTGTTCAGCATGCCGCGGACCATGGTGCCGGTCGGGTCGTAGCTGGTCTTCATCAGGGCGTGGCCGGCGGCCGGGCCGGTGATGGCGCAGGGCGTCTCGCCGGTGATGCGGCGGTTGTAGCGGGAGTCCGCCACCGTCACCCACTTGCCCCTGACCTTGCGGATTTCGACGACGGTGCCGCCGTGGGCGGCCATCTCGATGTCCACCAGCGCCTTGGTCATGCGGCCGAACTTGTCCTTCTGCTGCTCCACGCCGACGCCGGGGAACATGACCTCCTCGTCGGTGTATTCGTGGTTCACGCAGAGCAGGGCGCGGTCCGGCGACTGGGAGCCGAGCGGCAGCGGGGCGTAGCCGACGAAGTCGTTGTTGTAGCCGAACTGCTTCGACTGCGCCTCGGCGGTCTGGTTCATCGGGTCGAAGGCCGGCGCGCCGGGGACCACCGGGTCGCCCCAGCGGATCAGGATGTCGGCGTTGTAGCCGGATGCCACGTGATGGTCGGCGTCCACGCCGTGCGCCACCTCCTGGAAGGAGAAGCTGGCCTTTACCGGGCGCGGAGCGCCGGTGACGGCGGCCTCGGCCTCGCGCGGGGAGGAGAGCAGGGCGGCCGGGCCGATCAAGGCGCTGACCGCCGCACCGCTCAGCATGCCGCGCATCAGGTCGCGGCGGCCGAGGCGGGCGTTGATGACGTCGCCCATGGTCGGGTTTTCGGACGGGTTGGAGCCGATGTCCTCGCGGCCCTCGAAGGTCAGGTACTTGGTGCCCTTCTGGGGCAGGTCATGCGTGTCCATCGGTGTGCCTCGTCTCTTTCCGCAAATTTATTTTGGGTAGGGGCGGGCGCACCTTACCGGCGGCCTGTGACGGTTTCTTTGCACTCCCATGAAGGCGGAATGAAAACGCACGGTCGGGTTTTACGATCCCGCAACGATCAATCGCCGGCTTTCTTGATCTCGTTGAAGGCGGCCAGCGCGCGGTCGCGGGCGGTGCCGTGGTCGACGATCGGCCGAGGGTAGTCCTTGCCGAGCGTCACCCCCGCCTGCCGCAGCGCCTCGTCCGGCGCCTCCCAGGGCTTGTGAATCCAGCGGTTGGGCAGCCTCTCCAGCTCCGGCACGTAGCGCCGGACATAGGCGCCCTCCGGGTCGAACTTTTCGCCCTGGAGGATCGGATTGAAGACGCGGAAGAAGGGGGCCGCGTCGGCGCCGCAGCCGGCCACCCATTGCCAGTTGCCCGCGTTGTTGGCGATGTCGGCGTCGACCAGCGTGTCCCAGAACCACGCCTCGCCCTCCCGCCAGGGGATCAGCAGGTCCTTGATGAGGAAGGAGCCGACGATCATCCGCACGCGGTTGTGCATCCAGCCGGTCTGCCAGAGTTGCCGCATCCCCGCGTCCACGATGGGGTAGCCGGTGCGCCCGCGCTGCCACGCGCGCAGGCCCGCCTTGTCCGTCCGCCAGGGGAATCGCGTGAAGCGCGCGTCCAGCGGCGTGTCCGGAATGCTCGGCTCCTCGCGCAGCAGATGGTGGTTGAACTCCCGCCAGCCGAGTTCCCGCAGGAAGGCCCCGGCGCCGGCCGCCAGTTCATGCCGCTGGTCGGCGGCGTGGCGGGTGGCGTGCCAGATCTGCCGCGGTCCGATCTCCCCGAAGGCGAGGTGCGGCGACATGGCGGAGGTCCCGTCATGGTCCGGGCGGTCGCGCTCCACCGGATAAGCGGCGACCGGCCCGTCGAGAAAATCGGCCAGCCGCTCGCGCGCCGCCGCCTCGCCGGGCTCCCAGCGCTCGCGCAGGCCGCCGGCCCAATCGGGCGCGCTGGGCAGCAGGGCCCAGTCCTTCAGCGACTCGCTGGACACCGGCTTGGCCGGCGGCGTCAGCTTGGCCGGCGCGCGGGTGGGGCGCGGCGGCTCCGGCATCGACAGCAGCGCCTTCCAGAAGGGCGTGAAGACCCGGAAGGGCGTGTCCGACTTGGTGCGGATGGTCCCCGGCTCAAACAGGAGGGCGGCGTTGTGGGGGTGCACCGTCACGCCGCGCACGCTCAGCCGTTCGACCACCCGGCGGTCGCGGGCGATGGCGGTCGGGCCGGCGCGGCGGTTGCACAGCAGCGTGTCGGCGCCGGTCTCCTCCGCCAGCGCCGCCAGCACCGCGGCGGGGTCGCCGCTGCGCAGCACCAGGGGCGAGCCGAGCTTGGCCAGCGCCTTGCCCAGCCGCTCCAGGCTGCCGTGCAGCCACCAGCGCGAGGCGGCGCCGGGAAGCCAGGGATCGTGGGCGTCTTTCTCGCGGACGTAGACCGGGATGACCGGCGCCCCATCCTCCGCCGCGGCGCTGAGCGCCGGGTTGTCGGCAAGGCGAAGATCGTTGCGGAACCAGACGAGGATGGGGGATTGATCGGTCGTCATCGGCCAACTTTAAGGACATGGACAGAAGAACGGGCATGCCAAAACGCCGCAGCCAATGACCACGGTCAGTGGCTCTTGCTACGCGGTGCCGATTGTTCCGGATCACCACGACGGCAAAAATTTTTCCTGGGGAAATCCTATTGACGGCGATTTTGGGGCCGCTATTTCCGCCTTCGCTGCCACGACGTGGAGCCGGAGGCACGGCGGCCGACGGCGCCGGTTCCACGGTCGGGGAGGGGAACGAGACGCCATCAACGGAGGAAACCACATGTCCCGCCTGTCACGCCTGCTGACCGCCGCCACCGTCGCCCTGCCGCTGTCCCTCGCCGCTCTCTCCGCGAAGGCGGCGGACATCGTGGACACCGCCGTCTCGGCGGGCCAGTTCAAGACGCTGGTCCAGGCCGTCCAGGCCGCCGGCCTCGCGGACACGCTGAAGGGCAGCGGTCCCTTCACCGTCTTCGCCCCGACCGACGAGGCCTTCGCCAAGCTTCCCGCCGGCACCGTCGAAAATCTTCTGAAGCCGGAGAACCGCGAGAAGCTCCGCTCCGTACTCACCTATCATGTGGTGTCGGGCAAGGTGACTTCGGCCGATATCGCCGGCAAGACGGCATCGCCGAAGACCGTGCAGGGCACCGCGGTGGACATCGACGCGACGAAGGGCGGCGTGATGGTGGACAACGCGAAGGTCGTGAAGCCCGACATCATGGCGTCCAACGGCGTCATCCACGTGATTGACACGGTCATGATGCCGAACTGACGTTCTGCTTTTTCATCGAGGTCCCTCCTGCCGGACGTCTCACCGCCGGTTCCGGCAGGACCACTCGCCCGGAGAGTTCCCCCGACTCTCCGGGTTTTTTCTTTTACGCCTTATCCGGAGACAGGCGGCTGCGCGGGAAGCGGTGGACCTTGCCGCGGGCCAGCAGATGCACCTCGAACCGCGCCGCCAGCAGGCCGGACACCGCCGGGTCCAGCACGTTCAGCCCGCCGGCGAAGGCGCCGAAGGCCGGCAGGATCAGCTTGCCCCCGTCGAAGGCGAAGCAGCGCTCCCGCACCCGCCGGCCCGGCACCACGACGGCGGCCACCGGGTGCAGATGCCCCGACAGTTCGCCCACGGCGCCGGGCACCGCCTCGTGCCGGAAGGTCAGCGGGCCGAGCGCAAGCTCGTCCAGGATGCGCCCGCCGAACCCCTCCGGCGGTTCCGGATCGTGGTTGCCGGTGACCCACAGCCAGTCCGCCACCCGTCCGGTCAGGTCGCGCAGCCGCGCCACGTCCCCCGCCTCCATGCGGCTCGCCGCCCGGCGGTCGTGGAAGCTGTCGCCGAGGCAGATCACCCGCTCCGGGGCCAACCGCTCCACCAGCTCCGCCAGCCGGCCGAGCGTCGCCCGGGTGTCGTAGGGCGGCAGCATCCGCCCGCGCGCCGCGAAGGCGGAGCCCTTCTCCAGATGCAGGTCGGCGACCACCAACGTCCGCTCCGCCGGCCAGACCAGCGCGCCGGAGGGATCAGGGGCCAGCGCGGCGCCCCGCAGGGTCATCGTCGTGTCCATGGTCATCACAACGTCAGCCGGCCCTGCTCATCACGGGGCGAATCCAATTCCGGCATCGCCTCGGCCACCAGATCGGCGGCGGCCTGCTCCAGAAGCTCGTCGGTGGCGGAACCGTCCACCCGTTCCCGCCCGATCTCCAGGATGACCGGCACGGCGAGGGGGGAGATGCGGTCGAGGTCCTTGTGGGTGATGCGGCCCTTCACCCGAACCAGGAAATCCGACAGGCGCCGCACGTCGGTCAGCCCGCCCGCCGCGTCGGCGCGGGTGGCGCGCAGCAGCACATGGCCGGGGTCGTGCTTGCGCAGCACGTCGTAGATCAGGTCGGAGGAGAAGGTGACCTGCCGCCCCGACTTCTCCTGCCCCGGATGGCGGCGGTCGATGACCCCGGTGATCAGCGCCACGTTGCGGAAGGTCCGGCGCAGCATCGAGGATTCGTCCATCCAGGCTTCCAGATCATCGCCCAGCATGTCCTGGTCGAACAGCCCGTCCATGTCCTTGGGCGTTCGCAGCGACCACACCGCCAGCACATAGTCGGTGGCGACGAAGCCGAGCGGGCCGCAGCCCATCCGCTCCATCCGCCGGGTCAGCAGCATCCCCAGCGTCTGGTGCGCGTTCCGCCCCTCGAAGGCGTAGACGACGAGGAAGCGCTTGCCCGCCTTGGGGAAGCTCTCCACCAGCAGCCCGTCGCGCGCCGGCAGGACGGAGCGCCAGCGCTGGAGCCTCAGCCATTCCTGCACATCCTCCGGCAGGCCGGGCCACTGCGCCGGGTCGGCCAGCATGGCGCGCACCCGGTCGGCCAAGGCGGTGGTCAGCGGCAGCCGCCCGCCGGCATAGGCCGGGACCTTCGGCTCCCCGGTGCCGCCCTTGGCGACCTGCGCCTCCATTTCGCGGATGCCGAGGAACTTCAGCAACTGGCCGGCGAAGACGAAGGTGTCGCCGGGGGTGAGGCCCTGGATGAAATGCTCCTCCACCTCGCCCAGAACCGGGCCGCGGCTCAGGCGGACGCGCAGCATGGCCTCCTGCGTGATGGTGCCGACGTTCATGCGGTACTGCCGCGCCACCGCCGGCCCGGCCACCGCCATGCGCCCGTCCTCGCGCAGTTTCAGCCGGTGGAAGCGCTCGTAATTGCCGAGCGCGTAGCCGCCGGTCGCCACGAAGTCCAGCACATCGTCGAACTCGTCCCGCGACAGCCCGGCGTAGGGCGCGGCGCAGACCACCTCGTCGTACAGGTCATCGGGCCGGAACGGTTCGGCGCAGGCCATCCCGAGCATGTGCTGGGCCAGCACGTCCAGGCCGCCGGGGCGGGGCCGCTCGCCGTCCAGGCTCATGGCCGCCACGGCGTCGAGCGCGGCGCGGCATTCCAGCACCTCGAACCGGTTGGCGGGGACGAGCAGGGCGCGGCTCGGCTCGTCGAGCCGGTGGTTGGCGCGGCCGATGCGCTGGACCAGCCGGCTCGCCCCCTTCGGCGCGCCGATCTGCACCACCAGATCGACCGCCGCCCAGTCGATGCCGAGGTCGAGCGAGGAGGTCGCCACCACCGCCCGCAGCTTGCCCGCCGCCATGGCGGCCTCGACCTTGCGCCGCTGCTCCGCCGCCAGCGAGCCGTGATGGAGCGCGATGGGCAGCGTGTCGTCGTTGAGGCGCCAGAGTTCCTGGAAGACCAGCTCCGCCTGAGCGCGGGTGTTGACGAAGACCAGCGTGGTGCGGTGGGCGCGGATGCGCTGGTACACCTCCTTCAGCGCGTGCATGGCCATGCGGCCCGACCAGGGCAGCCGCTCGCGCGTCGTCAGGATGTCCACCTCGGCGGAGGCGCCGGCCCGTCCGGTGACCAGCCGCACGTCGCCGCCATCCGCGTGCCCGGTTTTGGACAGCCAGGCGAGCAACTGCGCCGGCTCCGCCACCGTGGCCGACAGCCCGACCCGCCGGGCCTGCGGCGCCAGCCGGGCGAGCCGCGCCAGCCCCAAGGCCAGCAGGTCGCCGCGCTTGGTTCCCGCGAGCGCGTGCAGCTCATCCACGATGACGCAGCGCAGGTGCCGGAAGATCGTCGCCGCGTCGGCGTAGGCGATCATCAGCGCCAGGCTTTCCGGCGTCGTCATCAGGATCTGCGGCGGGTTGGCCCGCTGCCGCCGCCGCTTGGATTCCGGCGTGTCGCCGGTGCGGGTTTCGGTGCGGATGGGCAGCCGCATCTCGGCGACGGGTTCTTCCAGATTGCGCTGGATGTCCACCGCGAGCGCCTTCAGCGGCGAGATGTAGAGCGTGTGCAGCCCCTCCCGCGGGCGCTCTGCCAGATCGATCAGCGAGGGCAGGAAGCCGGCCAGCGTCTTGCCGCCGCCGGTCGGCGCGATCAGCAGGGCGCTGTCCCCGGCCGCCGCCGCCTCGACCATGGCGAGTTGGTGCGGGTGCGGCGCCCAGCCCCGCGAGCGGAACCAGCCCTGGACGTTGGCGGGGAGGAGGGGGGAGGGGAGATCGGGCATGAGAAAGCCAACCGGCACTAGAAATCGATGCAATAACTTGTATCTTTCATCAGTTTTTTACTCCGCCCTTGTCAAACCTTCCTTGCCAAACCTTTAAATAGGTTATATTAAAGTAATTTTATGAAAACTGTTTATTTGCTTTTGCTTTTTGCCAAGATCGTTAATTGTTTTGAAAGGCTATTTTCAAATAGTCATATAAATATGATGCTGCAATTGAGCTTGATATTCCAAGAGAAGATGCAAATATGCTTGATATAGCTAGTGACCAAATTGGATGTTTTCTTAGAAAATCAAATGCAACGTAGTAAAGTCCTTTTCGTATTTTCCTAATATCTTTCTGAACTCCCATTATTAATCCGTTTGACACACGATTCGATCTTAGTCTTTCTTGGCAGTCATCACAAATTATCGGCGAATGACAAGAGGCAACTATGTCTGATAACAATCCATTCATATCAAAAATGCATCCCCTAGTTTCGTCGTGCGCAAATTCTTTAATATCTGTGTCAACCTTAATTTTTCCGTCAAGTTTTTTATAGGCAAGGGCATACGCATTTATTACCCTTAATAGAGCATTCTCGAGAGGTATATTGCTTTCGTCGAGTATTTTCTTTATATCATTATAAGAGAATGCAATTCTATTTGTTTCGATTACTCTCGTATACCATTTGTACTGAAGGGGAACGCTCACGATAGCAATGGCAAGGTCAGCTTCACTTATTTTCGGAAGCTGGCTTCGAACTAAGTAGTCAGAAAACTCCCATTCCGGCCCATCCGCATTGCATCGCAAGGCGTAGCTATCAATATCTCCCACAATCGTAAAGGCCGACGATCTAAACTTCAATATTTTATTCTTATTAAAATCAAATGGCATATGCCCAATAGAAATTAATTTAATCCTAATTTTTTCCATTTCTTGATCCGTATTATATTTTGTTCATTAAAAGATATTTTTCGCTTTTTAAAAACCCAAAAAATTAGCCATCAAGAATGGGTTGTGCTGCATAGCGGTTCACTTTTCTTTGGTAACTTCCAAATTCTTTTATTTGGCTCATTTTACTGACCTAAGAGTGTGCATTAAACTTTCAATTACTTTTAGATCTCGCATAGTAAGGTGTCTCGAGGACTCGATAATTGATAATTCAATTGACATTCTATCTGGTGATACTGATGCTGTTGGGTCAAAAGTACCTACCAAATCACGCAATGAGACGCCCAGTCGCTCGCTAATGCTAATTAGAGTTTCCAACTTCGGAAACGTTAACCCTCGTTCCATCTTTGAGACAGCCTGAACGGAACGGTCAATCAACTCCGCAAGATCCTCTTGCGTGAGGTTTCGCTGTTCCCGAAGCGTGCGGAGCATCCGCCCGAATTCCTGCGTGCGTTCCATGCCCGGACTTTCATCCGGACGGAGAGCGTTGACCATGCATCGGAGGCGTCGTAAACTTAAACTCAAGTTCTAGTGAGCAACAGGTGTACCATGCGTCTGTCCGGTGTGTTGCTCATCATCTGGGGTGGGCTGCTGGTGCCGCTTACCCTGCCGTGGACATGGGGGTATCGGAAGCAACTGGGTTTGATCGCCAGCCTCGACGAGATGACCATGAGCTTTCTGGGGGACAGGCTTCCTTACGCATACGTTGTGTCGTTTTCGGTGATCCTGGTGGGACTCGGGCTGTCGTGGATCGCCCTCGCCACGGTGTCGGACCCGCCCTGTCCGCGTGCACGGGGTGTTTCGGAGAAGGAAGAGGTGCCGCCGTCCACAGCGCTCCGGAAGACGTCGTTGGAGGAGGTCATGGGCGACCGCCCCATCGACCCGATGAGGCTTCATTGAATGGCGCGCTGGCGAACCCTGAACGCCGGTTGAGCCTCTGTCCTTCGCGGCGTTTGACGGCGTCGGGAGCTGTGGTATTTTACGAGGCAAGGAGGTGATGCGCCTTCGGTCTCCTGGAGGCGGAGCCGGTTTCCCGACCCCGCCCATTGGATCCTTAGCTATCGTGGTCCTGGTTGAAGCCCGCTTCGAACTCGAACTTCATCCGGAACCAGAAGTGTCGGAGCCACTTCAGGTACCTTTTCAAGCGCATCACCTCCTCTCGGATGCCGGACGGGTAGGGCCCGTCGGCACGCAACATCCAAAGGAATGCGTGGGCGCGGTCAACCGGGGATGTAGCTCGGTGGAGTGGCTGCGGCACTTGGGCGCGTGGTCGGGGTGGGGAGGTTTTGCCCCCTCCCTGACCCTCCCCCGCTGGGCGGGGGAGGGAATTAAGCGCCGGTGATGATGCGGACGTGGATGGGCAGGGGGATCGTGCCGCCCTGGGCCTGCGCGTCGAAGCGGCGGGTCACCTCGGCGTCCAGGTCGGCGCGCTGCCCGGCGGTGAGGTCGTGCAGGCGGTGGCCGAAGCTCATCTCCAGCGTGGCGCGCCAGAAGGGCTGGCCCTGGGGGGCCTTGCGGACCGGCGTGATGTCAGTCTCGTTCACCGTAGTGAAGCCGGCGGCGCGCATGGCGTCGGCCAGAAGGCCGGGGGCGGCGAAGCGGAACAGCGGGTCCAGGCTGCGGTCCTCGCCCAATTGGGCGGCGACGGCGTCGCCCACCGTGTCGAACAGGGCATTGCCGGCGCGCGGCCCCCAGACCATGAAGGCTGCCCGCCCGCCGGGGCGCAGCACGCGCCGCAGCTCGGCCAGGGCCGCCGCCACGTCGGGGACGAACATGATGCCGAAGCGGCAGGTCGCCCGGTCAAAGCTCGCCGCGGCGAAGGGCAGGGCGGTCATGTCGGCGGCGGCGAAGGCCGGGCGCAGCCCGTCGGCGATCCCCGCGGCGCGGCGCCGGGCTCCGGCCATCATGCCGGGCACGAGGTCGCTGCCCACCACCAGCCCATCCGGACCTGTCCGGAGGGCGGCGCTCAGCGCCGGTTCGCCGGCGCCGGAGGCGAGGTCCAGCACCCGGTCGCCCGCCGTCACCCCGGCAGCGTCCAGCAGGGGCTGGTTCAGCTTGTCGGCCAGATCGGCCATCGGGTCGGCCCAGCGGTCCCAGGCGTCGGCGCTGGCGGTCCAGCGGGCACGCTCGGCGTCGCCGTCGATCGGGCAGGTGGGCAATTCGGGCATGGTCAGTGGAGAAGCCTTGCGGTGCCGGTGATGCGGGGGGCGGAATCGGCGTCGCGCAGCCGTTCGTTCAGCGCCGCGACCTCCTCCGCCAGCTTGCGGTTCGCCTCGGTCAGGGCTTGGACGCGCCCCTCGGCGGTCTGCTGCTGGGCGTTCAGGGTGGCGACGGTCTCCGCAAGCTTGCGGATTTGCTGCGATTGGCGGGCGCCGCCTTCGTTGACGCTGCGGCGGATCGAACCGACGGCGGCGAGCACGATGACGCTGATCGTCGCGCCCGTCAGAAGGGCGGCGATGGCCAAGGCCCAGATCCAATCCCCCGTTGGCAGTTCCATGGCCGAAGCCGCCCCTGCGTTGCGTCCGGACCACCGGCGGCGACCCTCCGGTGAACCAATGGTTTCAGCATCCGATGAATTGCCGGGCGGGTCAAGCCGGGCGCCGGAATGGAAAAGGCCCGGCCGTTGCCGGCCGGGCCTTTCGTGAGGCGATTGCTGCGCTCTGCGGTCAGGCGACGGTGTCGTCGACCGGGCGGGCGGCCTTGGCGCGCATGTCCTTCAGGTGGTCGCCGAAGGCGCGCAGGACCGGCATGATCCGCTGCATCTGGTCCGACGTGACGTGGGCGTCGGTCTTCAGGACGATGGTCGGCGCTTCCGACATCAGGCGCTTGGAGCGCATCGGACCGACCTTGTCGTCCATGAACATGGACAGCCCCATCAGAATGCCGAGCGTCACGTCATCGGGCGCCTTGGGCAGAGCCAGCACGTCGTGCAGCTCGTTGAGGAGGGTGTAGGCGACGATGGACGTGCGTTCGATGGTGTCAACGTCGGCGGCCATGGACATCGGCGTAATCCTTGAGGCGCTGAAAGTGTGCGATATGGCCGAAGGTTAGCGCTTGGATCGTAACCAAACTGTTAACCATCCCTCACCCGAGTCGCCACGAGTCGCTTTTTTCGAGTCGCAATCCCCGGTCGCCGAATCAGGAGGGACGACTCATGCCTCTGCGTGAACCGACGTGCCGGTCATGGCCCGCTCCACCCGCTCGATGGCGGCCATCACCGCGTCCGGGCGGGCGTGCTGCGGCATGTGCCCGGTTTCCGCCAGCAGATGCAGCGTCGATCCGCGGACCGCGTTGTGCAGTTGCACCGCATGGGCGTGGGGATCGACGATGCGGTCCTCCCGTCCCGCGACGACCGCCATCGGGCAGCGGATCTCGGAATAGCGCGGCGCCATCGCCGCCACGCCGGGAATCAGCGCGGCCAGCTGGTCGGCGGCGGCCTCCAGCTGCTTCGGGCGCAGCAGAAGATCGGGAGGCAGCTCGTCGTAGCTGGGCGGCACGGGGTTCGGTTCGAAGATGCGGCGCATCAGCGCCGGCAGGATCAGCCGGTCCAGCGGCGGCAGGACGGTGTGGCTGAGCAGCGGCCCGGCCACCGGAATGGCTGGTCCCATCATGGGGAGGAAGTCGAGCCGCGGGGTCGGGTGGGTGAAGGCCGACAGGATGACCAGACCGCCAACCTCCTCCGGGAAATCCAGCGCCCAGGCGAGCGCCACCGCCCCGGCCAGCGAATGGCCGACGACGATGGGACGCTCCAGCCCCAGCTTGCGGGTGGCGGCGCGCAGCAGCGCGGCCTGGGCGGCGGGGCCGGCGTCGCGCCGTGGCGTCGCCTCGCTGTAGCCATGGCCGGGCCGGTCGAAGCAGACGCAGCGCCGGTGTCGGGCCGCCTCGTCCAGAAGGCTCAGCGCCCAGTCGTCGGCGGTGGTGCCGTTGCCGTGCAGGAACACCACGGGGGGCGCCGTGCCGTCCTTCCGCCCATGGTCGAGATAGTGCAGGCGGGTGCCGCCGACGCTCATGAAATGCCCGGACGGCGGGTGTTCCCGCTCCGCCCGGTTGGTGCGGCGGCGGGTGTCCAGCCACAGGCCGGCGAGCAATCCGGCCGCGAGTGCCAAGCCGCTGCGCATCAGCAAACCCTCCCAGGGCAGGTGTGCGGTGCGACGGAACAGCGTGTGGGATGCGGCATGGCTGGCCTCCTCCGTGTTGCGGGAACAGGGGAGCAACAGGAGGTGGACGGGGCCGTTCCGACGCGCAGGGCCGCCATGTCTCAACATTGTTTCCACAAATTAAACTAAAATCTTATCATTCTTGCGACAGAAGGACGGGTAAACCGTCCACCGTTCGGAATTGGATCGACGCCATACCATGATGGTTTTTTCCAAAGCGGGAGTATCGCGATGAGCGCCGCCGCCAAGCAGCAGCCGACCCCAGCCGCGCCCGACAACGCCGTTCCGGCGGGCGCGTCCCTGCCCGCCGTCTACACCGACCTGGGCCGCATCATCGAGAGCATGACCCGGCGTTTCCTGGACGTGCTGCGGATGGAGCTGGCGCGGATCGGGATCGACGACCTCAGCCCCGGCCAAGCCCTGATGCTGATCAACATCGGCGGCGAGGAGCTGTCGGTGCGCGATCTGCTGGAGCGCGGGTACTATCTCGGCTCCAACGCCTCCTACAACCTGAAGCATCTGGTGGAGGCGGGCTATGTCGACCGCTCCGCCTCACAGCGCGACCGGCGCACGGCGCGGCTCCGCCTGTCGGAGCGCGGCCTGAAGCTGTGCGAGGCGCTGCGCGGACTCGAGGCCGTGCGGGGCGAGGCGCTGATCCGCAGCGACGAGGAAGCCGCCGATCTGGAGACGACATACCGCACGTTGCGCCGATTGGAGCGGGCGTGGAGCGATCTGATCCGCTACGATACGCCGGAGTACTGATCCCGAGCGTCCGTTCCGGAAGACCCAGCGCATGTCACAGCGGTCCCTGAGCCAGAAGGATGTCGAGCGTCTGCTGGCCGCACCCGACGCCCAGGCGCGCATCGACACCATGACCCATCTGGTGCGCGACCTGGAGGCGGGGGACCTCGCCGAGGCGGAACGGGCGCTGGCCATGGACATCCTGCAACGCTTCGCCGCCGATGCGGTGACCGCCGTGCGCGAGGCGGTGGCGTGGCAGATCCACAACTCCTCCCTGCTGACGGAGGGGCTGGCGGAGAAGCTGGCCCGCGACGTGGACCGGGTGGCCTTTCCCATCCTGCGCCACGCGGAAAAGCTCAGCGAAGGCTTGCTCCTGGACATCCTGCGCGAACGGCGCCCGGCGAAGGAGCTGGCCATCGCCGGGCGCCGCTCCGTCTCGCCCGCGGTGTCCGACGCGCTGGTGCGCAACGGCAACGTCATCGTCATCACCGAGCTTCTGCGCAACCGGGGCGCCGTCATCGCGGAACCGTCCCTGCACAGCGTGCTCGACCGCTGGGGCGGCGTCGCCACGGTGAACGAGGCGATGGCGGCGCGGCCCGACCTGTCGGCGGCGGTGGTGGAGAAGCTGATCCTCTTCGTGTCGGAGGAGATCCGCAACCGGCTGATCCGCACCCACCGGCTGAACCCCCGCCTGATCGGCATCCTGGTGGAGCGGGCGCGGGAAGCGGTGACCCTGCTCCTGCTGAAGCCGCTGACCCCGCGCGAGGCGGATGTGGAGCTTCTCGCACGCCACCTGCTGATCCGCGGGCGGCTGTCGGCGCCGCTGCTCTTCCGCGCGCTGTGCGCCGGGGAGATCGCGCTGTTCGACGCCGGCATGGCGGTGCGCGCCAACCTGCCGCCGGAGAACGCCCGTCAGCTCGCCTGGGACGGCGGGCCGCACGCGCTGAAGGGGCTGTTCGCCAAGGCGGGCCTGTCCTTCACCTTGCTGAAGCCCTTCCGCGTCGCCATCGCGGTGGCGAAGGCGCTGGACTACCGGGGCGGCGACGAGGGGCGCGAGCGTTTCCAGACGGAGGCCATCGCCACCCTGTTCGACGCCTGCGGCAACAGCCAGGACCGCGAGATCGACGACCTGCTGTTGCAGCTGTTCGACCAGACCTCGGCGGAGGTGATCGAAAAGGCGCTGGAGCAGGCGGGGATGCCCTTCTCTCCATTGAACAGCTGAGTCACAGGCTGAAGAACGTCTTCAGCCGGGCCAACAGGTCATGCTCGGTCGTCGTCGGGGTCACGGCGGCGGGGGCGCTGGCGCGGCGGTGGGCGTCGTTGCGGCGCTGGCGCAGGCCCATCAGGTCGGCCAGCCGGGCGGCCAGCTCCGGACGGCGGCGCAGGACGGGGTCGAGCGCCTCCTTGTCCAGTTCGTAGACCACGGCGTCGGTGTTGGCGATCACCGACGCGCTGCGCGGCTGGCCGGTCAGCAGCGACATTTCCCCGAACACGTCCCCCGGCCCCATATGGTCGAGCAGGAGCGTCCGCCCTCCGAAGGCCCCGCGCACGTCCAGCGCGCCCTCGGCCACCAGGAAGAGGGAGGTTCCGGTCTCATCCTGGCGGACCACCGCCTCCCCGGCGGCGACGTGGCGCAGATGCATGCCGGAGGCCAGCTCGTCGATCTCCTCAGGGCGGAAGGCGGCGAACAGGTCGACATGGGACAGCAGGTCCCGCCCCAGCCCCAGCGCCGAACAGGGCGGCGGGCGGTTGCTGCGGCGGCGCATCTCCTGCTTGGGGCTGGCCGGCTCCAGACCGGCGCGGGACAGATGATCCAAGATGGTGGTCGCCACGGCGTCGCGGGTGGCGGCCAGCCGGGAATAATCCGCCACCCAGAAGCGCGCCTGATAGGTGACGCCGTTCAGCGTGATCGAGTCCACCACCACGTCGGGCCGCGGCTCGGTGGGGACGGCGTCGCAGCAGACGATGGCCGACAGGATGATCCGCTTGGCGCGGGCCACCGGCACCTCGGCGTCGAGGGTCACCGGAACCCCGGCGCGGAAGCCGCTGCCGGGCTGGCTGTAGTTGGTGATGCGGTTGCCCGCTGCCAGCCCGTTCGGCACCACCAGCGCCGTGCCGTCCAGCGTGACCAGACGGGTGGCCCGCCAGTTGATCTCGTCCACCCGCCCGGTGACGCCGGGGGTCAGCTCCACCCAGTCGCCGATGCGGTAGGGATGCTCGACGTTCAGCGCGATGCCGGAGAAGATGTCGGCGATCATGTTGCGCAGCGCGAAGCCCAGCACCGCGATGACCACGCCGGAGGTGGCGACCAGCCCGGTCACCGGCTGCCCCAGCACGAAGGCCAGGATGCCCAGCACCGCCAGCCCGTAGAGCAGCGCGCGCAGCAGATCGGTCAACAGGCGGGGCATCGGCGTGGCGCGGGGGTGGCTCGCCACCACGAGGTCGATGACCCGCGACCCCAGCCACGCCGCCGCCAGCCACGCGACCACGGCGAACAGCGAGGCCAGCGCGTCCGCCACCATGACGCCCGCGATGGGAGTGACGTGGCCGGACAGCCAGGGGCGCTGCCCCGCCAGACCGGCCGCCCCGAGAGTCAGCAGCGCCGGGGCCAGCAGATGGCGCAGGCCGAGGCGCGGCGGCGCGCCGGTGGGACCGACGGGAAGCGGGGCGAGGCGGGATGAATCGGGCATGCGGGACCGGCAACCTCCTGCCCCGTGACCTTCGCACCGCGAGCGCAACCGTCAAGCCCAAAATAGGAATAGGCGGAGCGGCCCCGCTCTTCGCGCAAAATGGGGTGGTTGGTGAGCGCCTTCGCTCCGTAATATTCGGAGGGTGAGGAGAGAAAGGATGAGGTCCGAAAAACCGCGAACATTGTCCGTCCACCAAGCATAAGATTGAAGCTCCCAAAGAGAAGAGCCAGAAGAGCGAGGTGTCCATGCCTCATGCCGCCATGATCGTGGCGGCCGCGCTGCTCCTGTTGCCGGGCGCGGCGTCGGCCCAAAGCGCAAACAGCACAAATGGACGGGAGAAGGCGCCGGAGGGTGCCCGCGCCTACATCATGTGGCCGTCCAACGGCGCCACCATTTCCGGCGGAAAGCTGTGGGTCCGCATGGGCTTGCAGAACATGGGCATCGCCCCTGCGGGCATCCGCAAGGAGGACACCGGGCACCATCATCTGCTGGTGGACAGCGACCTCGCCACCTACGACGAACCCATCCCGAACACCAAGCAGTCGCTGCATTTCGGCGGCGGCCAGACGGAGGTGCGGCTGGAGCTGCCGCCGGGCCGGCACACGCTCCAGATGGTCCTGGGCGACGCGGACCATGTGCCGCACGACCCGCCGATCATGTCGCAGAAGATCACCATCATCGTGCCGCAATAAGAGCGCGACAGGGAGGAAGTCATGATGCGCAGCGCCGCCATCCCGGTCCTTCTCGCCGTCCTGCTCGCCGCCGGGCCGCTGGCCGCGCAGTCGTCGCCGGAGGCCGACCCGCTCGACAAGCCGCTGTCCGACACCACCAACACCCCACAGCCGGCCAGCCCGGGGCACGAGCATGAAAGCACGCCCTCGACTCCCGACGCGGCGAAGTCCGGACGGACGGCAGCGCCGAAGGACGCCTACATCTACATCGGCTGGCCCAACGACGGCGAGGTGGTGAGGGGCCGTTTCAAGGTGTGGTTCGGGCTGCGCAACTTCGGCGTCGCCCCGGCGGGCGTGCGCCGGGACAACACCGGCCACCATCACCTGCTGGTGGACGCCGACCTGCCGCCGATGGACGAGCCGATCCCCAACAACCGCAACTACATCCATTTCGGCAAGGGCCAGACGGAAACCTATCTGGAACTGCCGCCGGGCCGGCACACGCTCCAGCTCCTGATGGGCGATGCGGAGCATATCCCGCACGATCCGCCGATCCTGTCCAAGAAGATCACCATCACCGTGCGTCCGGGCGGCGACAGCACTCGCGTGTCGGTCCGTTGATCTGGCCCGCCGATCCAGTCGGGTGAACGTCCAGGGAGTGAGGCCATGGCATTTGAGGCGACGGGAATTGTCCGGCGCACCGGTTTCGAGCGAGTGGCGGCCGCCGCGGCGCTCCTGCTGATGGGGGCCTGCGTCACCTCGGGCGAACAGGCGACCGTGGCCCAGAAGCCGAAGACCCCACCCGTGCGCACCGTGTCCAACTTCAGCGAGGCGCTGCGCTGCATGGACACGCTGATGTGGAACCATGGCAAGCGCGACATCTTCATCACCTCCAACGGCATCCCCGACGCCACGGGCCGGGTGGCCGGCGGCACCAAGGAAATGCTCATCACCGCCGTGTCGCGCATGTCGGAGCGGTCGAACGCCTTCCGCTTCGTCGATTTTGAACCGACGCTGGACGACGTGAACGCGCTCTACTGGATGATCGGGGTGCAGCCCAACTTCCGCGCGCCGTCCTACTACGTGCGCGGGGCCATCACCCAACTCGACGACAACGTGGTGAGCGAGGCGGCCAGCGCCGGCATCTCCCTGCCGACCTTCGACCTGGGCATCTCCGCCGATCAGGTGATGTCGGTGATCTCCGTGGACCTGAACATCGGGGAACTGGCGACGCGCCAGATCATCCCCGGCCTGTCGGCCAGCAACTCGCTCGCCATCATCTCGTCGGGCAGGGGGGCGGACGCCGGGGCGGTGATCGGCAAGGCCGGCCTGTCCTTCAACGTGTCGCTCAACAAGTCCGAGGGGCTGCATCAGGCGGTGCGCACGCTGATCGAACTCAGCACGATCGAGGTGCTGGGCAAGATGACCCGCACCCCCTACTGGCAGTGCCTGGGCATCGATCAGACCAACCCGGCCTTCGCCGGGCAGGCGCGCGACTGGTTCGACAGCATGGCGCCGTCGCAGCGCGTCGCCTACGTCCAGCGCGTCCTGCTGGCCGAGGGCTATTACGACGGGTCGGACAGCGGGCAGCTCGACGAGCGCACCCGCGACGCGATTTCCCGCTATCAGGCGGACAACGACCTGATCGCCACGGGGCGCATCGACTTCGACCTCTACCAGCGCATGCTCGCCCAGCCCAGCGGCCAGAAGGGACCGGGGGCGCCGCGCCTGCAATCGGTGTCGAACGCGGGCGGGGAGGGGTTGCCCCGCGCCACCCCGGCGCCGGCCGGGGCGCCGCCCGATCTGGTCCTCAGCTCCGACCGCGGGCCGCAGCCGCGCTACCGCGCCGGGGAGGCGCTGGTGGTCAAGGTGCAGCCGACGGCCAACGGCTTCGTCTACTGCTACTACCAGGACGCCGCCGGGTCGGTGGCCCGCATCTTCCCCAACCGCTTCCAGCCCGACAGCTTCGTCCAGGCCAACCAGCAGGTGGAGGTCCCGCCGGGGGCGCAGAAGCCCTTCAACCTGCGCATGGACCGTCCCGGCGCCTCCGAGACCATCGCCTGCGTCGTCTCGCCCGACGAACTCGGGACGCGCATCGCCGACCGCTACAAGACCGAGGACCTGCAGCCCATCCCCGGCGCCACGCTGGCGGACGTGGTGGGCGCCTACGGCAGCATCCAGGGGACCAACGTGCGCAGCCGGCAGATGGCCGTGCAGGTTCTGCCCGCCGTGTCGGCGCAGCGGTAGGATCGGCTCAACGATAGGGATTGTGGACCGGCTCACAGCGCGGGGGTGGGGACGGGGGTAAAGAAGGGGGCAGCAGAACACCACGCCAGATCATGGCGCCGAATCATGGGAGACCAGCGATGCCGCGACCGACCTCCAGGACCATCGCCCGACGGCTGAACGGCGTGGCGCTTCCCGTTCTGGCCCTGCCCATGATCGCCCTGGCCTGCATGGCGGTTCCCGCGCGGGCGCAGACCGTCGAGGGCTCCGGCGGCAACCGGGTCATGATGTTCGAGCGCCCGCCGACGGTGGACGAGCTGCGCGAGGCGGTGAAGCCCGGCCCGGCGCCGACGGACGGCAGCGAACAGCCGAAGATCCGCACCCGCAGCATCGAGATCATCGGCGGCGGCATGAACAGCGCCAACCGCCCGCGTCCGACCGACAGCGTGAACTACGGCGCGCCCGTCCAGCAGCAGGCGGCCCCGCAGCCGGGCTACAGCCCGCCGAGCTACAGCCAACCGACCGCCCCCGTGGCGCAGCCGGAACCGGCGCCCCAGCCCAAGCGCGCGCCCGTGCAGGAGGCCGCGGCCCCGCCCGTCACTCCGCCGCCGGCCGCGCCGCGCCGTTCCAACGGGGTGCAGCCGGCCACCCTCTCCGCGCCGGAAACCCCGGCGGAGAGCCGGCCGACCAACGGCTTCGGCTTCCGCATCAACTTCGCCTTCAATTCCGCCGACGTTCCGAAGGAGTTCTATTCCTACGTCGACGCGGTTGGTGGGCTGATGTCGCAGGACCCGCAGCTCCGCCTCGTCATCGAGGGGCACACCGACGCCGTGGGAAGCGAGCAGTACAACCTTGCCCTCTCCGAGCGCCGGGCCGTGTCGGTGGGCGAGTATCTGGTGCGCGTCCACCACATCGAGCCGCAGCGCATCGCCATCGCCGGCTTGGGCAAGAGCCAGCCGCTGACCCCCGACCCGACCGACAGCCGCAACCGGCGCGTCGAGTTCCGGCCCATCCAGTGATCGAGAGGGAAGGGAGGGCGCGCCATGGTCCGGAAACTCCTTCTTCTGGTGGCGATCGCGGCGCTCCCCCTCGTCGGGGGCGCCGCCGACGCGACGGTGGTCCGCAAGAAGAGCAGCGATGCGGGGGTGCAGCCCGGCGGCATCGACGTCGGGGTGCCCAAGGGCCGCGTGCGCATCCAGTGCTGGCAGGACGGCGAGAAGATCATCGACGAGACGGACCTGAACGTCCTGTCGCTCAGCGTCGCCAGCCAACTGAACGCGTTGCGCTTCCGCCGGGCGGGCGAGCCGGAGAACAGCCTGGCCATCGTGACGCGGAACCGGACGTCGTGCCTGCTGAGCCCGAAGGAATGAGTTGAGTGCCTTGCCCCCCTCCCTGACCCTCCCCCGCTACGCAGGGGAGGGATTGGCGTTGCCCACACGAAAATCCCTCCCCTGCGAAGCGGGGGAGGGAGGGGACCCGCGAAGCGGGGAGGGTGGGGGCAATGCCCCCATTGCTTCCGCCTTCAATGCACGCTGACCAGCTCCATCCCGTGCTCCTGCAGCGTCGCCCCCGCCGACGCGCGGTCGGTGTCCAGCCACAGGCAGCTGCCGTCCGCGGCGTACACGGCGTAGGCGGGCAGGCCGTCGATCTCCACCGACCGCAGATAGGCGACCTCCAGGATTCCATGACGGGCGAAGCGGTCATCGAAGCCCTCGGCGGCGTCGGCTTTGGTGCGGCGGTCGGTCATGGTCGGTCTCCTCGGGCGCTGGGGCGGACCAACGGGGCGCGGGTCCTGCCCGGCACTCTAGGGGGCTGGACCGGGCCGCGCTGTGGAGCCCGCCACACTCAGTACGTCGGAGGGTGCCCAACTCCTGCGCGACTTTGTGCGGCGCCTCACAGCGGCCGCCGTCTTCCGCCGTCTATCCTCGGTGGGCCGGCACTTGGGCCGGAGCGCATCATTTCGGAGGTCCGACCATGCCCGTCCGTTCACGGCGTCAGCCCTTCTTTGGGCCGGGTCCGCAACCCCGCTATTCCCCCTTCGCCGCCTGGACAGGCGTCCGGGAAACGCCAATGATTCCGCGATCCCCGCCGGTGGAGGCCAGCATGGCGCACAGAACCCTGAGCGGACTCGTGACGGCAGCCCTGACTCTGGCCGCCTTCGGGGCGGTTGGCCTTGCCGCCGGCCGTGCGGCGGCGGAGCAAGCGGTGGTCGTCGCCTCCACCGCCCCCGGCTACGCGCAGGGGCAACTGGTCCCCGACGGCGCGGCGGTCACCGTGCCGGACGGCGCCAACGCCATGTTCCTGTTCGCCAACGGGCGCATGCTGCGGGTCAAGGGGCCGTTCGACGGACCGCTGGACCGCATGCCCGACGCCTCGGGCTGGACCGGCGTCGGCAGCCTCGTCGGCGGCGAGCGTTTCTTCCAGACCGACCTGGGTGCCGCCCGCGCGGTCGGAACCCCGATGCAGAAGGGCGAGGAGCAGGTCTTCACCCTCGATCCCGGCCGGGCCGGAACCCAGTGCGTGAAGTCCGGCGGCACGGTGCTGCTGCGCAAGCCCGCCGACCCGGCGCTGATCCCCGCCACCCTGCGCGGGGAGGGACGCGGTGCTGCCGCCACGCTGCGCTGGGACAAGGGGGCGGCGGTGCCCTGGCCGCGCGAGCTTCCTATGGCGGACGGCACCGCCATCTCCGTCGCCGGGCCGGACGGGAGGGTCCGTCACAGCCTGACCTTGCGCGTGATCGCCGCGGATGGGATCGGGGCGGGGCAGGGCGCGGAGCTGGCCCTCCGTCTGGCCGGCGCCGGCTGCGCGGCGCAGGCGGCGGCCCTGCTCGACCCGGTGCGGGACAGTATGGCGCCGCTGAACCTCTATCTCGCCACCGACCGCGGCCTTTACCCGACCTACCGGTCCGGGGAGGCGGTGACGCTGGTGCTCCAGACGAACCGGGACGCGCATCTCTACTGCTACCTGCGCAACACCCGCGGCCAGCTGACGCCGATCTACCCGCCGGGGCCGTCGGCCAGTTCGCTGGTGGAGGGGCACCACACCCTGACGCTGGCCGGCGACCGCATGCCGGTGCCGCTGCGCGCGGCGGAGCGGTCGGGCAGCCTGTCCGCCGACCAGGAGGTGCGCTGCTTCGCCGCCGGGCGCGATCTCGGCGCCGACCTGCCGGGGCGTCAGGACGCCTTTCGTCCCCTGACCGACGAGGCGGCGGCCCGGCTGGAGCGGACGCTCGCCTCGCTGAAGCAGACCGAACTGGTGATGGCGCAGGTGATTCTGCGCGTGGAGTGAGGGCGCCGCCGTTGGGGACATCCGGGGGCAGGCTGGACTGGGCAAAAGCCCCGTGGCTTGCCAAGGGGCTTGCCAAGGGACTTGTGGGATTGGCCGCGGTGGTCGGCGTGTCGGCGGCGGCGCTGGGGCTGACCCGGCTTGTGCCGCCCCTGCGCTCCGCCGACGAGAGCTTCCGCGACCTCGCCATCGCCTACTTCACGCCGCCCGCCCCGCAGCATCCCGGCATCGTGCTGGTCACGCTGGGAGAGGACCTGTTCGCCACGCTGGCCTGCCGGTCGCCGGTGGACCGCGGCTTCCTCGCCGATCTGGTGGGGACGCTGGAGGCGGCGGGGGTGCGGGCGATCGGGCTGGACATCCTGTTCGACCAGCCGACCCTGCCGGCGCTCGATGAACGGCTGCGCCAGCGCGTCCAGCGCGCCAAGGTGCCGGTGGTCGCCATCACCGCGCTCGGCGACACGCCGCTGACGGAGGAGCAGCGCCGCTATCTCGGGCGCTTCCTCGACGGCATTCCGCACGGCCACGCCAACCTCGCCAAGGACCGGCTGGACGGCACGGTGCGCTGGCATGTGCCGCGCGGGCCGGACGGGCTGCCCAGCTTCCCGGCGCGGCTGGCCCAGGTCGCCGGAACCCAGGTCGCCGGAGGGGCCGCCGGGGTGGCGACGGTCCCGGCGGAGCCCTTCCGCATCGACTGGCACGCCCGCCCGTCGCCGGACGCGCCGCCCTTCCCGACCTATCCGGCGGACATGGTGGGGATGCTCCCGCGCGGCTGGCTGGCGGGCCGGATCGCCGTGGTCGGCACCGTCCTGGTCGGGGTGGACCAGCACCGCACGCCGCTGTCGGTCGCCGGCCTGTCCACGCCGGGGGTGGAGATCCAGGCCCACGCGCTGGCCCAGATCCTCGACGGGCGGACCAGCCGCGACCTGTCCGACGGCTGGGTCGTTGCGCTGGTCCTGGCGCTGAGCGCCGCGGGGGTTGCGCTGGCGGCGGCCGGCTGGCCGGTGTGGCTGCTGGTGCCGGCCAGCCTGCTCGGGCTGCTGGCGCTGTGGGCGGCGGCGCTGGCGCTGTTCGCCCAGGGCGGGCCGCTGGTGGCGATGATGGCGCCCTCGGCGGCGTGGCTGGGCGGCATCGCCGCGATGACCGCGCATCTGTCGCTGAAGGAGCGCACCGACCGCCGCAGCCTGATGCAGCTGTTCGCCAACCACGTCTCCCAGCCGGTCGCCGAGGAAATCTGGCGGGAGCGCGCGACCTTCCTGGCCGGCGGGCGCCCCCGCCCGCAGGAGCTGACCGCCACCGTCTTCTTCTCCGACATCGAGGGCTTCACCACCGTCTGCGAGGCGCTGGAACCGGAGCCGCTGATCCTCTGGCTGGAGGGCTATCTCGACGCCATGGTGCGGGTGGTGGCGGCGCATGACGGGATCGTTCTGCGCTTCATCGGCGACGCCATCCTGGCGGTCTTCGGCGCCCCCGTCGCCCGCACCACCCAAGCGGAGATCGACGCCGACGCCGAGCGCGCCGTGCGCTGCGCCATCCAGATGGGGCGGGAGCTTCGGGAGCTGAACAAGCGCTGGCAGGCGGAGGGGCTGCCGGCCATCGGCATCCGCGTCGGCATCCACACCGGGCCGCTGGTGGCGGGCAGCCTGGGTGGGCTGCGGCACATGGAATATTCGCTGCTCGGCGATACCGCCAACACGGCGGCCCGGCTGGAGGCGCTGGGCAAGACGGTGGGCATGCGCTCCTCCCCCCATTGCCGGATCGTCATCGGGGAGCCGACCTGGACGGCGGTGCAGGACTCGGTGGCCGGGCTGCCGGTGGGCGAGATGGCGTTGAAGGGCAAGCGCAAGGCGGTCCGCGCCTGGCTGGTCCTCGACCGGGAGGGGGAGGAGGTGCGGCCCGCGGCGGAGGCTGGGGAGTAATCACCCCTTCTCCGTATTCGGGATTAGGCTGAATGAACGCTTGGTGCGCAGGAATCGAAATATTAAGATCGGCTAATTGGCAATTTTATGCCGACAGGTGCCGGGTATGGGGTGCGCAACCGCCTTCCCACCATGGAGCCGGCCGATGTTCGACGGACCCGCGACGCAGCATCGTTTGGGCAGGGACCTCTGGTCGCTCGCCCTCGTCCTGCTGTTGCTGGGGCTCCTCGGCTGGGCACCGGGCGCGGGCGCCCAATCCGCTTCTCCTCAATCTCCGCCGCCCCAGGCCACCCAGTCTCCGGAAAAGCGCATCGCGCTGGTCGTCGGCATCGGCAAGTACGAATTCGCCCCCGAACTCCAGAACCCGGTGAACGACGCCAAGGCCATCGCCGAGGCCCTGCGCAAGCTGCAGTTCGACGTGGACGAGAAGTTCGACATGGACAACCGCGGCTTCGAGCGGGCGCTGCGCGACTTCGGCATCCGCGCCTCGCAGGCCGACGTGGCGGTGATCTTCTACGCCGGGCACGGCATCCAGGTGGGCGGCAACAACTACATCGTCCCGGCCGACGCCAGGCTGGAGCGCGAGCGCGACCTCGTCTACGAGGCGATGCCGCTGAACCTGATGCTGGGGGAGCTGTCGCAGGCGCGCAAGCTGGGCATCCTGATGCTCGATTCCTGCCGCAACAACCCCTTCGTCGACCGGCTGAAGCAGGCCGGGCAGAACCGCATCCAGGTCAATTACGGCTTCGCCCGCGTCGACGACACGCCGAGCGACACGCTGGTCGCCATGGCCACCCGCGCCGACCAGCTGGCCGAGGATGGGCAGGGCGACCACAGCCCCTACACCGACGCGCTGCTCCAGCACCTCCAGACACCGGGGCTGGAGCTGAGCCTGTTCTTCCGCAACGTCCGCGACACCGTGCGGCAGGCGACCAACGGGCGGCAGGAGCCCTACATCTTCGGTTCGCTGGGGGCGGCACCCTTCTACTTCAACCCGCGCCCGCCGAACCGCCCGCCGGTGCTCGGCGAGATCCGCCCGCTGGAGCTGTCCGACCGCGCCGACGCCGAGCCGCTGCGCATCGGGCGCCCGACCGATCCGGACGACGACCAGCTCTTCGCCCAGATCTCCGGCCTGCCGCGCGGCGGCAGCGTGCGCATCGGTGACCGCATCGTGCTGATCGGCGACTACCTGACTGTGGAGCAGCTCGCCGCCACCAGCTTCAAGCCGGACGCGACGGTGGTGGGCGACGCCGGACGCTTCGACTTCGCGATCATGGACGGGCGGGGCGGCGTGGTGCGGGGCGGCGTGGCGATCACCATCAAGCCGAGCAACCGTGAGCCGGTGGTGGCCGGTGCGCGCACCATCCGCGCCCTGCCGAATCGCCTGGCCATCGAGGCGCCGGTGGACCCCGACGGCGACCCGCTGACCATCACCGTCACCGCCGTGCCCGACCGCGGCAAGGTGCGCGACGGCGCCACCCTGATCCGCCCCGGCGACCGCCTGCCGGCCGAAGGGCTGACCCGGCTGACCTTCGACCCGGAGCAAGAGCGGGCGGGCGCCGCCGGCGCCTTCACCTATCAGGTGGAGGACGGCAAGGGCGGCAAGGCCACCGGCACCGTGACGCTGGAGATCGCCGCGCCGGGCGCCGCCCCGGCGGCCGCCGCGCTGGAGGAATCGCTGTGGCAGATGGTCAAGGGCAGCCGTGAGCCGGCCGACTTCGAGGCTTTCCTGCGGCTGTTCGGCAACGGCACCTACGCCAAGCCGGCGCGGGAGAAGCTGGGTGCGCTCACCCCCGCCGCCAAGCCGCCGCAGGTCGCCGCGGCGCCTCAACCGCCGCCGACAAAATCGGCGCCTCCTGCAGCCCCGGCTCCGGCTCCAGTCGTCGAGGCGGCGCCGCCACCTCCATCGGCACCGCCGCAGCCAGTGTCAGTGCCAGCGCCCGAGCAGGTGGCCGCGGCGCCCCCGAGCGGCAACGGGAACAGCGCGGTGCGCAACCACAGCAAGTCGGCCAGCTTCCAGGACTGCCCGGACTGTCCGGTGATGGTGCGCATCGCGCCCGGCAGCTTCAGCATGGGCAGCGACCAGGGCGACCGCTCCGAACGTCCGGTGCACAAGGTGACCATCGCCAAGCCCTTCGCGCTCGGTGCCTACGAGGTGACGGTGGCCGAATGGCGCGCCTGCGTCGAGGGTGGCGGCTGCACCGGCGGCATGCCGCGCATGACCAAGCCGACCGACAGCACCCCGATTCACAACATCTCCTGGCTGGAAGCCCAAGCCTACGCGAAGTGGTTGAGCCAGAAGACCGGCCAGCGATACCGCCTGCCGTCCGAAGCCGAATGGGAGTACGCGGCGCGCGGCGGCACGACGGGCCGCTATTGGTGGGACGGGCAGACCGGAACGCTCGCCAACTGCAAGGACTGCGGCGGGGCGCAGGAGCGGCTCACCCCGGCCTCGGTCGGCAGCTACAAGCCGAACCCCTTCGGCCTGCACGACATGAACGGCGGGGTGGCGGAGTGGGTCGCCGACTGCTGGCACGCCGACTATGCTGGGGCGCCGACGGACGGCAGCGCCTGGACGTCCACCAACTGTCGTGAGCGCGTGCTGCGCGGCGGGTCGTGGCGGGGCGGCTTGGCTGACATCACCGACACGGCGCGACTGTTCTACGATCCCGACGTCCGGTACCTGAACAACGGGGTGCGGGTGCTGCGGGAGTTAAATTGAGGGGTGGTTGGGTCGGGCCCCCCTAACCCTCCCCCGTTGTGCAGGGGAGGGGACGGAAGACGCTTCGCCAATATCTCCGTCTTCTGAGCAGCGGGTGGGGGCTGGGTGGGGCCTGATTCAAACACTCCTTGCTCGATTGACCCTCTGGCTAAAAGTGGATCTGTTCAGTAAGATCCTGTGCGCGGCAGCAAAATATTCAAATATGCCAATGGATATTGTAGTAATTCTCCGGTTTGTCGTGTCCATTATAAATGCTACCGAACATTTTTAATCCATCATTGGTTAACTCAATAATTCTTTCTTGATCTTTTTTTTCTGATGGGAAATTGGCTTCAATCTCATAAAATCTTTCTGAAGATATTGCCGGAAACGCAATAACACTTACATCAACCCTCTCTCTCCCCGACACCCCCACATTTTCCATTTTTCCTATTGTATCAAAACCTACAACCCACTTACCCCACACAATCATCATAACGGTAACTTGATCAGGGCGCTGGGCAACAAACCTGATATAAGCACCTGTTTCATTATCTACTGTTCGTCTTTCTTTTTTTCCGTCTGGTTTTTCATGTTCGATATTGCTCCACATATAAAATATCCTTAATTTGGGTTGATATTATTCACAGGCTGAAGCGGTAACAGCTTCATGCAAAAGTATACACACCTTGACCGCTGGCATCCATATTCCCTACCCATTCGCCTCGGCAATCTCCTCCAGCGCGTCGCGGTCGAGCAGGGTGATCCGCCCGGATTCCACGGCGATCACGCCGTTGCGCTGCCATTCACCTAACAGCTTGTTGATGCTCTCGCGCGAGACGCCGACCAGACATCCGAGTTGCTGCTGCGACAGCTTGATGTCCAGCTTCAGCCCGCCCGGCGCCGGCTTGCCGAACACGTCGGCCAGCCGCATCAGCGCGCGGGCGAAGCGCGACGACGCCTCCAGGAACAGCGTGTCCTCCAGATGCTCGCTGGTCTGGCGCAGGCGCTTGCACAGCACCGTGATGAGCTGGAGCGCCACCGCCGGGCGCTCGTTCAGCAGGGGCACGAACTTCGAGCGGTCGAGCACCAGCAGGTCGGTTTCCTCCAGCGCCACGGCGTCGGCGGTCCGCGGCTCCCCATCGAGCAGGGCGATCTCTCCGAACAGGCCTCCCTTGTTGATGATGTTCAGCACCAGTTCCTTGCCATCGGTGGAGTGGGAGCAGATCTTCACCCGCCCGCGGATGACCGCCATCATGCTGTCGCCGGGGTCGCCCTTCTGGAAGATGACCGCGCCGGGCCGGAAATAGGCCAGCCGGGCGCTGGCGGCGAGGCGTTGCAGTTCCGGCTTCTCCAGATGCTTCAGCAGAAAGTGCCCGGACAGCACCAGTTCCTTGTCGAACGCGATCCGCACCGTCGTCATGGTCGCCCCCATACGGCTCGATGCCCGACAGTGTAGCGGGCGGACGGCTTGCAACCGCGGCGCCAGAGGCGGTAACGCGCTCGCCCGTCCCTGCCACGTTCTTGCGGGCATAAGGAACGGGGCTGACCAAAGGTGAATCTTGTTCTGCCCAATGGTTCGTGACTACCATCGTCAGCAAGGCGTTCGATGTAAGGCGCCAGCCCATAAACAGGGACTGCAGAACAGGGAAGGAGACGAGCGTGGACGCCACCACTCCGTCCGCAGACCTATCCAGGCGCACGGCCAACCATGTGCCATTGACGCCGCTGGACTTCCTGCGCCGCTCCGCGATGGTCTATCCGGACAAGACCGCCGTGGTCTACGGCCCCTTGCGGCGGAGTTGGGCGGAGGTGGAGCGCCGCGCCCGCGCGCTGGCCTCCGCGGTGACCGGGGCCGGCGTCCGGCCGGGAGAGGTGGTGTCGGTCCTGGCCTTCAACACCCCGGCGATGCTGGAGGCGCATTTCGGCATTCCCGGAGCCGGGGCGGTGCTGAACGCCATCAACACGCGGCTCGACCCGCCCGCCGTCGCCTTCATCCTGGAGCACGCCGAAAGCCGCCTGTTCCTGGTGGACCGCGGCCTGTCCGCGGTGGCCCGCGCCGCGCTGGAGCGCATGGGGGCCCCGCCGTGCGTGGTGTGGATCGACGACCCGGCGGCGCAGGACGCCGACCCGGTGGGCGAGCTGGAGTATGAGGGTTTCCTCAAGACCGGCGATCCCGAGGCGCCCTGGCGCACGCCCGAGGACGAGTGGGAGTCCATCGCGCTCAACTACACCTCCGGCACAACGGGCAACCCCAAGGGCGTTCTGTACCATCACCGTGGCGCCCATTTGAACGCGCTCGGCAACGTCATCACCTTCGGCCTGCGGCCCGACAGCGTCTATCTGTGGACGCTGCCCATGTTCCACTGCAACGGCTGGACCTACCCCTGGGCGGTGACGGCGGTGGGGGCGACCCATGTCTGCCTGCGCGCCGTCGACCCGGCGGCGATCTTCCGCCTGATCGCCGAGGAGAAGGTCACCCATCTCTGCGGCGCGCCGGTCGTGCTGACCATGCTGATCCATGCACCGGACGCGGTGAAGCGCGGCTTCGACCACGGCCCGGTGCAGGTGGCGACCGGCGGCGCCGCGCCGCCCAGCGCGGTGGTCGCGGGGATGGAGCGGATGGGCTTTCGCCTGACCCATCTCTACGGCATGACGGAATGCTACGGCCCCTCCACCGGCTGCGCGTGGCAGGAGAGCTGGGCGGAATTGCCGCTGGAGGAGCGGGCGGTGAAGATGGCCCGCCAGGGCGTGCCCAACGTCACCATGTCCGAGCAGACCGTGCTCGACCCCGACACCGGCCGCGAGGTGCCCGCCGACGGCGAGACGCTGGGCGAACTGGCGCTGCGCGGCAACACGGTGATGAAGGGCTACCTGAAGAACCCCGCTGCGACCGAGGAGGCGCTGCGCGACGGCTGGCTGCACACCGGCGACCTCGCCGTGCTGCACCCCGACCGCTACGTCGAGATCAAGGACCGCGCCAAGGACATCATCATCTCCGGCGGTGAGAACATCGCCTCGCTGGAGGTCGAGGAGGTCCTCTACAAGCACCCCCACGTCATGGAGGCCGCCGTCGTTGCCCGTCCCGATGCGAAATGGGGCGAGACGCCCTGCGCCTTCGTCACGCTGAAGCCGGGATCGGAGGGGCGGGTGACCGAGGCCGAGGTGATCGGTTGGTGCCGCGACCATCTTGCCCATTTCAAGGCGCCCCGGACGGTGGTGTTCGGGGCCCTGCCGAAGACCTCGACCGGGAAGATACAGAAGTTCGTGCTGCGCGAGCAGGCGAGGGGGTTGTGAGGGACTGGTCGGATCGGGCCCCCCTCCCAACCTCCCCCCGCTTCGCAGGGGGAGGAGCCGTTCCCTCCCCTGCGCAGCTCTCGCGCAAACCGGAGGTTTGCGCTGACGCGGCAGGCGGACCTTCGGTCCGCCGAGAGCGGGGGAGGGTTAGGGAGGGGGCCCGCCGCATGAACCCCACCTTCACAAACTCAGGACCCCCATGACCCTCTTCCTCACCAACCGCACCGCCCTCGTCACCGGGGCCTCCGCCGGCCTGGGCCGCCACTTCGCGGGGGTGCTCGCCGCGGCGGGCGCCCGCGTCGCTCTGGCCGCGCGGCGGCGCGAGAGCCTGGACGCCGCCGTCGCCGAGATCGAAGCGGCGGGCGGGCAGGCCATCGCCGTGCCGCTGGACGTCACCGACGCCGCCTCCGTCCGCACCGGCGTCCGCGAGGCGGCGGGCGCGCTCGGCGGGCTCGACATCCTCGTCAACAACGCCGGGGCCACCGTCGCAAAGCCCGCGCTCGATTACGCGGAGGAGGAGTGGGACCGCGTCATCGACACCAACCTGAAGGGCGCCTTCCTCACCGCGCAGGAGACGGCGCGCGTGATGAAGGAGCAGGGGCGGGGCGGGTCGATCGTCAACATCGCCTCCATCCTCGGGCTGCGGGTGGCCGGCCATGTCGTGGCCTACACCGCGTCGAAGGCCGGGCTGGTGCAGATGACCCAGGCGCTGGCCCTGGAATGGGCGCGTTACGGCATCCGTGTCAACGCGTTGGCTCCCGGCTACATGGAGACTGACCTGAACCGCGATTTCCTGGCGACCGACGCCGGGCAGGCGCTGATCCGGCGGGTGCCGCAGCGGCGGCTGGGGCGGCTGGCGGACCTCGACGGGCCGCTGCTGCTGCTCTGCTCCGACGCGTCGGCCTACATGACCGGGGCTGTGGTGCCGGTGGACGGCGGGCATCTGGTCAGCACCTTGTAATCAAGAAAAACGACGGAGAGGACCCGAACCGATGGATTTCAGCCTGCCCCCGCCGATCGAGGAGTTCCGCCGCCGCGTGCGCGCCTTCGTGGAGGAGCGCATCCTGCCGCTGGAAGCGGACCCGGCCTCCTACGACGCGCACGAGAACATCGCGCCCGCCCTGCTCGAGCGCCTGCGCGGGGAGGTGAAGGCCGCCGGGCTGTGGGCGCCGCAGATGCCGACGGCGCGCGGCGGGCAGGGGCTGGGCATCGTCGGCATGGCCGCCGCCTACGAGGAGATGAACCGCTCCATCTTCGGGCCGGTCTGCTTCAACTGCGCCGCCCCCGACGACGGCAACATGCAGCTTCTCAACAAGGTGGCGACCGAGGCGCAGAAGGAGCGCTGGCTCCAGCCCATCGTCGACGGCACGGTGCGCTCCGCCTTCGCGATGACCGAGCCGCATCCCGGCGGCGGTTCCGACCCCTCGATGATGAAGACCAAAGCGGAGCGCAAGGGCGACCGCTGGGTGATCTCCGGCCGCAAATGGTTCATCACCGGGGCGGGCGAGGCGCAGCATTTCATCCTGATCGCCCGCACCTCCGACGACGCGCGCAAGGGGCTGACCGCCTTCCTGTTCGACAAGGACCAGCCCGGCTGGGAGATCGTCCGCCGCATCCCGATCATGGGGCCGGAGGAGCATGGCGGCCATTGCGAGCTGCGCTTCGACGGGCTGGAGGTTTCCGACGAGAACGTCCTGATGAAGGTCGGTGACGGGCTGAAGGCGACGCAGATCCGGCTCGGCCCGGCGCGGCTGACCCATTGCATGCGCTGGACCGGCCTGTCGAAGCGGGCCATGGAGATCGCCGCCGCCTATGTGCGCGAGCGCGAGAGCTTCGGCACCACGCTCGCCGGGCACGAAGGCGTGCAGTGGATGATGGGCGACGTCGCCATGCAGATCGAGATCGGGCGCCTGCTGATCATGAAGGCGGCGTGGCAACTCGACCGCGGCGACTTCGCCCGCAAGGAGGTGTCGATGGCCAAGGTCCATGTCGCCGACACGCTGCACAAGGCGGTGGACACGGCCATCCAGCTCTGCGGGGCCAGGGGCTATTCGAAGGACACGGCGCTGGAGTGGATGTACCGCTACGCCCGGCAGGCCCGGCTGGTGGACGGGGCGTCGGAGGTCCACAAGATGGTCCTGGCGCGATTCTACATGGACGAGGGCGACGGCTTCTGGGCCTGGGGGTGATGGGATGGGCGCACTGATCGACGGGGAAAGCCGGCCGCGGCTGGAATCGTGGCTGGCCGGGGCGACCGGCGCGACGCGCGTGTCGGTGGCCGACGAAGGCACGCTCGGCGGGGGAGCCATCTCGCTCAACCTCGCGGTGACTCTGGACATCGACGGCGGGCCGCAGGCCGGTCGGCACGCCTGCGTGCTGCGCGCCCAACCGGGTGGCGGCGCGGCCACGTCCGGCATGAAGGCCAGCATTTCCAAGGCGCAGGAGTTCGCCGTGCTGCGCGCCGCCTTTGGCGCCGGGGTGGCGGCGCCGGAGCCCATCGCCGCCTGCGGCGACCCGGCGGTCCTCGGCGCCGACTTCTACATCATGCGCCGCGCCGAGGGCATCGGGGCCGGACACAAGGTGGTGAAGGCCGACCAGCCGCAGCGCGGCCTCGCCCGCGAGCTCGGCCGGCAGCTCGGCCGCCTGCACAAGGCCGGGCCGGACACGCCGGGGCTGGAGGATCTGCCGGTGCCGGCCGCGTCGCCGGCGCTCGACTGCGTCCACGCCTACCGCGACTGGCTGGGCGATCTGGCGCTGCGCGACGCCGTGCTGGCCTGGGGCCTGCGCTGGCTGGAAATCCACGCGCCGCCGCCGGGCGATCTGGTGCTGTGCCACCGCGACTACCGCACCGGGAACTATCTGGTGAAGGACGGCGGCCTGACCGCCATCCTGGACTGGGAGTTCGCGGGATTCAGCGATCCCATGGAGGATCTCGGCTGGTTCTGCGCCCGCTCCTGGCGGTTCGGGCGCCACGACCGCGAGGCGGGCGGGCTGGCCGGTCGGGAGGACTTCTACGCCGGTTATGAGGAAACCTCGGGCCGCCGGGTGGACCCGCAGGCGGTCGCCTATTGGGAGACCGCCGCCTACATGCGCTGGGCGGCCATCGCGGTCCTCCAGGGGCGCCGCCACACCTCCGGCGAGGAGCCTTCGCTGGAGCTGGCTTTGACCGGGCGGATGCTGCCGGAGATCGAGTTGGATTTGTTGCGCCACATCCACGGGCTGGGTCTGACGGCGTCCGCCCCGGCGGCGGTGGGTGCCGAACCGTCGGGCGATGCCGACGAAGAGAGGGTCGCCTGATGCGCACCAGTCCCGAGGCCCAGGAATTGCTGAGCATCGTCGCGAAGACTTTCCGCGCCGACCTGCTTCCCCACATCCCGCCGGCCCAGCGCTACACGGCGCTGATGATCGCCAACGCGCTCGGCATCGTGCAGCGCGAGCTGGCTGGTGCGGACGAGGCCGGCCACGCCATGCTGGCGGCGCTGGCGCTGCTCTATGGCGAGGACGCCGACGACAGCCTGTCCGGCGCCGAGCTGCGCCAGCGGGTCGAGGCCTTGCAGCACCGGCTGTGCATCGAGATCGCTGCGGGCGACTTCGACCACGACAGTCAGGACGTGCTGATGGAGTGCCTGGAGGAGATCGTCCAGGCCCGGCTGGGCATCACCAATCCGAAGCTGCTGCGGGGGTAGATCAGGCATCCCTCTCCCGCCCCGGGAGAGGGTGGCCCGAAGGGCCGGGTGAGGGTTGTGCGAGGATTGATCCACCAATCCTTGCTGGTGCCCTCACCCTCCCACGCTCACGCGTGGGCCCCTCCCTCTCCTGGGGCGGGAGAGGGGAACGAAAGATGTGGGCGTCACTCCGCGATCGGCTCGTAGAATTCCGGGCCGAAGTCGGCGGCTTGGCGGCTGATCACGTTGAAGGGCTTCTTCAGGCCGCCGCGGAAATACCGCTTCACCAGATCCTGCCACGTCTCCACCGGGTCCACGCCGCGCATGGCGCAGAGATGGCCGAACCAGCGGCGTCCGGCGGCGACGTGGGTGATCTCCTCGTCGTGGATGGTCTGGAGCAGGGCAGCGCTCTCAGCGTCGCCGAACTCGCGCAGGCGGCGTACGGTCTCCGGGGTCACGTCGAGCCCGCGCGCCTCCAGGACCATCGGCACCACGGCCAGCCGGGCGGCGAGGTCATGGGCGGTGGTGGTCGCGGCCTGCCACAGCCCGTCATGGGCCGGAAGCTCGCCATAGCCGGACCCGAGCTGGTTCAGCCGCTCCTCCAGCATCTGGAAATGCCGGGCCTCGTCGTCGGCCACCTGCACCCAGTCGTCGGTGAATCCCTTGGGCATCCCCTCGCCGACGAAGCGGCACACGATGTCCCAGGCGAGATCAATGGCGTTCAGCTCGATGTGGGCCAGCGCGTGCAGCAGGGCGAGGCGGTTCTGCGCGCTGCCGCCGCGCCCGCGCTTGGGCATGTCGCGGGGCAGCATCAGCGGTGGACGCTCCGGACGGGCGGGGCGCTCCGGCGGGGACAGCGAACCGAACTCGGTGATGCGCCCGTCGCGCCACGCCGCGGCGTGGTCCCGCGTCAGGCGCACCTTCTCCAGCGGCGCCGCGGTGGTCAGCACCGCGACGGCCGCGTCACACAGCGACGTCACCATCCATACGCAACGAAATGGGGGTTCAGGATGTCGGCCTTGCCGTAGAGGAAGGGCGAGCCGTCGGGCTGCTCCACCCGTCCGCCGGCGGCGGCGAGGATGGCGTGGCCGGCGGCGGTGTCCCATTCGCTGGTCGGGCCGAAGCGGGGATAGAGGTCGGCCTTGCCCGCGGCGACCGTGCAGAATTTCAGGGAGCTGCCGCAGGTCACCCGGTCCTTCACCGTGTAGCCGGCAAGGAACCCCTCCAATTCGCTGCCGCTGCCGTGGGAGCGGCTGGCGACCACGGTCAGGCCGTCGGGCGGCGGCTTGCGGACCTGGATCGGGTAGTCGTGACGGCCCTCCACCCAGTGAACCGCGGTGCCTGGTCCGCAGGCGGCGTAGAGGTCGCCGGTGGCCGGCGCGTAGACGACGCCCAGGACCGGGCGCCCGCCGTCGATCAGGGCGATGTTGACGGTGAACTCGCCGTTGCGGTTGATGAACTCCTTGGTGCCGTCGAGCGGATCGACCAGCCAGAACCGCCCGCCGGAAATATCCGGCCGGTTCCCGGCGGCCACGGCCTCCTCCGCGACAACCGGAATGCCGGGGGCGATGTGGTGCAGGGCCGGGGTGATGACATGCTCGGCGGCCAGATCGGCCTGGGTGACCGGGCTGCCGTCGACCTTTGTGGCGGCGTCGATGCCGTCGTTGTAGAAGCGCAGGATCACCTGACCCGCTTCGTGGGCGATGGTCCGCACCTTGGGCAGCAGGCTCGCCGCGGCGGTGTCGGTCATGGGTGGTCCTCCGGTCGGCTGGTGTGCGAACGGCCACCATAGCGCGCCCGGATGGTGGGCTGGAAGGCTGGAAAGGGCGGGGAGGACGGGAGAATGCGGATGAAGGCGGGCTGGCGCGCCATGGAACCGACAGACCTGGACCGTGTGATGGCCATCGCCGAGGTCGTGCACCCCGATTACCCGGAGGACCGTGCCGTCTTCGCCGAGCGTCTGGCCCTCTATCCGGATGGCTGCGCCATGGCGGAAATCAATGGTGCGGCGACCGACGGGACCAGCATCGGCTACATCGTCATGCATCCGGGGCGTCTGGGCATTCCGCCGCCGCTCGATTCGCCGCTCGGCGCGCTGCCGGAATCGCCGGACTGCCTCTATTTGCACGATGTCGCCCTGCTGCCGACGGCGCGGGGGCTGGGGCTGGGCGTGGCGGCGCTGGAGCGCATGGACGCCCTGGCGGCGCGGCAGGGCTTCCGCTGGCTGGCCCTGACCTCCACGCCCGGAGCGCGGGCTTTCTGGGACGCGCAGGGATTCCGGCCTTATGACGGCGGGGCCGGGCTGGCGGCCAAGCTCGCCTCCTATGGCGGCGGCATGACCTACATGACGAAACCCGTGATGGGCTGACCCGACGCTTTCGCAATAATTTGCTGAAAATTGTATTTATTGCGTTGGGCGGGGATTCGATTTGCGGCAAGTTGTCCGACCCCGGCGGGCGGCTCGGGATGCTATCTTGCGGCGTCCCCCACACCTTCAGCACAGCCGTTCGCCGGCAGGCCCCCCATGCAGCCATCCGCCCGCTTCCCGTGGAAGTCCGAATACACGGTCGGAAACGAGTCCATCGACGAGCAGCACCGGACCCTTCTGGAACTGGCCGGGCTACTGCACATGGCGGTCGCGGCGGGGCAGGGTTACAAGATCATCCAGAACGCCTTCGCCGCCCTGGTGAAGTACACGGAGGAGCATTTCTCCGACGAGGAACAGTTCTGGATCGACGCCAAGAGCGCCGGCGTCGAGAAGCACAAGCGGCTGCACCGGCAGATCACCGAAGAGCTGCTGGCCCTGCGGTTCGAAGGGCCGTACGGTGTCGTCTTCTGCACGCCCAACGAACTGACCAACTGGGTCGAACACCGCCTGATCGCGCATTTCATCGAAGAGGATCAGGGCGTCTACCGCAGCCTGACCCCGGGCGCCAAGCGGAAGCGGGCGTCCGTCTGATCGTTGCAAGAACCGCGTGCGCTCCATTCCTTATGTCCGGCCCACGGCGTGGGCTGGAAAAACACATACGCATGACGCTCAAGCGAAGAGCATTGAGTGCAAACGCATTCAAATAAAACAGTTTTATTTTTGGAAGTTATCATCGGTATTGTTCGCCGATCACCCCGACCATTCCGTCAATAAATATGAATGAATGCAATTCGTGAATTCATGAAATGCACCGGCGTGGCTGGCGTTCGCGTCAAAGCCACACGGAGGTTGGGGCGTTTCAACAAGCGCGAGGGAACGCCATGACTGCACCTTATCTGTTGCCGCCGACCACGTCCGTGGCCTATCCGTCCAGCCTTCCGTCGGGCACGGTGAAGCTGTACGCCGATCAGAACTGGAGCAGCGACAGCCTGACCATCACCACCTCGGGCGCCATCGAAGGCGTTCAGAGCTCCTTTGCCGGGACCAACCTCAACGACCGGACCACCTGGGTCGCCTTCAACCTGCCGGAGGGGGTCGTCCTGACCCTTCTGGAGCACAAGACCACCCCGCCCGCCGGCCAGCCCTACAGCTTCAATGGCTGCGGGCGTTGCGTCGATCTGATCGGCAACGGCAAGACGCAAACGGTCGATGTCGAGAAGCTCGGCGCCAACGACTGCTTGTCCGCCTACATCTGGCGCACCGTGGATCTGAACACCGGCGTCTTCCAGCTGTTCGACGGGCTGAACTACGCCGACAACCGGAACACCTTCTTCCTGTGCGAATGGCCGATGGCGACGGTGCTGTCGCTGGCGGGCTGGTACATCTGCGACCGGGCGGCGTCGATCTATTTCGGCGGGCTGACTGCCCAGCAGGTGGCGCTGTACGACGGCGGCCAGGGCGACGGGGAAACCATGTCCGTCGCCGGCTGGCTGAGCATGGACGGCATTCCGGACCTGCGCAGCTATTCCTTCGTCGACAAGGAAGCTTCGTGGCGCTGGGATTTGCTGCCCCCGGTCCATTCGGAGGTCGAGCCCTTCACGATCACCTCGCCGGTCCCCACCAACCCGTCGAGCACGATCTCCAGCTCCATCTCCGGAACCAACCAGGGTGCGGCAACGATCACCGACACGGTGTCGGTCACCAGCGGGAAATCGCAATCGCTGACTCTGTCGGTCACCGATTCCTACACCATCGGCTATGTCCAGGAGGTGCGCTTCACTTACGGGATCGGTCTGACCGGCGAGGTCGAGGTCGGATGCACCTTCTCCATGTCCTACACCTACACCGGCACGAAGGAGACCTCGGTCACCAATTACTACGATCTCTCGGTCAGCCAGACGGTCGAGATCCCGGCCGACTGCCGCTACAGCTCGACCATGACGATCCTGATGGCCGAAATCCCACCGACCTCCTACAGCACGCCGGCGGTCTTCTACTACACCCAGCCGGTGCCCGGTTCGACCTACGATGCGGCGATGACCGCCGAACTGGGCAAGACGGTCTACGCGCTGCGCCAGACGGTGACCGGCTACGTCAACGGCGGCGTCTCGGTGGACGTCCGGAGCAGCACGGAAACCCAGCCGCTTTCCGTCACCGCGCTGGCCGACGCCTGACGCCGGCAGTGCTCGCGACGCGGGTCCGCCATCGCAGGTTTCACGTCCAACGTTGCCTTCGCCGTGGAACGGACCCAAGTCTAGCTGGTTTATGATGTGGCGCGGCTGCCGGATGGGCGCGGGATTCCCCGCCCGTGCGGCGGCCCCGCTCCACCAGACCAGCGGAGCGACGGGGCGGTATGAAGAACTCGGACAATGGCCGGATCGATCGGAACGACACGCTCTGGTACAAGGACGCGGTCATCTATCAGCTTCACGTCAAGGCGTTCTTCGACGCCGACAACGACGGCATCGGCGACATCGCCGGACTGACGCAGAAGCTCGACTACATCCAGGAGCTTGGCGTCACCACGCTGTGGCTGCTGCCCTTCTACCCCTCGCCGCTGCGCGACGACGGCTACGACATCGCCGATTACAAGGCGGTCAACCCGTCCTACGGCAATCTCCAGGACTTCAAGCGGTTCCTGCGCGAGTGCCATGACCGCGGCCTGCGCGTCATCACGGAACTGGTCATCAACCACACTTCCGACCAGCACCCGTGGTTCCAGCGCGCCCGTCAGGCCAAGCCGGGTTCCAACCACCGCAATTTCTACGTCTGGTCTGACACCGACCAGAAGTACCAGGGCACCCGCATCATCTTCTGCGACACGGAAAAGTCCAACTGGACCTGGGATTCCGAGGCGCAGGCCTATTTCTGGCACCGCTTCTATTCGCACCAGCCCGACCTGAACTTCGACAACCCGAAGGTCCTTCAGGAGGTGCTGAACGTCATGCGCTTCTGGCTGGACATGGGGGTGGACGGGCTGCGGCTCGACGCCGTGCCCTACCTGAAGGAGCGCGAGGGCACCAACAACGAGAACCTGCCGGAAACCCACGACGTCCTGAAGGCGATCCGCACGGAGATCGACAAGGGCTACGGCGACCGCATGCTGCTGGCCGAGGCGAACCAGTGGCCGGAGGACGTGCTGCCCTATTTCGGCGACCTGGAGAAGGGCGGGGACGAATGCCACATGGCCTTCCACTTCCCGCTGATGCCGCGAATCTACATGGCCGTCGCCATGGAGGACCGGCACCCCATCGCCGACATCATGCGCCAGACCCCGGACATCCCGGACGAGTGCCAGTGGGCCATCTTCCTGCGCAACCATGACGAGCTGACGCTGGAGATGGTCACCGACCGCGAGCGGGACTATCTCTGGGACTTCTACGCCGCCGACCGGCGCATGCGGATCAACCTGGGCATCCGGCGGCGCCTCGCCCCGCTGCTCCAGAACGACCGCCGCAAGATCGAGCTGCTGAAGAGCCTGCTGCTGTCCATGCCGGGCACGCCGGTGCTCTATTACGGCGACGAGATCGGCATGGGCGACAACATCTATCTCGGCGACCGCGACGGCGTGCGCACGCCGATGCAGTGGTCGCCCGACCGCAACGGCGGCTTCTCCCGCGCCGACCCGGCGCGGCTGTACCTGCCGGCCATCCAGGACCCGATCTACGGTTTCCAGGCCATCAACGTCGAGGCGCAGCAGCGCAGCCCGTCGTCGCTGCTGAACTGGATGAAGCGGCTGATCGCCGTCCGCCAGCAGCACAAGGCCTTCGGGCGCGGCCGTTTCCAGCTTCTCTATCCGGGCAACCGCAAGGTGCTGGCGTATCTGCGCTGCCATTCGACGGAGGAGGGCGACGAGGTCATCCTCTGCGTGGCGAATCTCTCCCGCTCCGCCCAGGCGGTGGAGCTGGACCTCAAACAGTTCCGCGGCCGCGTGCCGGTGGAGATGCTGGGCCGGACGGTCTTCCCGCCGGTCGGCGATCTGCCTTATCTGCTGACCATCCCCGCCTACGGATTCTACTGGTTCGCGCTGGCCGCCGAGGCTGCGCTGCCCTCCTGGCACGAGACGATGCCGGAGCCGGTGCCCGACCTGCTGACCATCGTCGTGCGCGACGGCTGGCAGAGCCTGATCAGCGGCCGGGCCGGCGAGGAGTTGGCGCGCGACATCCTGCAGGCCTACCTGCCGCAGCAGCGCTGGTTCGCTGCCAAGGACCGCCGGATCGAGAGCGCGCACATCCCGATGTTCGCGCGGCTCAACGGGCCGGGCGACGGCTTCATGATGGTGCGGGCCGATGTCTCCCTGACCGGCGCCAAGCCCCAGTCCTACTTCCTGCCGCTCGCCATGAGCTGGGAGGAGAACGCCGGCAACACCGGCTGGCCGCTGCTGCCCTTCACGCTGGCCAAGGCCCGGCGCGGGCCGCGCACCGGCGCCATCTACGACGCTATGCAGGCCGACGCCTTCACCCGCAGTCTGCTGGCCGCCCTGCGCGAGGGGCGGGAGGTTCCGGCGTCGAGCGGACACCTGCGCTTCTCCCCCACGGCCTGCATGGCCGACCTCGCGGTGGATGACGAGACCGAGATCCGCCGTCTGGGCGTGGAGCAGAGCAACAGCTCCATCCTCGTCGGCAGCCAAGCCGTCCTGAAGGCGTTCCGCCGCCTGACCCCCGGCGCCCATCCGGAGATCGAGGTCGGACGCTTCCTGACCGAGGTGGCGGGCTTCCAGAACACGCCATCGCTGCTCGGCTCGGTCGAGCATGTGGCGGAGGACGGCACGCCGACCGCGCTGTTCGTGCTCCAGGGCTACGTTCGAAACCAGGGTGACGGCTGGAGCAGCACCGTCGATTCGCTGGTGCGCGATCTGGACGACATCCGTCTCGGCCTCGCCCACGACCCGGAGGAGCCGACCGAGGGCGAACCCTTCGGCATGCACGCCGCCATGATGGCGACGCTCGGTCAACGCACGGCGGAACTCCATTGCGCGCTGGCCAAGCGGACCGGCGACCCGGCCTTCGATCCCGAACCGGTCACCGCCGACGACCTGAAGGGCTGGGGCGAGGCCGCCCGCCGTCAGGCCGAGGCCGCCTTCGCCGCGCTGCCCGGCGCGCTGGACCGTCTTGCCCCCGCCGTGCGCGAGCAGGCGGAATCCCTGCTGGCCCGCCGCGCCGACGTGATGAACCGTCTGGCCGAGCTGGCGGACACCCCGCCGCAGGGCGACAAGACGCGCATCCACGGCGACTATCACCTGGGGCAGGTGCTGCGCGCCCAGAACGACTGGTACATCATCGATTTCGAGGGCGAGCCGGCGAAGTCGCTGGAGGAGCGCCGGGCCAAGCACAGCCCGCTGCGCGATGTGGCGGGGATGCTGCGCTCCTTCAACTACGCCACCTGGGCGGCGCTGTTCCGCATCGACGAGACGGGGGTGCTGGAGGAAGCCGGTGCCGTGATGGAGGCGGCGCTCGATTGGGAACGGCGCAGCATGCAGAGCTTCCTGGAGGCCTACCGCGCCGCCATGGGGGCCTGCCCGGACGTGCCGGACGGAACCGCCACGGACCGCCGCCTGCTGGCGCTGTTCCTGATGGAGAAGGCGCTGTACGAGATCGCCTACGAGGCCGCCAACCGGCCCAACTGGATCGGCATTCCGGTGAAGGGCGTGCTGGGGCTTCTGGATGGCGAGTCCTGAGGCGAAACCCGAAACGGGACATAGGACGCCGCGGGCGTGGTGTGACAAACGCCCCGGCGCTATGTTCACACCCCAAGAACGAGCAAGGGTAGGGGAAGGTCAGCCGATGCCGAACGACATCCGAACGGGAAACCGTGCCAAGGCGCAGGAAGCGTCGCCGAAGGCCGCGTCGCCGTTGAGCGGCGGCATCGAGGCCATCGTCCACGCCGACCACGGTGATCCCTTCGCGATCCTGGGCATGCACCAGACCGGCAAGGACCAGCCCGTCGAGGTCCGCGCCTTCATCCCCGGCGCGGAGAAGCTGTGGGTGGTCGACAGCGCGTCCGGCGACCCGGTGGGCGAGGCCGACAAGGTCCATGACGAGGGCTTCTTCCTTGCCGTCCTGCCCGACCGCAAGGAGCCCTTCCGTTACCGCCTGCGCGTCCAGTTCCCGCTGGCGACGGTGGAGTTCGAGGACGCCTTCCGCTTCTGGTCCGTCCTGGGCGAACTGGACATCCATCTGCTCGCCGAGGGCACGCACCTCAAGAGCTTCGAGCGGCTGGGCGCCCACCCGCGGGAGATCGACGGGGTGGCCGGCGTGGCCTTCGCCGTCTGGGCGCCCAACGCCCGGCGGGTCAGCGTCGTCGGCGATTTCTGCGACTGGGACGGGCGTCGCCTGCCCATGCGCAAGCGGACGGAAGCCGGCGTGTGGGAGATCTTCGTGCCCCACGCCACCGTCGGCCAGCGCTACAAGTTCGAGATCAAGGGGGCCGGCGGCGACCTGCTGCCGCTGAAGTCCGACCCCTACGCCTTCCAGGCCGAGTTCCGTCCCCAGACCGCCTCCGTCGTGCACGGGCTGCCGTCTTACGACTGGCAGGACGCCGAGTGGCAGCGGACCCGCTCCGCCAGCGCCGACCTGACCGCGCCGATTTCCATCTACGAGGTCCATCTCGGCTCCTGGGCGCGGGTGCCGGAGGAGGGCGACCGCTTCCTCACCTACCGCGAACTGGCCGACCGGCTGGTTCCCTATGTGAAGGATCTCGGCTTCACCCACATCGAGCTGCTGCCGATCACCGAGCATCCCTTCGACGGCTCCTGGGGCTACCAGCCGATCGGCATGTACGCGCCGACCAGCCGCCACGGCACGCCGGAGGACTTCAAGTATTTCGTCGACGCCTGCCACGCGGCGGGGATCGGGCTTCTGCTCGACTGGGTGCCCGGCCATTTCCCGACCGACCCGCACGGGCTGGGCTGGTTCGACGGCACGCACCTCTACGAGCACGCCGACCCGCGCCAGGGCTATCATCAGGACTGGAACACGCTGATCTACAATTTCGGCCGGACGGAGGTGCAGAACTTCCTGCTCGGCAACGCGCTGTTCTGGCTGGAGCATTACCGGCTGGACGGGCTGCGGGTCGACGCCGTGGCCTCCATGCTCTACCTCGATTACAGCCGCAAGGCCGGCGAGTGGGTTCCCAACCGCTTCGGCGGGCGCGAGAACCTGGAATCCATCGCCTTCCTCAAGCGGATGAACGAGCTGACCTACGGCCATCATCAGGGGATCATGACGGTGGCTGAGGAATCCACGGCTTGGCCGGCGGTGTCGCGGCCCGTCTATCTCGGCGGGCTGGGCTTCGGCTACAAGTGGAACATGGGCTGGATGCACGACACGCTGGAGTACATGGCGAAGGACCCCATCCACCGCCGTTACCACCACCACCAGCTCACCTTCGGCCTGATCTACCAGTTCTCGGAAAACTTCGTCCTGCCGCTCAGCCACGACGAGGTGGTGCACGGCAAGGGCTCGCTCATCAACAAGATGCCGGGCGACGACTGGCAGAAGTTCGCCAATCTGCGCGCCTATTACGGCTTCATGTTCGCCCATCCCGGCAAGAAGCTGCTGTTCATGGGCGGCGAGTTCGGCCAGTGGCGCGAATGGAGCGAGGCGCGCAGCCTGGACTGGCACCTGCTGGAGGAGCCGCTGCACCAGGGGCTGCACGCGCTGGTGCGCGACCTGAACGGCCTGTACCGCGGGCTGAAGCCGCTGCACCAGACCGATTGCGACCCGGCGGGCTTCGAGTGGATCGAGGCCAACGACAGTGACAACTCCGTCCTCGCCTTCCTGCGCAAGAGCGGGGAGGACCCGGAGCACCATGTGGTCGTGGTCTGCAACTTCACCCCGATGCCGCGCGACGGCTACCGCGTCGGCGTCACCCTGCCGGGCCGCTACGAGGAGGTGCTGAACACCGACGCCCCGGAGTATGGCGGCAGCGGCGTCGGCAACGCCGGCGGCGTGGAGAGCGAGGAGACGGAGTGGCATGGCCGTCCGCACTCCATCACCCTGACCCTGCCGCCGCTGGGCACGCTGGTGCTGGAGCGGAAGGCGGGGTAAGGGGGCTCGCTTCGACCAATGGGAGAAGGGACGAGCGGCGTTCCGCACTTGACGCGACCGGCGCGTCGCTCCTTTATTGCAGCAGGTGGCTATCCGCTTCGGCTAGGTCACCTGCCGCGCCTGGCGCAAGCCGCTTGCGGTTCCGCCCGATGTCCGTGCCCGTGGTGAGTCTGCCCTGATGTCCATCTCCACCGCCACGCGCACCGCCGTCTGGCCCGGCAAGCCCTATCCGCTGGGGGCGAACTGGGACGGGTTCGGGGTCAACTTCGCCTTGTTCTCCGCCCACGCCGAGAAGGTCGAGCTGTGCCTGTTCGACCAGACCGGCCAACGCGAGGTCGAGCGGGTCGTCCTGCCGGAGCACACCGACGAGGTCTGGCACGGCTATCTGCCGGAGGCCCGGCCCGGCCTGCTCTACGGCTACCGCGTCCATGGCCCCTACGAACCCGCGGCGGGGCACCGCTTCAACCCGAACAAGCTGCTGCTCGACCCCTACGCCAAGGCGCTGTTCGGGCCGTTCCGCTGGTCGGACGCCCATTACGGCTACCGCGTCGGCTCGACGCGCGAGGATTTGTCCTTCGACCGGCGCGACAACGCGCGCGGCATGCCGAAGTGCCGCGTGGTCGACCGCGCCTTCACCTGGGGCCACGACCGGCATCCGGCGGTCCCCTGGTCGGACACGGTGATCTACGAGACGCATGTCGGCGGCTTCACCATGCGCCACCCGGAGGTGCCGGCCCCGCTGCGCGGCACCTTCGCGGGCATGTCCACTCACGCGGTCATCGACTATCTCAAGGCGCTGGGGATCACCTCGGTGGAGTTCCTGCCGGTGCAGTCCTTCGCCGACGACCGGCATCTGGTCGGGCAGGGCCTGCGCAACTACTGGGGCTACAACAGTGTCGGCTTCTTCGCGCCCGAGCCGCGCTACATGACCACCGGCGTGCTGTCGGAGTTCAAGACCATGGTCGCCCGCCTGCACGAGGCGGGGATCGAGGTCATCCTCGACGTGGTCTACAACCACACGGGCGAGGGCAACCATCTCGGCCCCACCCTGTCCTTCAAGGGCATCGACAATCTCAGCTATTACCGGCTGCTGCCCGACAACCCGCGCTTCTACATCAACGACACCGGCACCGGGAACACCCTGAATCTCAGCCACCCGCGCGTGCTCCAGATGGTCATGGACTCCTTGCGCTACTGGGTGACGGAGATGCATGTCGACGGCTTCCGCTTCGACCTCGCCACCGTGCTGGCGCGGGAGCCCTATGGGTTCGACCCCGGTTCGGGCTTCCTCGACGCCGTGCGGCAGGACCCGGCTCTGGCCGACGTGAAGCTGATCGCCGAGCCGTGGGACGTCGGTCCCGGCGGCTATCAGGTCGGCAACTTCCCGCCGGGCTGGGCGGAGTGGAACGACCGCTACCGCGATACCGTGCGCCGCTACTGGCGCGGCGACGACGGCATGCTGCCGGAACTGGCCGGGCGCGTCGCCGGCTCGTCGGACCTGTTCGAGAAGCGCGGTCGGCGGCCCTGGTCGTCGGTGAACTTCGTCACGGCGCATGACGGCTTCACCCTGCACGACCTCGTTTCCTACAACGACAAGCACAATTGGGCCAACGGCGAGGACAACCGCGACGGCCATTCCGCCAACCATTCCTGGAACCACGGGGTGGAAGGGGAGACCGACGACCCGGCGATCCGCGAGGCCCGCGCGAGGCAGAAGCGCAACCTGCTGGCCACCCTGTTCCTGTCCCAGGGCACGCCGATGATGCTGGCCGGCGACGAGATCGGCCACAGCCAGAAGGGCAACAACAACGCCTATTGCCAGGACAACGAGACCTCCTGGCTCGACTGGGCGCGGCTGAAGGGCGAGGGCGGGCCGATGCTGGCCTTCGTCAAGCGGCTGATCGCGCTGCGCAAGGCCCATCCGGTGCTGCGCCGTCCGGTGTTCCTGCACGGCCGCCGCACCTCCGCGGACGGTTTGAAGGACATCGTCTGGTACACGCCGCAAGGGGTGGAGAAGTCGGCGGAGGATTGGCGCAACAGCCACGCGCGCTGCATCATGCTGCTGCTCAACGGCCATGCCGGAAGCTACACCGGAGTGGACGGGGCGCCGCAGGACGACGGGGTGCTGCTGATCGTGCTGAACGCCCACACCGACACGGTCAACGTCACCCTGCCCGAGGTTCCCGACGCGCGCGGCTGGCGCTGCGTGCTCGACACCCGCGTGGCGGACGGGGCCGGCGACGGCCGGATGCAACTCGCCGGGCGGACGATGCCGGTGGACGGGCGGACGGCGCTGGTGTTCGTGCAGGTCGAATCGCCCGGTCGTTGATGCGGGTCAATAGGCGGCATTTTCCGCCTGTGCTAACGTCCTGGCCTGGGGTGCCCCTTCCACCTCCGGTTTCCGCGGAATCGACGCATGCCCGATTACGACTTCTCCCTGGTTGATGCCGCCATCATCGACACGCAGTCCAACACCCAGCGCGTCCTGCGCGAGGTGCTGGCGCGGCTGGGGATGAAGCGGGCGGAGACCTACGGTTCGGTCCGGGATGCAGCGGACATGGCGGCGGCGGCCACCCCCGACCTGATCCTGCTGGACATCGATGGGGAGGAGGCGGAGGCGCTGCGCCTCATCCGCCGCCTGCGCAACGAGCCGGACACCCGCAACCCCTACACCTGCATCGTCGCCACGACGTGGCAGCCGACGCCGCTTCTGGTCATGCGCGTCACCAATGCCGGGGCCGACGATCTGCTGGTGAAGCCGGTTTCGCCAAAGCAGGTGCAGGAGCGGTTGGCCGCCCTGATCGAATCGCGCAAGAAATTCGTGGTGACCGCCGACTACACCGGCCCCGACCGGCGCAAGTCGCCGCGCGAGGGCGCCCAGGTGCCGCTGCTCGACGCGCCGAACACGCTGCGGCTGAAGGCCACCAACCGCTGGGCCCACATCAACGCCCGGCAGCTCATGGCCGAGGCCAACCACTTCGTCAACGAACAGAAGCTGCTGCGCATCAGCGTCCAGGTCGCCTTCCTGATCGAGTTCGCCGCCACCGGCCTGACCGCCCGCCCCCTGGAGCGCATGGCGGTGGAGCATCTGGCCCGCGTCCCGGCCTTCCTCGACGACCTGTTGCGCCGCCTCGACGATCTGGGTGAGCCGGGGCCGGCGGAGTCCGTCGCCAAGTCCCTGAAGATGATGGCGGAGCGCCTGCGCCTCCAGGCCGAATCGGGCGCCGTCGCGACGGAGGAGGTGGAGAGCGTGCGCACGCTCGCCCGCGACCTGATGCAGGCGGTGGACACGGCCCGCCCGCTCGACGCGATGATGGCGGAGGTTGCCGTCGCCGTGACCGGCTACCGCTCCCGCCTGGAGCAGATGGCGCAGGCCAAGGCGGAGGCGGCTCGGGCGGCCGTGGCGGTGTCGGCGGCCGGCGGAAATGCCCCGAAAGAGGCTGTGGAAGGATGAGCCGGCGAAGGGGCCGCCGCTGAAGGCGAAGTCGGGATCATCCAGGGTTGCGGCGCGTTGTCACCCTTGCCCCATCACCGCACGCGAAAGCGTTGCGGTCAGTATGAAAATTCGAATGTTCGGGGCTGGACGGAATCGGCCCGACGCGCAATGCTCGCGCGCAGGCCGTTTGCGGCCAGAATGACGCGACCAAGACGCCACGACCGATAACCGCGGGGACCCCTGAATGAGCGATCTCGACCGGCTTGCCGAACGGCTTGGCATCGAGCCCTTCTACCATGACATCTGGGGCAACCGGCGCGAGACCTCCGACGCGACGAAGCGCGCTCTGTCCGCCGCCATGGGCTATCCCGCCGGCAGTGGCGAGGAACTGGCGGCGAGCCTGCACGCGGTGGAGGACCGGGCGTGGCGGCGCATGCTGCCCCCCGTGCTGGTGATCGACGAGGGTGCTCCCCTCAGCCTCGCCCTGGCTGTTCCAGCCGGGCTGGAGGACGCCGAGCTGACCTGGACGCTGACCGAGGAGGGCGGGCTCGCCCACCGCGCCTCGCTGCGCGTCGGCAACCTGCCGCTGGCCGAGCAGCGGGTGCTCGACGGTGTGGCTTACGAGCGGCGGATGGTGTCCACCCGCCTGCCTCCGACCCTGCCGCTTGGCTATCACCGTTTGTCGGTGGTGATCCGGCCCCAGGGCATGGACGGGACGCTGGAGGGCGGCACGGTGCTGATCGTCGCGCCACAGCGCTGTCTGACGGTGGAGGACGTGGTCCCCGGCGGGCGGACCTGGGGGATCGGGCTGCAGCTCTACGCGCTGAAGAGCGGTGACGACTGGGGCATCGGCGATTTCGACGACCTCGGGCGCTTCGCCGAGACGGCGGCGGGGCTCGGGGCCGGGCTGGTCGGGCTGAATCCGCTGCACGCGCTGTTCCCGGCCGACCCCAACCACATCGGCCCCTATTCGCCGAGCAGCCGGACCTTCCTCAACATCCTCTACATCGACGTGGAGCGGGTGCCCGAACTAGCGGCCACGCCGCAGGCGCAGGCCCTCATCGCGTCGGAGGAGTTCCGGCAGCGGCTGGCCGCCGCGCGGGCGACGGAGCTGGTGGACTATCCCGCCGTCTCCGCCCTGAAGATGCCGGTCCTGGAGGCGCTGCACGCGACCTTCCGGGCGCTGGGCGAGAGCGATGCGCGGCGCGAAGCGTTCGAGACGTTCCGGCGCGAGATGGGCGAGCCGCTGCGCCGCCACGCCGTGTTCGAGGCGCTGCACGAGCATTTCTACCGCCGCGACCCATCGCAGTGGATGTGGCGGAGCTGGCCGCCGGCCTTCCAGATCCCGGACAGCCCCGAAGTGCAGGCCTTCACCGCCGAGCAGGCCGAGCGGGTGGAGTTCTTCGAGTATCTGCAATGGGAGGCCGACCGCCAGCTGGGCACGGCGGCGGAGCGCGGGCGCTTGGCCGGGCTGCCCATCGGCTTCTACCGCGACCTCGCCGTGGCGGCGCATCCCGGCGGGGCGGCGGCCTGGGGCGAATCGGACATCCTGGTGCAGGGGGCCAACGTCGGCGCGCCGCCGGACCAGTTCAACATGAAAGGGCAGAACTGGGGCCTCGCCCCGCTGTCGCCGGTGGGCTTGCGCGAATCCGCCTATGGTAGCTTCATCGCCATGCTGCGCGCCAACATGCGCCACGCCGGGGCGCTGCGCATCGACCACGTGATGGCGCTGCAGCACCTGTTCTGGATTCCGGCGGACGGCAGCGACGGTGCCTATGTCGAATACCCGTTCGAGGACCTGCTGCGGATCATCGCGCTGGAAAGCCGGCGCAACCGTTGCATCGTCATCGGCGAGGATCTCGGCACCGTGCCGGAAGGCTTCCGCCCGGCGCTGGAGAGGGCCGGCATCCTCAGCTACCGCGTGCTGTATTTCGAGCGCAGCGCCGACGGCGGGTTCAAGGCGCCGGAGGAGTATCCCGCGGGGGCCATGGTCACGGTGACCACCCACGACCTTGCCACTTTCAAGGGCTTCTGGACCAACCGCGACCTCGACTGGCGGGCCCGGCTGGACCTCTACCCCGACGAGGCGGCGCGGAACAAGGACGTTTGGGACCGCGGCGTGGACCGCTGGTGGATGCTTCAGGCGCTGGAGCGGGAAGGGTTGCGCCCGGTCCGCTACCCGAACAACGAGGGATCGCAACCCTTCTCGCGCGAACTGATGGAGGCGGTTCACCGCTACCTCGCCCGCTCGCCGGGGCGCATCGCCATGGTGCAGATCGAGGACGCGGTTGGCGAGGTGGAGCAGCCGAACCTGCCGGGCACCGTGGACCAGCACCCCAACTGGCGCCGCCGCCTGGGCGTGCCGGTGGAAGCGATGGCCGACGATGAAAGGGTGCGTCGGCTGGCCGAGGCGGTCCGCGGCGAGCGGCCCTGAAGCCAGCCGAACCGGAAGCCGATTGCGATCCTGCGCTATTGGCTTACACTTGGCGGCAGTCGTCGGGCAAAAGAACAGCGCGCCGCGCGCGATTCCGCGCGGCCAATCAAGACGGAGGGGTAGATGAAAGGTGATCCGAAGGTTATCCGGCACCTCAACACGATTCTGACGAACGAGCTGACCGCCATCAACCAGTATTTCCTGCACGCCCGCATGTTGAAGAACTGGGGCCTGCACCGGCTGGCGGGCAAGGTCTACGAGGAATCCATCGGTGAGATGAAGCACGCCGACAAGCTGATCGAGCGCATCCTGTTCCTGGAAGGTCTTCCCAACCTCCAGGACCTGCACAAGCTGAAGATCGGCGAGGATCTGCCGGAGATGTTCACCGCCGACCTGGGCATCGAAAGCCACAACCGTGGCAATCTGCTGGAGGCGATCGCCGACTGCGATGCGGTGCGCGACTATCAGAGCCGCGAGATCTTCCGGGAGATTCTGGAGGACACCGAGGAGCATATCGACTGGCTGGAAACCCAGCTCGACCTGATCCAGCGCGTGGGCCTGACCGCCTACCAGCAGGAGCAGATCTACGGCGAGGATTCGTCGTCCTGATCGACCATCAAGGGGCCGCCGCCTAGACGGACATTCCCGCCGACGCACCGGCCGCATAGGCCGCGGCGTCGGCCTTGCGGTAAGCGGTGATGGCGGCGGACCAGGGTTCGATGTGCAGGCCGCTGCCCATGGCGTCCTGATGGATGCTCTGCGCAATGAAGCCGGCGTTGGGCGTGGCGCGCAGGCGCGGCGATGCGCCGGTCACCGGCCCTCCGCCGGCCTCCGCATCGTCCAGCGCGAACCGGCTGGAAGAGCCGGCGCGACCGGCGCGATTGCCGTCCGCACCGCCAAGCTCCGTCTGTTTTCCGCTTCTCAGCGCATCGTCGGTGGCTGAGACGTCGTCGGACCGCCGGCGTTCCTGTTCCCCCGGCACGCGCCGGATTGGCTGCACCGCCATGGCTTCGCTGGCCAGCATCTGCCGAATCCGGCCCATCCCCGACAGGGACGGTGCGCTGGACGGCGATGGAAGGGACGGAATGCTGGACACGGGGACGCGACGGGTTGTGGAAGGTCCTGGTCCCGCATGGTATCAGCGCAAACCTTCTCGATGCCTTAAAAAATTCGGGCAGGGCGACGGCGCCGTGGTGGTTGTCCATCCGACAGCCCCGAAGGTTGCGGCTCGATAAGCTGTCCGGTCGCATTTCCAGCGAATTCGCACGTCCCGGGTCGGGTCGGCAGGCCCGCATGTCCCTGCAAGGCCTGCTCGGCGGTGCCAAGCGCAAGAACGGCTGACGACTGGCCGAACGAAGGCGCGCATGGCGCTGTTCATCCGCACCATCGGCCTCGGTCCACACTCAAGGCTGGCTTATCGAGGTGTCCTGCGGGCCCGGCGGGCGATCCGTTTGGCGTGACGCCTTCGCCGGCCTCTCCCACCCGCTGAAATAGCGTCAGGGAGTGGTTTCCAGGGTTTGTCCTGTGGACTAACGTTCCTCACGCCCTTCGACGGGGCCAAGGGAACGGGAGACATCCATGACCATTCCGACGACACGCCTTCCTTCGGGAACCGCCGTTCCGGTGCTCGGCCAGGGCACCTGGTACATGGGCGAGGACAGCCGCGACCGCACGCGGGAGGCGGCAGCGCTGCGGCTCGGCCTCGACCTCGGCATGACGCTGATCGACACGGCGGAGATGTACGCCGACGGAGGGGCGGAGGAGGTGGTCGGCGAGGCCATCGCCGGGCGCCGCGACGAGGTGTTCCTGGTCAGCAAGGTGCTGCCGATGAATGCCAGCCGTCGCGGCACCATCGCGGCCTGCGAACGCAGCCTGAAGCGTCTGCGCACCGAGCGCATTGATCTCTATCTGCTGCATTGGCGCGGCAGCCACGACTTCTCCGAAACCATCGCGGCTTTCGACACGCTGATGCGCGACGGCAAGATCGGCCAATGGGGTGTCAGCAACCTGGATCTCCAGGATATGGAGGAGTTGGTCGGCACGCCGGGCGGGGAGGGGGTGCAGACCAACCAGCTCCTCTACAACCTGACGCGACGCGGCATCGAGTACGACCTGCAGCCCTGGTGCCGCGGTCGGGGCATCCCGATCATGGCCTACTCGCCCATCGAGCAGGGGCGGATGCTGCACCACCCGGAGCTTCGCCGCGTCGCCGACCGGCACGGTGCGACCCCGGCCCAGGTCGGGCTGGCGTGGTTGCTCCGCCAGGATGGGGTGATTGCCATCCCCAAGGCGTCGGACCCCGTGCATGTCCGCGATAACCGGGCCGCCGCCGACCTGCGGCTCGACGAGCAGGACCTCGCGGACCTCGACCGGGCCTTCCCGCCGCCGCGCGGGCCACGCCCGCTGGAGATGCTTTAGCGCGGCGAAGCGCCGCGCTTGCGGTGGCGGACTCGATTCCCCTGGCCGAACGGCCTATGTATGCTGCATTGCGGAATCAGGCATGCCTGAGTCCGCGTGTGGCTCATCCGGGAATCGAAGCATGCTCGCCATCGTTCTTCTGTCCATGCTGCTGTCGGGCTTCGCCATCATCGTGGCGCGGATTCTGTCCGCCGAGGTCGCCACCGCCGGCATGCCGGTCCGCGATCCCTGGTCGCCCCGGCATCTCCGCCGGGTGAAGAAGGCGCGCAAGGCGCAGGAGGAGATCGAGGGCGGCCCGTCCTGGGCGTCGTTCCCCCGCGGGCTCTGACCCTTTCCCAAGAACCTTTTTCCCCACAAGCAGATCGGGCCGGGAAATCTCCCGGCCCGATCGCGTTCGGGTGCTGATGGTGCGTTGCGGTGCCTTACTGGGCCGGCTCCGCCGCCAGCTTCGAGGCCGGGAGGCTCTCGTTGATCTGGCGGGCGCGCATCGGCTTCAGGACGAAGATGGCCAGCAGGGCGGCGATGCCGTTGACCGCGGCGGCGAAGAAGAACACCGCCTGCCAGCTGCCGGTCGAGGCGACCGCCACGTTGGCGAAGGGAACGACCAGCGACGCGGTGCCCTTGGCGGTGTACAGCAGGCCGGCGTTGGTGGTGGCGAACTTCGAACCGAAGGAGTCGCCGCACAGCGCCGGGAACAGGCTGTAGATCTCACCCCAGGCGAAGAACACCAGTCCCGTCAGGATCACGAAGGCGACGGGGTTGTGGCCCCACTGGTTCAGCGCCAGGATACCGACGCACTCCAGGGCGAAGGCGATGAACATCGTGTTCTCGCGGCCGATATGGTCGGACACCCAGCCGAAGAAGGGACGGGTGACGCCGTTCAGCACGCGGTCGATCGACAGGGCGAAGGTCAGCGCCGGCAGGGTCAGGCCCATGATGCTGACCGGCACGCCGTCCAGATGGAAGTCCTTGGCGATCGGACCGAGCTGCGCGGTCGCCATCAGGCCGCCCGCCGCCACCATCACGAACATGGCGTACATGACCCAGAAGACCGGGGTCTTCAGCATCTGGACCGGGGTGTAGCTCTCGCGGGTCTGCGACACCGCCGAGCGGGTGACCTCCGGAACCTGACCCTTCTTCGGCGACGCCAGGAACCACGCCAGCGCGAGGATCACCGCGCCCTGGCCGATGCCGAAGGTCATGAAGGTGGCTTCGTAGCCCGAGGAGTGGATCATGTTGGCGATGGGAACGACCGTGAGGGCCGAGCCGGCGCCGAAACCGGCGGCGGTCAGGCCGGCGGCGAGGCCGCGGCGGTCGGGGAACCACTTCAGCGCGTTGCCCACGCAGGTGCCATAGACGCCGCCGGCACCGATGCCGCCCAGCGCCGCGCCCAGATAGAGCATGGCGAGCGAGTCGGCCACCGAGTTGACTGCCCAGGCCACGGCGCAGAGCACGCCGCCGATCAGGACGACGATACGCGGGCCGAACTTATCGACGAACCAGCCTTCGACGGGAACCAGCCAGGTTTCCATGACGACGAAGATGGTAAAGGCCACCTGGATGGCCGCACGGCCCCAGCCATGCTTCTGGTCGATGGGCTCGACGAACAGAGTCCAGCCATACTGCAGGTTCGCGATCATCGACATGCAGATGACGCCGATGACGAGCTGGAACCAGCGGCCACCGAGGGGCCCCTTCGGGGCCTCCGTGAGGGCTTGGTGCATTTCTCTCCTCCTAGAAGCGATCTCTTTGCGAAGCGGTCTTTTGCTTTTTTGAGTCGGGTTGTTTTTGTTCTTTGACCGGAGGCGTCCCCGTGGTGTGCCGGGTCGTCTCCATCGCCTTGGCCTGACCGTGGAACCGGCCGCTTGGTGTGGGCGGCTTAAGCTCCCGGGATGAGCGTTTTTGGCATTAGAGATATGGTATGCCAGATACAGTTTTCGGCGCAAGCTGTTTGTCAGCGTAACAAACAGACTCGGCGTGCGAGGGGTGGCCTACCACCTTCGGAAGCGTTGATGGCCCTTGTCCTGATGGGGGTTCTTACGCTTGGACGGTGGCGGTGCTGACGGTTCGTCAGCAAAGCGATTTGGTCCATTCTGGTATTCGGTATACATATAGGGCAAGAGAGCGCGTCGACTCGGGATGGCATGCCGCTTCCGCGCCGTCGCGCGATCGACCAGCTTCAGATCATCGGTACAGGGGAGGAGAAGACTCGATGACCACCGCCATTTTCACCCATCCGGACTTCCTGGCGCACGACACCGGTCCGGGACACCCGGAGCGTCCCGAGCGAATCGCCGTGGTGTGGGAGGTGCTGGACCGCGACGAATTCCGCGATCTGCCCCGCTTCGAGGCCCCGGAGGCGGAGGTCGAGCAACTGCGCTGGGTGCATGACCCGGCCTATGTGGATGCCGTGCTGAACGCGGTCCCGGACAGCGGCCATGTCCGGCTGGACGCCGACACCGTGCTGTCCCCCACCTCGCGCTCGGCGATCCTGCGGGCCGCCGGCGCGGTCTGCGCGGCGGTGGACGCGGTGCTGGACGGGACGGCGAAGAACGCCTTCTGCGCCGTCCGCCCCTGCGGCCACCACGCGGAGCCGGCCCGGGCCATGGGCTTCTGCGTCTTCAACAACGTGGCGGTCGGTGCCGAGCACGCCCGCAAGCGGCGGGGCCTGACCCGCGTCGCCGTGGTCGATTACGACGTGCACCACGGCAACGGCACCCAGGCGATGTTCTGGGACGACGCCGACCTGTTCTTCGCCTCGACCCACCAGTCGCCGCTCTATCCCGGCACCGGTTCGATGAGCGAGACCGGAGTCGCCGACAACATCGTCAACGCGCCGCTGCCACCCCACTCCGGAACGGTGGAGTTCCGCCAAGCCATGGAGCGCCGCATCCTTCCCGCGCTGGAGGAGTTCCAGCCGGAGCTGATCCTGATCTCCGCCGGCTTCGACGCCCACGCCCGCGACCCTCTGGCGTCGCTGAACTTCACCGGCCCGGATTTCGAATGGGCGACGCGCAAGCTAGTCGAAGCGGCGGACCGGCTGTGCGATGGCCGCGTCGTGACGGTGCTGGAGGGTGGCTACGACATGGTGGGGCTCGCCGAGGGGTGCGCCGCCCATCTCCAGGCCCTGATGCGCGCCTGACCGTGCCGCCATGGCATGGCTCCCTCATCAATAGGGAGGTCTTTTCGAAGGTCTTTGTGCAGGTGCATCATGGGAGCAGTTGCTTCCCGCACGGATTATCTGGTATACCAAATACCAGAGGGGCAAACAGAGTCCCTCGAACACACAAAAAAACGGGAGTTACGCACGATGGACCAGCGGATCGCCGAACAGAACGCTGCCGACCAGCCCATCATCGAGATCACCCTGGCGAAGACCGACGCCGACATCGCCGACAGCTACGCGGTGGTGAAGGAACTGCGCACCCACATGACCGACCCCGACGCCTACGCCGCCCAGATCCGCCGCCAGATGGAGGACGGCTACAACATGGCGCTCCTGCGCATCGACGGCGAGGTGGCCGGCTGCGGCGGCTTCCGCGTTCACGAGACGCTGTCGCGCGGTCGCTATATGTATGTTGAGGACCTCGTCACCTCGCCGAAGCACCGTTCCTTCGGTCTGGGCGACAAGCTGTTCGATTGGCTGGCCGGTCAGGCCCGCGAAAAGGGCTGCGCCCAGATGGAAATCATCTCTGGCGTCCAGCGCGGCGACGCGCACCGCTTCTATCACCGCAAGCGCATGACGGTTAAGGCGTTCCAACTCGTCCTGCCGCTCACCTGATCCAGCGCACCGGATGGACCCGCGAGCCGGGCGTCCGGACGGGCCGGGCGTCCGGTTTTCCATGCTCGAACTTTCGTTGGAAAACCCAGGATTCTCGCCCGATTCCGGATCATGCCCCTCCCTCGACAGGGTCTATTTTGCCAGTTGACATCTGGTATCTGGTATACCAAACTCCGTATTTGTTCGGTGTGCTGATTGATTGGGGTTACTGCAAAGGCTGCGCGGCGCGTGGCCGATAATTGGGGGAGAGGAAACGGGTTATGAAGATCTGCATCTTTGGGTCCGGGGCCATCGGCGGGTATCTGGGTGTGCGTCTCCACCAGGCCGGCGCGGATGTCAGCCTCGTGGCGCGTGGCGCCCATCTCACGGCCATGCGTGAGAACGGCGTGAAGCTGATCGTCGGAGAGGAAGAAACGGTCGTCCACCCCCGCTGCACCGACAATGCGGCGGAACTCGGCCCGCAGGACTACGTCATCATCGGTCTGAAGGCCCACTCCGTTCCCAGCGTCGTCAACGCCATCCAGCCGCTGCTCGGCAAGGACACCGCCGTGGTCACCGCGGTCAACGGCATCCCCTACTGGTACTTCTACAAGAACGGCGGCGAGTTCGAAGGCCGCGTGCTCGACACCGTCGATCCGGGCGGCATCCAGTGGAACGGCCTGAGCCCGGAGCGCGCCATCGGCTGCGTCGTCTACCCCGCGACCGAAGTCGTCGAACCCGGCGTCATTCAGCACATCTACGGCGACAAGTTCTCGCTGGGCGAGCCGGACGGCAGCCAGTCCGACCGCGTGAAGAAGCTCAGCGCCGCCATGGAGGCCGGGGGCCTGCGCGCCCCGGTGCTCGACCGCATCCGCGACGAGATCTGGCTGAAGCTGTGGGGCAACCTCTGCTTCAACCCGATCAGCGCGCTCACCCACGCCACGCTGGACGTCATCTGCTCCGATCCGGAAACCCGCGCCGTCGCCAAGTCGATGATGCTGGAGGCCAAGGAGATCGGCGACCGTCTCGGCGTCCATTTCCGTGTGGATGTCGAGCGCCGCATCAACGGTGCCGGCGCGGTCGGCGCGCACAAGACCTCGATGCTCCAGGATCTGGAGCGCGGCCGTCCGATGGAGATCGACGCCCTGCTGTCGGTGGTCCAGGAGATGGGCCGCATGGTCGGCGTGGCGACCCCGACCATCGACGTGGTCCTGGCGCTCGTCCGCCAGCGCGGCGAGATCGCCGACTGCTACACCCGCCCGCAGCGGGCATCGTCCGAGGCCGCCCCCGCGGTCGCCGCCCAGTAGGGCGGACACCGTCCGGCCCCGCACACAGAAACCAACGCCCCCAACGACGCAGCGAAGCAACGCCGAGGGGCCGGACAATCGCTTCACAGGAGGAGCGTCATGAGGGTTGAAGACATTCTCCGCCGGAAGGGGACGCGCATCGGCACGGTGCGCATCAACGAAACCGTGGAAACGGCGTTGCGTCTTCTGAAGGCCGAAAACACCGGCGCGCTGGTGGTCAAGGACGTCTGCCGGACCGAAGGCAACACGGTCGTCGGGGTGATTTCCGAACGCGACATCGTGCGCAGCCTGACCGACCGCGGGCCGGGCATCCTGTCCCTGCCGGTCACGGCGGTGATGAGCCACCATCCCGTCTGCTGCGCGCCGGGCGATTCCGTCCGCCACGTGCTCCAGCTGATGGACGAGCACACCATTCGTCACGTCCCCGTTCTGGACGGCGTCTCGCTGGTCGGCGTGGTCAGCGTGCGCGATCTCATCAAGGCGCAACTCGACGCCGCCCCGCCGGACGCCGGGGCGGGCGAGGTCGTCAGCTATCCCGTCGCCGCGGCCCAGTGACGAACGGCGGCGCCTTGGGCAGTGCCTGGGGCAGCCTTCCCGTGACGGCGGCGGTGATCCGGAGGCGGTCACCCGCATCCATCCCGGGTGACCGCTCCGCCGCCCTGCGGGCCTGACGCCGGACCACGCCTCGTCGCGGACCGGCACCGACATCATTCGAGAATTTGACCGGCGGGCCGCCCGCCGAGGCCGCCCGCCGTCGAGGTCGGAGCGCTGACGCCTCGTCCTGCCGATTGCTTTGGGAGGCAATCAACAACCATGAAAATCGCCATACCCAGGGAGCGGCGCGCGGGCGAGAATCGCGTCGCGGCGTCTCCGGAGACGGTCAAGAAACTCAAAGCCCTCAGCCTGGAAGTGGTCGTGGAGACCGGCGCCGGACTGGGCTCGAACCTGCCGGACCGGGTGTACCAGGACGCCGGCGCCGAGATCGCGCCGGACGCCGCGTCGGCGCTGGCCGACGCCGACATCGTGCTGAAGGTGCAGCGCCCGCTGCTGGCCGGGGAAGGGGACCTCGACGAGCTGGCGCTGATCAAGCGCGGCGCGCTGCTGTTCGCCATCCTCAACCCCTACAACAGCCGCGACCACGTGGCGGCCTACGCCGCGGCCGGGGTGAACGCCTTCGCCATGGAGTTCATGCCGCGCATCACCCGCGCCCAGGTCATGGACGTGCTGTCCTCGCAGGCCAACCTCGCCGGCTACAAGGCGGTGGTCGATGCCGCCAGCGAGTACGGCCGCGCCTACCCGATGATGATGACCGCGGCGGGCACGGTGCCGCCGGCGCGCGCCTTCATCATGGGCGTCGGTGTGGCGGGCCTGCAGGCGATCGCCACGGCCAAGCGGCTGGGCGCCATCGTCTCGGCGACCGACGTGCGCCCGGCGGTCAAGGAGCAGGTGCAGAGCCTTGGCGGCAGCTTCGTCGCGGTGGAGAACGACGAGTTCAAGCAGGCGGAAACCGCGGGCGGCTACGCCAAGGAGATGTCGGACGACTACAAGCGCCAGCAGGCGGCGCTGGTGGCCGAGCACATCAAGAAGCAGGACATCGTCATCACCACCGCGCTGATCCCCGGGCGCAAGGCGCCGATCCTGGTGACGCGCGAGCATGTCGCCTCGATGAAGCCGGGCTCGGTGCTGATCGATCTGGCGGTGGAGCAGGGCGGCAACGTCGAGGGCTCGGAGCTGGGCAAGGTGGTCGTCACCGACAACGGGGTGAAGATCGTCGGCCACGCCAACTACCCCAGCCGCATCGCCGAGAGCGCCTCGCTCTTGTACGCCAAGAACCTGCTCGCGCTGCTGCAGTCGCTGCACGACAAGGAGAAGGGCATCGCCCTCAACTGGGACGACGAGATCGTGAAGGCCATCGCGCTCACCCGCGATGGGCAGGTCGTCCATCCCGCCTTCGCGGACGCGGTCCGCGAAGTCCAGACCGTCTGAGGAGGCGGCTTCCATGGAACATCCCGATCCCGCGAGCCAGATTGAGGCCTTCCGCCACTCGCTCCTCACCCTGACCAACCAGACGGCGGAGCTTCAGGTCCAGGTTGCCCAGATGACCCACGCGATGCCGATCCCGGCGCCCGTCCTGGACGCGGCGAGCCACGGCAACTTCTTCATCACCGGCCTGACGGTGTTCGTCCTGGCCTGCTTCGTGGGCTACTACGTGGTGTGGCGGGTGACGCCGGCGCTGCACTCGCCGCTGATGGCGGTGACCAACGCGGTGTCCTCGGTGATCATCGTCGGCGCCCTGATCGCCGCCGGCCCCGCGGGGTTCGGCTTCTCCAAGATCATGGGCTTCCTCGCCGTCATCCTGGCCAGCGTCAACATCTTCGGCGGCTTCCTGGTCACCCAGCGCATGCTGTCGATGTTCAAGAAGAAGGGCAAGTAACCATGGAAACCCTGTCCGCCCTTCTCTACCTGGTCGCCTCGGTCTGCTTCATCATGGCGCTGCGCGGCCTGTCCAGCCCGGAGACCTCCCGCCAGGGCAACTTCTTCGGCATGGCCGGCATGACCATCGCCGTGCTGACCACGCTGGCCCTGCCCATCGTCCAGTCCTACTGGATGATCGTGCTCGGCATCGCCATCGGCGGCGGCATCGGCTACGTCATCGCCAAGAAGATCGAGATGACCGCCCTGCCGCAGCTCGTCGCCGCCTTCCACTCGCTGGTCGGTCTGGCCGCGGTGTTCGTGGCGCTGTCGGCCTTCTACTCGCCCGAGGCCTACGGCATCGGCGTCCCCGGCGCCATCGCCAAGGGCTCGCTGGTCGAGATGGCGCTGGGCACCGCCATCGGCGCCATCACCTTCACCGGTTCGATCGTCGCGTTTGCCAAGCTGCAGGGCCTGGTCACCGGCAAGCCGCTGGTCTTCCCCTTCCAGCACCACCTCAACGCCGGCCTCGGCATCCTCACCATCCTCCTCATCGTCTGGCTGGTGCAGAGCAACGCCGATGCCCCGATGTGGCTGATCGTCGCCGTGTCGCTGGCGCTCGGCCTGCTGCTGATCCTGCCGATCGGCGGCGCCGACATGCCGGTGGTGATCTCGATGCTGAACAGCTACTCGGGCTGGGCGGCGGCGGGCATCGGCTTCACGCTGCAGAACAACCTGCTGATCGTCACGGGCGCGCTGGTCGGCTCGTCGGGCGCCATCCTGTCCTACATCATGTGCAAGGGCATGAACCGCTCGATCTTCAACGTCATCCTGGGCGGCTTCGGCGGCGACAGCGGGGCGTCGTCGTCGGCGGCCGGCGGCGGTGAGCGCGGCACGGTCAAGGCCGGCTCGCCGGAGGACGCGGCCTACATCATGAAGAACGCCCAGTCGGTGATCATCGTCCCGGGCTACGGCATGGCGGTGGCCCAGGCGCAGCACGCGCTGCGCGAGATGGCCGACCTGCTGAAGAAGGAGGGCGTCGAGGTCAAGTACGCCATCCATCCGGTGGCGGGGCGCATGCCGGGGCACATGAATGTGCTGCTGGCCGAGGCCAACGTGCCCTACGACGAGGTGTTCGAGCTGGAGGACATCAACCGCGACTTCGGCACGGCGGACGTGGCCTTCGTGATCGGCGCCAACGACGTAACCAACCCGGCGGCCAAGACCGATCCGCAGTCGCCGATCTACGGCATGCCGATCCTCGACGTCGAGAAGGCCAAGACGGTGTTCTTCATCAAGCGCGGCATGGCCGCCGGCTACGCCGGCGTCGAGAACGAGCTGTTCTTCCGCCCCAACACCATGATGCTGTTCGGCGACGCCAAGAAGGTCACCGAAGAGGTCGTGAAGGCCACCGAGTAAAGGTCTGCTGAAAGGAAAAGCCCCTTCCCGGACGAACCGGGAAGGGGCTTTTTTGCAGCCGCATCGGCGATTGGCTCAGAAGCCGACCGCGCCTTCGGCGACATGATCCACGATGATCAGGTGATTTTCCACGCGGGTGACGCCGGGGGTGTTCTCGGCGGCGACGCGAATGGCGTCACGCTGCGCCTCGGTGCGCACGCTGCCCCAGAGATGCACGACGCCATTGCGCACCACGATGTTTTCGCTGATCTCCGGCGCCCAGGGCTGCGCCCGCAGAGTCTCCAAAAGCCGGTCGCGCACGACGCGGTCGTCCGCGGCGGCCGGGGAGACGTCCGGCGCGATGCTGGCGAGGACGTGCAGCAGGTTGGCGCGGCTGACGATGCCGACCAGCTTGCCGTTGTTCAGCACCGGAACGCGCTTGATGCGGTTGCCCTCCATCAGGCGGACCACCTCGTCGAGCGGGGTCTCCTCCGTGACGGAGATCAGCGACTCGGTCATCGCGTCGCGCACGTGGCGGCCGTGGGACTTGGTGTAGTCGGCGGCCTGGTTCGGCGCGCCCGCGAACATGGCGAGCCACCAGGAGGCCCGGCGCACCGTGCCGGTCTCCGTCCGGCGCAGCAGGTCGCCCTCGCTGATGACGCCGAGCAGGCGCCCGTTCGAATCGCAGACGGGCAGGCCGCTGATCCGGTTCTCCAGCATGCGCTTTGCGGCTTCGGTCACCGTGGCGTCGGGACCGATGGTGACCACCTGACGGGTCATGATGTCCGCAGCTTTCATGGCTTTCCTCCGTTTGCCTGATTCGTTGACCCAGCCAACATACACACACAGGAAGTGCGGTGAAACTGTCTGGTGTACGGTATACCAATTTGCCGCAGGGCAAATTCCACAGTCGGGCAAATTTTGCGGGCGGAAAAAAGAAGGCTCCGCTGGCAGGAAGCCGCGGAGCCGTCAGGTGGGGGAATCTACAGGGAGGAATGCGTGTAGTTCCAAGAGCGTTTGTACCCTCAGCGATCGGCCGCAACCACAGTGGATTCGGTATACCAGTCATGCGGCATGTGGATACCGTATACGATATGCCAGAAGGCGGCAAAAGGCGCAGAATTGCCGGGCCGTGGCGGAGGAATCGTCGCGTCGTCGTTCATCGAAGAAACAGTCCGCGATCCGAACATATCCGCTTGTCATGAACTGGCATCTGGTATACCGTATCTCCAATCCAAGCCGCTTCCCTCTCCGGGGCAATGAAAGCGCGGCCCAAACCCCGTCAGGCGGGGGGACTCCGGGGCAACCGGGAGCGGAGAGAGAGGGACGGGAACGCCAATGCAGATGATGAGTTTCTCGGTCGCGCCACTGGATCAGGGGATGAGCTTCAAGGCCAAGGCCTACCAAGCTCTGCGCCAAGCCATCACCCAGATGGACATCTACGGCGGGCCGAGCGAGATCCGCCTCGACGAGCGCCAGCTCTGCGAGGCGCTGGGCGTCAGCCGCACCCCGGTGCGCGAGGCCATGGCGCTGCTGGAGCAGGAGGGCTTCATCCGCTCCATGCCCCGGCGCGGCATCTTCGTGGTGCGCAAGACCAAGGCGGAGATCATCGAGATGATCACCGTCTGCGCGGCGCTGGAGGGCATGGCCGCCCGCCTCTTCGTCGAGCGCGCCGACGAGCGCGGCATGGCCGACCTGCACGAGACCTTCGACCGCTTCGCCGAAGGCGAGCTGGCCGACCACGTGCTGGAGTATTCCGACGCCAACGTCGCCTTCCACCAGTCGATCATCCAGGCCTCGGGCT
>NZ_JBHSLC010000117.1:361-4891 GCF_042657465.1 Azospirillum himalayense | reverse complement strand
CCGAGCCCCGCATCGCCCCCTCGCTGGCTGCATTCTCCACGACCGTAGAGAATCACGACAGGCCGGCAGGCAACAGACCTTTTTCCGCGTCCTGTTAGCAGCCCGTTAACCCGTCCGTCGTTGGATATCCGGATGCAGCCACGTCAGACCTTTCACGCCGATCACGGGGACGACCGTCCCGGCGCGGCCCGCTCGACGCCACGAACGGACCCCCCTATGGACGAGGGGGTGGACCCGGAACTGCTCGGCTATCTGTTCGACGATTCTCCCCCCGCTCCTCCTGCGCCGGAACCGGCCCGCCGCCGCGTCGGCACGGCGCTGGTCGAATCACGACGGGCCGGGATGGGGGATGCCGGGGTGCGCGCGCTTCTGGCGCGCAAGCTGTGCCGGCTGCTGCCCGACCTGCCCCCGGACCGCCAGGACAAGGCCACCGCCGTCGCTCTGCGCACGCTGGAGCGGCTTGCCCGCGATCACGCGGCCCATGTGCGGACGGCGCTGGCCGGCGCACTGAAGGACGTCGCCTGCGCCCCGCCCGCCGTGGCGCGCACGCTGGCCCGCGACGTGGAGCGCTCCGTGGCGGAGCCGATCCTGCATTGCTGCGCCACCCTGACCGACGAAGACCTGCTGGAAATCGTCGCCGCCCATCCCGCGGGCTGGGCGCTGTCGGCCATTGCGCGGCGGCAAACGGTCAGCGCGCCGCTCTCCTGCGCCATCGTCGACACGGGCGACGCGGAGGCCACGGGCGTCCTGCTGGACAACAACGGCGCGGTGATCCCGGACGACCGGCTGGAGGATCTGGTGGAGCGGTCGGGCGGCCATCCGGACTGGCAAGCCAAGTTGGCCAACCGCCCCACGCTGCCGCAGCGGCTGGCCTTGCGGCTGGCGGAGTTCGTCGACGACTCGGTTGCCGACCTGTTGCGCCGCCGCACCGATCTGGACGCGGCCACCGCCGCGGAGGTCGCCACCGTCACACGGCGCCGCGTCTCCTGGGTCGAAGGGCGCGATCCGGCCGAATCGCCGGGCCGCCGCGCCGTCCGCCTGCACCGCCAGGGCGCCCTGGACGAAACGGCGCTGGGCGACGCCCTGTCCTGGGAGGAAACGGACTTCGTCCGCGCCGCCCTGGCCCTGCGCGCCGCCATCCATCCGGGAGTCGTGGACGACATCCTGCGCTCCGGCGACCCGCGCGCGGTCACCGCCCTGGTCTGGCGGGCGGGCTATTCGATGCGCTGCGCCATGAGGGTGCAGATCCGCGCCGCCGGCATCCCGCCGCGCGCCGTGCTGAACGCCCGCCAGGGCACCGACTACCCGCTGCCCGCGGCGGACATGGCCCGCCACCTCACGCTCTACGGCGTCCGCTCCTGACGCCGTAGAGCGCCGCTTCCGAATGTCCCGTTGCGGGATCGCCGATTATTGGATTTCCAGAGGCCGGCGGGCCGGCGCACGCCGCGTGTCGGGAGCCAGCGCCGGGTCGCTCTGGTACATCGGGCGCGACGGATCGGTGTCGATCAGCTGCGGCGGGGTGACGATCTCCTCGCCCGATCCGGAATCGAACTGGATCACCGCCATCCGGCGCACCGTCTCGCACAGATCGCGCTTGCGCAGGGTCGCCGGGTCGGCAGGCCCGTCGAAGGCCACGAGAGGCACCACGATGCCGCTGCGCTCCCCCGGCGGAACGGAGGTGTACACATAGTTCGACACGGGCCGGCAATAGAGCACGTCGGTGGCCGACGGGACATCCGCCACAGTGGGCGCCGCAGTGGCCGTCGGAGTGCCGGCCGCCGCCGTATTCAACGGGGCCTTGGCCAGAGCGGCCTCATAGTCTGCGACGGTTTGTCCCAAGGCCGCGCCACCACTTCCCAAGGCCAGCGTCACGGTCAGGCAAAATGCCGGTGCAAAGCGAATCATGGTTCTTCCCCCCATGCCGAACGGCCATGAAAACCTATCCAAAGAATAGTGCGCCGCACCCGCAACGCCAAATTCCTGTTTGCCGTTCCGGCCATTCGCCGTAATCGATTGCACAGTTCCGTGCCCCGTGCTTGCGGTCACGCTTGCCCTCGGGACGGAATCGCGCTAGGAACCGCCCTCGAAATCTCAGGGCGCTGGATCCCTAGGACGCTAAACTCAATCGGTTCTGTCCTCCGCTGAATGGGGGACGCTCACGCTTAGGGAAACGCTCCATGGCTCGCAAGAAGATTGCGCTCGTCGGCGCCGGCCAGATTGGCGGCACGCTGGCTCTGCTCGCTGCCCAGAAGGAACTCGGCGACGTCGTCCTGTTCGACATCGCCGAAGGCATGCCGGAGGGCAAGGCCCTCGACCTGGCTGAGACCTCGCCGGTCGAAGGCTTCAACGCCAAGCTCAGCGGCGGCAACGACTATTCGGTCATCGAAGGCGCCGACGTGGTGATCGTCACCGCCGGCGTGCCGCGCAAGCCGGGCATGAGCCGCGACGACCTGATCGGCATCAACACCGGCGTCTGCCAGACCGTCGGCGAGAACATCAAGAAGTACGCCCCGAACGCCTTCGTCATCGTCATCACGAACCCGCTGGACGTGATGGTGTGGGTGCTCCAGCAGGCCTCCGGCCTCCCGCCGGAGCGCGTCGTCGGCATGGCCGGCGTGCTCGACTCGGCCCGCTTCCGCTACTTCCTGGCCGACGAGTTCAAGGTGTCGGTCGAGGACGTCACCGCCTTCGTGCTGGGCGGCCACGGCGACACCATGGTCCCGCTCGTCCGCTACTCGACCGTCGCCGGCATCCCGCTGCCGGATCTGGTCAAGATGGGCTGGACCACGCAGGAGAAGCTGGACGCCATCGTGCAGCGCACCCGCGACGGCGGTGCGGAGATCGTCAAGCTCCTGAAGACCGGCTCGGCCTTCTACGCCCCGGCCGCGTCCGCCATCCAGATGGCCGAGTCCTACCTGAAGGACCAGAAGCGCGTCGTTCCGGTCGCCGCCTACCTGACCGGCCAGTACGGCCAGAACGACCTCTACGTCGGCGTCCCGACGATCATCGGCGCCGGTGGCGTCGAGAAGATCATCGAGATCGATCTCTCCGAGGAAGAGAAGAAGATGTTCGATCACTCGGTCGACGCTGTGAAGCAGCTCGTCGAGGTGGTCAAGAAGCAGCAGGCTGAGAAGGCCGCCTCCTAAGGCGGCCTGTTTTTTGCCTGCGCGACGGCCTGCGGCCCTGTCGCCCCGGCGCGGACGGTTGAACCGTCCGCGCCGGGTGGTACAGTGACCGCGGACGTTCGCGCCAGCCGGCGTAAGGCTTCCTGAAGGACTCGTTCTCACGAAGACTTGCGCCCTGGTGCGTCCGCCAGCAGGAAACGCCTGCCCGATCTTCGCCCATCGTCAGCCGACCACACTCTGTCAGCCGACCATAAAAACAGATGGACGCCCGATGAACATCCATGAGTATCAGGCCAAAGGCCTGCTGAAGAAGTACGGCGTCGCGGTGCCCCGCGGCGGCGTCGCCTACACCCCGCAGGAAGCCGAGACCGTCGCCCGCGAGCTGGGCGGCCCGGTGTGGGTCGTGAAGTCCCAGATCCACGCGGGCGGCCGCGGCGCCGGCCGCTTCAAGGACAACCCCGAGGGCAAGGGCGGCGTCCGCGTCGTCAAGTCCATCGAGGAGGTCGGCAAGAACGCCGGCGAGATGCTGAACCACGTGCTGGTCACCAAGCAGACCGGTCCGGACGGCCGCGAGGTCAAGCGCCTCTACGTCGAGGAAGGCGCCGACATCAAGCGCGAGCTGTATCTCGGCATGCTGACCGACCGCGCCACCGGCCGCGTCACCATCATGGCGTCCACCGAGGGCGGCATGGAGATCGAGGAGGTCGCCCACAACACGCCGGAGAAGATCGTCAAGGTCGCCATCGACCCGGCCACCGGCATCCAGGGCTACCACACCCGCAAGGTCGCCTTCGCGCTGGGCCTCGAGGGCAAGCAGGTCTCCGCCGCCGCCAAGTTCATCGTCGCCGCCTATCAGGCCTTCGTTGACCTGGACTGCGCGATCGTCGAGATCAACCCGCTGATCGTCACCGGCTCGGGCGAGATCCTGGCGCTCGACGCCAAGATGAGCTTCGACGACAACGCCCTGTTCCGCCACAAGGACGTCGAGGAGCTGCGCGACGAGGCCGAGGAAGATCCGGCCGAGATCGAGGCGGCCAAGCACAGCCTCAACTACGTCAAGCTGGACGGAAACATCGGCTGCATGGTCAACGGCGCCGGCCTGGCGATGGCGACCATGGACATCATCAAGCTGTACGGCGGCGAGCCGGCCAACTTCCTTGATGTCGGCGGCGGCGCCACCAAGGAGCGCGTCACCGCGGCCTTCAAGCTGATCCTCTCCGACCCGAACGTCGAAGGCATCCTGGTCAACATCTTCGGCGGCATCATGCGCTGCGACGTCATCGCCGAAGGCGTGGTCGCGGCCGCCCGCGAGGTGCACCTGCACGTTCCACTGGTCGTCCGTCTGGAAGGCACGAACGTCGAGCTGGGCAAGAAGATCCTTGCCGAGTCCGGATTGCCGATCCTC
>NZ_JBHSLC010000117.1:0-351 GCF_042657465.1 Azospirillum himalayense | reverse complement strand
GGCCGTGAAGGAGGCCGCGTAAGATGGCTGTTCTCGTCGATAAGAACACGAAGGTGATCTGCCAGGGCTTCACCGGAGCCCAGGGCACCTTCCATTCCGAACAGGCGATCGCCTACGGCACCAAGATGGTCGGCGGCGTCACCCCGGGCAAGGGCGGCACCAAGCACCTCGACCTGCCGGTCTTCGACACGGTGGCCGACGCGGTCGAGAAGACCGGCGCCAACGCCAGCGTCATCTACGTGCCGCCGCCGTTCGCCGCCGACGCCATCCTGGAGGCGATCGACGCCGAGATCCCGCTGGTGGTGTGCATCACCGAGGGCATCCCGGTGCTCGACATGGTGCGCGTCAAGC
>NZ_JBHSLC010000116.1:577-58819 GCF_042657465.1 Azospirillum himalayense | reverse complement strand
CCCAGACCAACCGCCTCCTCGCCCGCCTGCAAAACCTCGGCTATGCCGTCCAGATCACACCTCTGGCAGCATGACCGTCTCAGCCAAGTTTCTTTCTAGATGGAAGAGTGCGACATCGGGTCGCGGTGGCTCCAGGGCGGGCGACTCTGCTCATCTTCCGCAAAGTGCCAGTCCGCTTCTGGTCAGGTTCAGACGTTCAAGACTGCTCCAAAAGCGAGAGCTGAACCGGGGGAACTCTGCCTCAGGGCGGGCGCGGGTGCGTCTCCGCCCTCTAGGCGGCTTCGCCTATGGCCCTTCCGCGCCGCCGGTTCGGTGTGTTCGGCATTGGTCTGCGGTGAGCGCCAACCCGTCCGGGCGTCAAGATGGACCGGCGCCGTCACACAAGGGGCCGTGCCCCTGGCACCCTTCTCCCCTCCGGAATTGGGAAGAGCCGTCAAAACCCGTGGAAGCTGGTGAAGTCGGCGACCGGGGCGCGCTCGGTTTCCAGGCGGTTTACCGGCGCGTCGGGGTCGGCGTGGCCCAGCGCCATGCCGCTCAGCAGGATGTCACTGTCCGGGATGGCGAGATGGCGGCGGACGATGCGGTGGTACGTGATGAAGGCGGCCTGCGGGCAGGTGTCCAGCCCGAATCCCCGCGCCGCCACCATCACATTCTCCATGAACATGCCGACGTCGAGCCAGCTTCCCTGCTCCATCCGCCGGTCCATGGTGAAGAACAGCCCGACCGGGGCGCCGAAGAAATCGTAGTTGCGGGCGTGCTGCTGCGCCATCGCCTCCCGGTCGCCCTTGGCGATGCCGAGCAGGCCGTAGAGGTCCCAGCCGATCTTCCGGCGCCGCCCCAGATAGGGCTCGAACCACTGGGTCGGGTAATAGGTGTATTCCGCCCCGGCTTGGTCATCCACTGGGTCGAAATGGGCGGCGCGCAGCTCCGCCGACAGCGCCTCGCGCGCAGCACCGGCCACCGCGTGGACCTTCCAGGGCTGGATGTTCGACCCGCTGGGCGCCCGGCTGGCGGCTGCGAGGATCTCCTCCACCACGGCGCGCGGCACCGGCTCGGCGGTGAAGGCGCGGACGCTGCGGCGGCTGCGCACGGCCTCCAGGGCCGACAGAGGGCGGGGGGTGGGGTCTTCGGACGCCATGGGCGCGCTCCGCTGCGGACGGTGTCTCACGAACCCTGTCCGGGGAACGGCGGCCCTCTCAGGACCGAGAAGGACGGTCAGGCTGGCAGCAGGCGCTGCACCGCGTCAAGGAGCTGGTCCTCCTCGAACGGCTTTTCCAGGAAGGCGGTCACGCCGGCTTCCCGCGCGCGGGCGAAGGTCGCGGGATCGCCGCGCCCCGACACCATGATGACGGGCAGGCCGTGCAGGGTCGCGCCGAAGCGCTCGATGAACTCCAGCCCGCTCATCACCGGCAGATGCAGGTCGAGAACGAGGCAGCCCGACGGCTTGCCGTTGTACTGGTCCATGAAACTCTGGCACGACGCGTAGTCGCGCACCTCGAAGGCACAGGCTTCGAGCAGCGCCTTCATCGAGTCCCGCACCGGCTCGTCGTCGTCGACGATGTAGACGATGCTATCGCCCGGTTCGGCCAAGACTGCCTCCAGCATCGGAAATCACGCGGAATGACGCCCGTCGTGGGGCGTTACAGGGAAGATAGAAGCCGACCGGCGGTGCCGGAATACGGAGTTCCCCTTATCGGGCGTGGTTTTGATGTGGATCAGTCGCCGCCGGCGCCGCCCGGCGGCCGGACTCACTCCCCTTTGGGGGTGATTCCGGCGGACAGGGCCATGCGGACCAGCGACGGCAGGCTGTCGGCGCGCATCTTCTCCATCACGCGGGCGCGGTGGATTTCCACGGTGCGCGGGCTGATGGACAGCTCGAAGGCGATGACCTTGTTCGACTTGCCCTCGACCAGCCATTGCAGCACGTCGCGTTCCCGCGGCGTCAGGCTGGACAGCCGCTCCAGCACCTCCGGAGACACGGCGGGGGCGGCCGGGGCGGGGGCCGGCGCCTGGGCGGCCGGCGCTGCCGCGGGCGGAACGGCGCGGGCCAGGGCGGCCTTCACGCTGCCGATCAGGGCCTGCTCGTCGAAGGGCTTCTCCACGAAGTCGATGGCGCCGGCCTTCATGGCCCGCACCGCCAGGGGCACGTCGGCGTGGCCGGTCATGACGATCACCGGCAGGCCGCGCCCCTCCTGGACCAGCCGCTCCTGCACGTCAAGCCCGCTCATCTGCGGCATCCGCACATCGACCAACAGGCAGCCGGGGCGCGACGGCGCGTCCGATTCCAGGAAGGCGAGGGGGGACGCGAAGCTCTCGACCCGGAAGCCCTCGCATTCCAGCAGGATCACGACGGAGTCACGCACCGCCTCGTCGTCGTCCAGGACGAAGACCGTCATATCCGACGGCGATAATTCGGGCGGCAATGGGGACTCAGGGCGCATCATCCTCTCCGGCAACCGGCACGGTGAAGGCAAAGGTGGCCCCTCCGTCCCCCGGTTCCAACCACAGGCGGCCGCCATGGGCCTCGATGATCGACCGGCAGATCGACAGGCCGAGTCCCATCCCCTTCTCCTTGGTGGTGACGAAGGGCTGGAAAAGCTGGGCCAGGACGGTCTCGTTCAGGCCGGGGCCGGTGTCGCGGACGGTGACGCGCATCAGCGCCGCCGAGTCCGGGTCGGGGCCGGTAGCGACCGTCAATTCCCGAATCTCCGACTCGGCCATCGCCTCGATGGCGTTGCGGACGAGGTTGAGGACGACCTGCTGGATCTGGATCTTGTCGATCAGCACCGGCCGCTCGTCGCCGCTCATCTCCAGCCGGACATGGACGCCGCGCTCCTTGGCGCCGACCAGGGCGAGGGCGCTGGCCTCCTCGACGACCTTGCCGATGCTTTCCGCCGTGTGCTCGGTCTGGCCCTTCTCGATGAAGTTGCGCAGGCGGCGGATGATCTGGCCGGCGCGGGCGGCTTGGGCGGTGGCCTTGTCCATCGTTTCCCGCGCCTTGTCCGCCCCGTCCGGGCGGTCGAGCAGGCGCTTCACCGCCTTGGCGTAGTTGATGACGGCGGTCAGCGGCTGGTTCAGCTCGTGCGCCAGGGTGGAGGCCATCTGCCCCATGGCGCTGACCCGGCTGACGTGCAGAAGCTCGGCCTGAAGCTCCTGCAGGCGCTTCTCGGTGGCCTGCCGCTCGGTCAGGTCGCGGATGAAGCCGGTGAAGCAGCGGTGCCCGGCCAACTGCACCTCGCCCACCGCCAGTTCCATGGGAAAGACCGAGCCGTCGCGGCGCAGGCCGGAGACGACCCGCCCGATGCCGATGATACGGCGCTCCCCGGTCGTCAGGTAATGGTCCATGTAGCGGTCGTGCTGCTCCCGGTAGGGGGAGGGCATGAGCATGCTGACGTTCCGTCCCGACACCTCGGCGGCGCTGTAGCCGAACAGCCGCTCCGCCGCCGGGCTGAAGGACTCGATCAGGCCGCGCTCGCTGATGACGATGATCGCTTCGGGCACGGTCTCCAGGATGGAGGTAAGGCGGGCCTCGCGTTCCCGCAGGGCGGTTTCGGCCCGCTTGCGCTCGCTGATGTCGCGGATGATGCCGATGTAGACTCCACCGCCGGCCTCCCGGTAGGCCTCGCCGACCGACAGCTCCATCGGGAAGGTGGTGCCGTCGCGGCGCAGGCCGGTGACCTCCCGCCCGATTCCGATGATCCGGCGCTCCCCGGTCCGGTGGTAGCGCTCCAGATAGCCGTCATGCTCCTCCCGGTAGGGCGGCGGCATCAGCATCTTGACGTTGTGGCCGATGACCTCTGCCGCCGTCCAGCCGAACAGCCGCTCGCAGGCCGGGTTGAAGGTCTGGATGCGCCCTTCGGCATCGATGATGACGATCCCGTCCGGCACCGTGTCCAGCATGGCCTGAAAGCGCAGCATGAGGTCCGGATTTCCCGTCCCGATATCGTCCGCCATCCCCGTCCCCAACGTCCTTTGTCCCTTGGACCCTTCTTGACCCAAGAGTAGTTGAGTTGATTTCTCGGTCAACCGGGATTGGGGCCGGGATAGGGGGTTGGGGGCGGGAACATGCTTCCCGCCCGTGCCGGACCGGCGGTTCACGCCGCCTGCTGGCCCTCCAACGTGACCGCGCGGTCGTGCTGAAGCTGGGCCGACACCTCCTCGGCGAGGCGGAAGGCCAGCGCCACGAGGTTGATGGTCGGGTGGTCGCAACCCATGCTGGGGAAGACCGAGCTGCCGCCGATGTAGAGGTTGTGCATCCCGTGCACCTTGCAGCGCGCGTCGACCACGCCCTGCTTCGGGTCGTCGTGCATGCGGGTGGTGCCCATATGGTGCCAGCACCAGGAAATGCGCTCCGCCCAGGCGCGCTCGGCGGCCTCCTGCGGATCGGGCTCGGTCACCGTGATCAGGCCGTTGCGGGTCAGCTCCGTCCGCACCAGCTCGTTGGTGCGCAGGAAGTTGTCGCGGTCCTGCTCGGTCAGGCGCCACACCGTGTCGGCCCGGTTGAGGCCCAGGGCGTCGCGCTCCGTCGCCAGGGTCACGCGGCTGTCGGGGTTGGGCACCGGCTCGACGATGGTTTCCAGCAGGAAGCTGCGGGCCACCCAGGCCGGGTTCACCACATTGTCGAACAGCGCGTAGGCGAGGTTCGGCAGATGCAGCGCGATCTGCGGAACCGCCTCGCGCAGCAGCGCGCGCAGGTCACCCTCGGCGTGGCCGAACTTGCGGCGGTCGGACATCAGCATGCGCAGGTCGTGCAGCGCGCGCACCCCGGCGGTCGCCTCGCCGTGGTACTGCGCCACCAGATAGCTGCGCGAGTTCATCAGCCCCAGCCGGCGTTGCGTCTCCACCGTCGGCGACAGGGAGGCGGAGACGGGAAGGTGCTTGGCGTTCAGCCGGCGGCGCGACAGCGTCAGCGTCATGTCGTAGAGGCGGCGGTGCCGCGCTTGGTCGGTCAGGCGGAGCGAGCCGGCCTTGATGCGCGGGTGGTCGGTGAAGTAGCGGCCGACCAGATCGTGGCCGTTGCCCAGCCCGGCGCTCTGCACCCGGTTGGACAGCAGCAGCAGGCGGGCGTTCTCGATGCCGCCGCAGCACAGGACGAACTGGCGCGCGGTGACCGTGAAGCGGGCACCGCTGAGCGCGGCGCAGCGCACGCGCTCGACCACCGTGGCGGTGTCGTTGGTCTCGAATTCGGTGACGTTGGCGTTCAGGTAGCAGGCGATGTTCGCGGCCTGGACGATCTCGTCGACGGAGGTCACGCCGACGCGCGGCTGGTCGCTGATCTGGGCGATCCGGTTCTCCAGCGCGCCGCCCTCCACCGGCAGGAACTCGATCCCGTCCGGCGCCAGGGTCTTCTCCCAATGGCCGTTGTCGTAGATGCGCGACGGCAGGTTCAGGTGGCTGTGGGCGCGGGCGTAGTAGGGGGCCAGCATCTCCGGCCCGAAGGGCCAGCCGCTGTTCGGCACCCAGGGCCGTGCCTCCATGTCGATCGGCTCGAAGGGCCGGCAGAAGCCGCCCCAGCAGTTGGTGCTGCCGCCGAAATAGCGGCTGCGCGCGGTCGACAGGCGCTCGTAGGGCAGGCCGAGATTCTCGCCGGCGTAGAGCGACTGGGTGTGGCCGTCGGGGTCGAGCCCGCCGCTTTCCAGAAGGACGATCTTCCAGCGCGACCCGGCCAGCGCACGGGCTATGGCGAGCCCGGCGGCACCAGCGCCGACGATGCAGAGGTCCGCGTCAAGGTTGGTGCCCGAAGGCACCGAGCGAGCATCGAGGATCATGCTGCGCCTGCTTTTCTTTGGGGTTGAACGCACGGGACTCAGATAAATCTCAAGTTCCTGGTGCCGTTACTGAAATTGCGGGCTAGCCCGTCCAGTGGGATAGCCCCGGCGCCGCTCCCGTCGCCAGCGATTGCGCGGGTTTTATCCATTTTTTCAAAGGACTGGCTGCCACCTCCCCGCACCACTTCCGATGCGGAGTCCAAAGGGGTAGCCCGGTCTTTCTCCGGATTAAAAATTCGGCGGAGTGCCCCCCAACGCCTGGAGCAGCGACACCGCGGCCAGCAGGCGGCTCTGCCGCACCGACAGGGCGCTTTCCTCGTCCGACAGGGCGGCGGTCTGGGCGGTCAGGACGCTGCTGTAGGGCAGGGTGCCGGCCCGGTACTGGTTCAGGGTCAGCCGCTCCGCCTCGCGCGCCAGCCGCACGGCGTCGTCCTGCACGGCGGCCTGCTGGGCCAGGATGCGCTGGGCGGCAAGCTGGTCCTCGACCTCCTGGAAGGCGGTCAGCACGGTCTGGCGGTACTGCGCCACGCTCTGGTCGAAGACGGCGCGGCGCAGCTCCACCTCGGCCGTCCGCGTGCCGCCGTCGAACAGGGTCTGGGCGACCTGCGCCCCGACCGCCCACAGCGCCGTCGGCGCCTGGAGCAGCTGTGGCAGGATCGTCGCGCTGTTGGTGAGGGAGCCGGACAGCACCACGTCCGGGTACCAAGCCGACTCCGCGATGCCGATCTGGGCGTTGGCCTGGGCCATCTGCCGTTCCGCCGCCGCGATGTCCGGGCGGCGCTCCAGAAGGGCGGAGGGCACGCCGGGCGGGATCGCCGGGACCGCAGCGGTCAGCGGCGCCGGGGCCAGCGCGAAGGCGGCGGGCGCCTGCCCGATCAGAACCGCCATGGCATGCTCGAACTGGGCGCGCTGCACCCCCAGCGCCACGAGCTGCGACTCGGTGGAGCGGACCTGCGTCTCCGCGGTGAAGACGTCGGCCAGCGTCGCGGTGCCCACGGCGTGGCGGTTGCGGGCGATCTCCAGCGACTGGCGGTAGGCGGCGATGGCCCGCTCCAGCAGCGCCTTGCGCTCGTCCGCCACACGGAACTGGACGTAGGCGGTGGCCAGCTGCGCCTGCGCCGACAGGCGGGCGGCGGCGAGGTCGGCGGCACTGGCCTGGAGGTTGGCGTCGTTGCTTTCCACCGACCGGCGGATGCGGCCCCAGAGGTCCGGCGCCCAGCTCGCCCCCAGCCCGGCGTCGTAGGTGGTCACCGGGGTTCCGCTGCGGCTGATGCCGGTGCCGGAGCTGGCGCCGGAAGTGCTGCGGTCGCCCGACCCGACGCGTCCCACCCGGTCGGCGCCGCCACTGACCGACAGGATGGGGAAGAAGGAGGAGCGGGCTTGGTCCGACAGCGCCTTGGCCTGCCGGTAAGCGGCCTCCGCCGCCTTCAGGCTCTGGTTGTCGACCTCCACCCGGCGCATCAGCCCGTCCAGCACCGGATCGTTGAAGACCGTCCACCAGGGACCGGCCTCCGCCAGTCCGGGGGCGGCAGGGCGCCAGCCGTCGTCGCTCGGGACCGGGGGAACGAAGGCCACGGGGGTAATGCCGGCCTCCTTGTAGGCGGACGGCACGGCGGCGGAGGGCCGCTCGTAATCGGGTCCCACCGCGCAGGCCGACAGCAGGGTGAGGGTGCCGATCGCCGTGCCCAGGAGACGGGCGCGCCGCCCGAAGATCGTCGTCATGTCAGGTCCATCCGCACGTCAATTTCCCTCTCCCCTCTGGGGAGAGGGGAGGGTGAGGGGGTTGCGCCATTGCCGGACGTTTCGCGATGCGCAACCCCCTCACCGGCCCTGCGGGCCACCCTCTCCCCGGAGGGGAGAGGGCTACGATGGCGTCCATCATGCCGTGACCCCCGCCTCGGGGCGCCGCCAGCGCCGCCGGCACCACAGCCGGAAGCGGTCGAGGTACAGGTAGGTGACCGGAGTCGTGTAGAGAGTCAGCATCTGGCTGACCACCAGACCGCCGACGATGGCGATGCCCAGCGGCTGGCGCAGCTCCGCCCCGTCGCCGGAGCCCAGCGCCAGCGGCAGGGCGCCCAGCAGGGCGGCAACCGTGGTCATCATGATCGGGCGGAAGCGCAGCAGGCAGGCGCGGTGGATCGCGGTGCGCGGGTCCAGCCCCTCGCTCCGTTCCGCCTCCAGCGCCACGTCGATCATCATGATCGCGTTCTTCTTGACGATGCCGATCAGCAGGATCACCCCGATCAGGGCGATGATGCTCAGCTCCTTGTCCAGCGCCATCAGCGCGACCAGCGCCCCCACCCCGGCGGAGGGCAGGGTGGAGAGGATGGTCAGCGGGTGGATGTAGCTCTCGTAGAGCACGCCCAGCACGATGTAGACGGCCAGCAGCGCCGCCAGGATCAGCACCGGCTGGTCGCCGATCGATTGCTGGAACACCCGCGCGGTGCCCTGGAAGCTGCCCTGGATGGTCGTCGGCACGCCGATCTTATCCATGGTGTGGCGGATGACGGCCAGCCCCTCGCCCAGCGAGACTCCGGGGGCGAGGTTGAAGGAGAGGGTGGTGGCGACGAACGGTCCCTGGTGGTTCACCGACAGCGGCGTGTTCTCCAGCGCGACGCGGGCGATGGCCGAGAGCGGCACCATCGTCTCCACCCCCGTGCTGAGCGCCGACCCGGTGGAGGCGGCGGTGCGGCCGGTGGCGGCGATCTGGTTGATGCGCTGGTTGCGCGCGGCCTCGGTGTCGGCCGTCGCGGCTCCGGCGATGGCGCTCGTCGCCTGCGTCCCGCTGACCGCGCCGCCGGATTTGCTGATGAGGATGTCCTTCATCATCTCCGGGTCCTCGCGGTACCGGGGGGCGACCTCCATGATGACGCGGTACTGGTTCAGCGGGTTGTAGATGGTCGAGGCGGAGCGCTGGCCGAAGGCGTCGTAGAGCGTGTTGTTGATCTGGTTGAAGGACAGGCCCAGCCGCGCCGCGGCGTCGCGGTCCACCGTCACTTCAAGCGCCAGCCCGCGCTGCTGCTGGTCGGAGTTCACCTCCGTCAGCTCCGGCACCTGCTGAAGCGCCTGGGTCAGGCGGGGCGCCCAGGTCTGCAGCTCGTCCAGCGTGTCGCCCTGCAGCGTGAACTGGTAGTTGGCGTTGGCCTGCCGCGCCCCCGCCCGCAAATCCTGCATGACCGACAGGTACAGGTTGGCGCCGGGAACCTGGGTGAGCTGGGTGCGCAGCCGGGCGATCACCGCGTCGGCGGTAACGTCGCGCTGCGCCAGCGGCTTCAGCGACACGGCCATGAAGCCGCTGTTGGTCCGGCTGCCGCCGGTGTAGCCGACCACCGTGTCCACCGCCGGGTCGGCCTGCACCAGCGCCACGAAGCGCTCCATCTTCTCCTTCATCAGCGTGAAGGAGGTGCTCTGGTCCGCCACGACGAAGCCGATCAGCCGGCCGGTGTCCTGCTGCGGGAAGAAGCCCTTGGGGATGATCGTGAAGAGGTGGACGCTGAGCGCCACGGTCGCCGCGAAAACCACCATGGTCAGCAGGCTGTTGTCGAGCGCCGCCGTCAGCGTCCGGTCGTAGAGGCGCAGCGTGCCGCCACCGATTTGGGCGCCGATCCGCGCCCCGACCCGGCGCAGGGCGGCCACGGCGCGGCCCGGCTCCTTCGCCTTGCGCGGCTCGCGCAGCAGGATGGCGCACATCATCGGGGTGGTGGTCAGGCTGATGACCATCGAGACCAGGATGGCGATGGACAGGGTCAGGGCGAATTCGCGGAACAGCCGCCCGACGATGCCGCCCATCAGCAGGATCGGGATGAAGACGGCGACCAGCGACACGCTCATCGACAGGACGGTGAAGCCGACCTCCCGCGCGCCGCGCAGCGCCGCCTGGGTGCGGGACATGCCGTTCTCGATGTGGCGGGCGATGTTCTCCAGAACGACGATGGCGTCGTCGACGACGAAGCCGGTGGCGATGGTCAGCGCCATCAGCGACAGGTTGTTCAGGCTGTAGCCGAGCAGATACATGGCGCCGAAGGTGGCGACCAGCGACACCGGCACCACCACGCTGGGGATCAGCGCCGCCCGCGCGTTGCGCAGGAACAGGAACACCACCATCACCACCAGCCCGACGGCGATGATCAACGTGTGCTCCACCTCGGCCAGCGAGGCGCGGATGGTCGTGGTGCGGTCGCTGGAGACCGACAGGTCGATGTCGGCGGGGATGGAGGCGCGAAGCTCCGGCAGCATGGCCTTCACCCGGTCCACCGTCTCGATGATGTTGGCCGCCGGCTGGCGGTTCAGCATCAGCAGGACCGACGGCTTGCCGTTGGTGATGCCGGCGTTGCGCAGGTCCTCCACGCTGTCCGACACCTCGGCCACGTCGGACAGGCGCACCGCCGCCCCGTTGCGGTAGGCGATGACCAGGGAGCGGTATTCCTCCGCCTTGCGGGCCTGATCGTTGGTGTAGATCTGGAAGCGCAGCTCCCCGTCCTCGACGGCGCCCTTGGGGGCGTTGGCGTTGGCGGACGCGATGGCGGCGCGCACGTCCTCCAGCCCGATGCCGTACTGGAACAGGGCGCGCGGGTTCAGCTCCACCCGCACGGCGGGGAGCGAGCTGCCGCCGATGCTGACCTGCCCGATGCCCTCGACCTGCGACAGCTTCTGCTGGAGCACGGTCGCCGCGGAATCGTAGAGCTGCCCCTGGCTGAGCGTCGCCGAGGTCATGGTCAGGATCAGGATCGGGGCGTCGGCGGGGTTGACCTTGCGGTAGGTCGGGTTGCTGCGCAGGCTGGACGGCAGGTCGGCGCGGGCGGCGTTGATGGCCGCCTGCACCTCACGCCCCGCGCCGTCGATGTCGCGGTTCAGCCCGAACTGCAGCGTGATGCGCGTCGAGCCGGCGGAACTGGAGGAGGTCATCTCCGTCACGTCGGCGATCTGCGCCAGATGCCGCTCCAGCGGAGTCGCGACGCTGGCCGCCATCGTCTCCGGGCTGGCGCCGGGCATCGAGGCGGTGACCGAGATGGTCGGGAAGTCCACCTGCGGCAGCGGCGACACCGGCAGCCCGACGAAGCCCAGCGCGCCGGCCAGCGCCAGCCCGAGCGTCAGCAGGGTCGTCGCCACCGGCCGCCGGATGAAGGGCGCCGACAGGTTGGCGGCCCAGCTCATCGCGCGGCCCCTTCCGTCTGCCCGTCGGGACGCCCGCGCAGGCGTGCGGCCAGCCGGTCGAAGGCCAGATAGATCACCGGCGTGGTGTAGAGGGTCAGAAGCTGGCTGAGGATCAGCCCGCCGACGATGGACACGCCCATCGGCTGGCGCAGCTCCGACCCCGTGCCGGTGCCGAGCATCAGCGGCAGGGCGCCGAGCAGCGCCGCCATGGTCGTCATCAGGATCGGGCGGAAGCGCAGCAGGCAGGCCTGATAGATGGCCTCGCGCGGCGGCTTGCCCTCCTCCCGCTCGGCGTCGAGAGCGAAGTCGATCATCATGATCGCGTTCTTCTTCACGATGCCGATCAGCAGGATGATGCCGATGATGGCGATGATGTCCAGGTCGTGCCCGGCCAGCATCAGCGCGATCAGCGCCCCGACTCCCGCCGAGGGCAGGGTGGAGAGGATCGTGATCGGGTGGATGTAGCTCTCGTAGAGGACGCCCAGCACGATGTACATCGTGACGATGGCGGCCAGGATCAGCAGAAGCTGGTTGCCCAGCGACGCCTGGAAGGCCAGGGCCGCGCCCTGGAAGCGGGTCAGCACGCTGGCCGGCAGGCCGAGTTCCTGCTCCGCCGCTTCGATGGCCTTGACCGCGGCGCCCAGCGACACCCCCGGCGCCAGGTTGAAGGAGACGGTGACCGCCGGAAACTGCCCGAAATGGTTGATCTGGAGCGGCGCGTTGCGCACCTCCATCCGCGCGAAGGCGGCCAGCGGCACCTGCCCGCCGCCCGCCGAGGGCAAATGGATGGAGGTCAACAGCTGGTCCACCGTCATGCGGTCGGGATCGGCCTCCAGGATCACGCGGAACTGGTTGGCCTGGGTGAAGATGGTGGAGACGATGCGCTGGCCGAAGGAGTCGTACAGCGCGTTGTCGATGGCCGCCGTGGTGACGCCGTAGCGCGCGGCGGTGTCGCGGTCGATGGTGATGGCGGCCGACAGGCCCTTCTCCTGAAGGTTGCTGGTGACGTCGGTGATCTCCGGAACCGCGGCCAGCCGGTCGATCAGCCTCGGCGCCCAGACGCGCAGCTCCTCGGGATTCGCGTCCTCAAGCACGAACTGGTACTGGGTGCGGCTGACCGTGGCGTCGATGGTCAGGTCCTGCACCGGCTGCATGAACAGCTCGATTCCGGGGACGGCGGCGGTGTTGTGGCGGATGCGGCGGATGATGTCGGCCACAGGATCCGTCCGCTGCTCCTTCGGCTTCAGGTTGATGAGGAGACGCCCGCTGTTCATCGTGGTGTTGGTGCCGTCCACCCCGATGAAGGAGGACAGGCTGACCACGTCGGGGTCCTTCAGCACCTCCACCGCCAGCGCCCGCTGCCGCTCCGCCATGGCGGCGTAGGAGACGGACTGGGTGGCCTCCGTCACGCCCTGGATCAGGCCGGTGTCCTGCGCCGGGAAGAAGCCCTTGGGGATGGCGGTGTAGAGCACCACCGTCAGCGCCAGCGTGCCCACGGCGACCAGCAGCGTCGCCCCCTGGCGGTCCAGCACCCAGCGCAGCGTGCGGGCGTAGCCGGCGATCACCGCGTCGAACCACGCCTCGCTGCGCCGTGCGATGGCGGACATCTCGCGCGGCTCGCGGTGGCGCAGCAGCTTGGCGCAGAGCATCGGCACCAGCGTCAGCGAGACGACGGCGGAGATCAGGATGGTGACGGCCAGCGTGATGGCGAACTCGCGGAACAGCCGGCCGACCACGTCGCCCATGAACAGCAGCGGGATCAGCACCGCGATCAGCGAGACGGTCAGCGACACGATGGTGAAGCCGATCTGCTTCGACCCCTTCAGCGCGGCCTGGAGCGGCGGCTCGCCGCGCTCGACATGGCGGGCGATGTTCTCGATCATCACGATGGCGTCGTCGACGACGAAGCCGGTCGCGACGGTCAGCGCCATCAAGGACAGGTTGTTCAGGCTGAAGCCCGCCAGATACATCACCGCGAAGGTGCCGACCAGCGACAGCGGCACCGACAGGCTGGGGATGATCGTCGCCGGGATGTTGCGCAGGAACAGGAAGATGACCAGGACGACCAGCCCCATGGCCACCATCATCTCCATCTGCACGTCCTCGACCGAGGCGCGGATGGTCACGGTGCGGTCGGTCAGCACGGCGACGTCGACCGAGCCGGGCAGGGCGGCGGTCAGGTTGGGCAGCATCTCCTTCACCCGGTCCACCACCTCGATCACGTTGGCGCCGGGCTGGCGCTGGATGTTCAGGAGGATGGCCGGCGTGTCGTTCATCCAGGCGCCCAACCGGGTGTTCTCGGCGCTGTCCACCACCTCCGCCACGTCGGACAGGCGCACCGGGGCGCCGCTGCGGTAGGCGACGACGAGGTCCTTGTACTCCTCGGCCCGGCGGAGCTGGTCGTTGGCGTTGATGGTGTAGTTGCGGGTCGGCCCGTCGATGGTGCCCTTGGGCGAGTTGACGTTGGCCGTGTTGATGGTGCTGCGCAGGTCGTCGATGTTCAACCCATAGGCGGCCAGCGCCTGGACGTTGGCGCGGATGCGCACCGCCGGCCGGTGGCCGCCGCTGAGGCTGACCAGACCGACGCCGGGAAGCTGCGACAGCTTCTGCGCGAAGCGGCTGTCGGCGAGATCCTGCACCTGGGTCAGCGGCAGCGTCTTGGAGGTCAGGGCCAGCGTCAGGATCGGCGCGTCCGCCGGGTTGACCTTGGCGTAGACCGGCGGGGCGGGCAGGTCGGAGGGCAGCAGGTTCCCGGCGGCGTTGATGGCCGCCTGGACCTCCTGCTCCGCGATGTCGATGCTCAGCTCCAGCCCGAACTGGAGCGTGATGACCGACGCCCCGGCGGCGCTGACCGAGGACATCTGGACCAGCCCCGGCATCTGGCCGAGCTGGCGTTCCAGCGGGGCGGTGACCGACGAGGTCATCACCTCCGGGCTGGCGCCGGGAAAGAAGGTCTGGACCTGGATCGTCGGGTATTCCACCGCCGGCAGCGCCGACAGCGGCAGGAAGCGGTAGGACACCGCCCCCACCAGCAGGATCGCCAGCATCAGCAGCGAGGTGGCGACCGGGCGGACGACGAAGGGGTGGGAGATGTTCATGGCGACAGGCGCGCGTTACGACGCGTTGCGCTGGGGACGGCGCTGCGGGCGCGGCCCCTCAGTGGAGGGTGCCGGAGTCGCCGGCTGGGCCGAGCCGTCGGTCGCCGCGACCTTGGCGCCCTCGCGCAGCCGGTCGGCGCCCTGGATCACCACCGTCTCGCCGGGCTGCACGCCCTGGGTGATGACGGTCTTCGCCCCGTCGCTGGATCCCAGCGTCACCGGCCGGACCGAGGCGGTGCTGTCGGCGCCGTTCACCACATAGACGTAGGTGCCGGGCGCCCCGCGCTGCACCGCCGCCACCGGGACCATCGGCACGCCGGCCAGCGTGTCCACCAGAAGTTGGACGTTGACGAACTGGTTGGGGAACAGCGACTGGTCGGCGTTGTCGAACTGGGCGCGCAGCTTGACCGTGCCGGTGGTCACGTCGATCTGGTTGTCCACCGTGGTCAGGGTGCCGGTCGCCAGCACGCGGTCGCGCGTCCGGTCGTAGGCGGTGACCGGCAAGTGCGCCCCGTCGCGCAGCCGCGCCATGATCGCCGGGATGTTGTCCTCCGGCAGGGTGAACAGGACGGAGATCGGCTGCACCTGGGTGATGACGACGATGCCGCCGGCCTCGCCCGCGGTGACGTAGTTGCCGGGATCGACCAGCCGCAGCCCGGCCCGGCCGGAGACGGGCGCGGTGATGCGGGTGTAGGACAGGTTCAGCTTGGCGTTCTCCACCGCCACCTGATCGGCCTTCACCGTGCCCTCATACTGCTGGACCAGCGATTCCTGGGTGTCGCGCTGCTGCTTGGCAATGGAGTCCTGCTTGACCAGCAGGCGGTAGCGCTCCAGGTCCAGCCGGGCGTTCTTCAGAAGAGCCTGATCGCGCAGCAGCTGGGCTTCGGCCTGCTCGACGGCGAGCTGAAAGGGCCGCGGGTCCACCTCCGCCAGGAAGTCGCCCTTCTGCACGGCCTGCCCCTCGGTGAAGGCCACCTGGGTGAGCTGGCCGCCGACCTGCGGGCGCACCGTGACGGTGGCGAGCGAGGAGACGGTGCCCAGCCCGTTCAGCCGGATCGGCATGTCGCCCTTTTCCACCGTGGCGGTGACCACCGGCGCGGCGGTCGGCATGCCGGGCCGGAAGCCGCCGGGGCCGCCGCGCGCCGCCATCTCCGGCGCCGGGCGGAAGGCGAACCACCACACCCCGCCGCCGATCAGCGACAGCACCACCAGCCACGCCAGCACCCGGCCCAGGATCGAGCGGCGCTTGGGCGCGTCGGTTCGCTGGGCCTCGGGAGCCGTCCGGTCCCGGCGGGCCTCCGGCGCTGCCGTGGCGGGACTGTCCGGCCCGGGCACGGGCGGGGGTTTCAGGGGCGTGTCCAAATCCATCGGGTCCTTCATCGCCTGCGGGCGTCGTCCGGAAAGTCGCGTCGGGAGGGCGGCCGGCGGCCCGGCCCCGATCCCGGCGGGACGCTATCACGGCGCCGCGCGCAAAATATGTCCAGAAGGGATTAGATTTGTAACGCTCGGTAACAGCGTCGAGGGGCGGCAAAGGCATGTCTTCTGCCGGGACGCGGAACGCGGCATTCTGTCCGGGCTCAGGGAAACGGAGAGGGAGAAGCCCGATGCCCGCGCGTCGCAACAGCGTTCGGTGTTTCCTCGTCACGGCGGTGCTTTTCGGCAGTGGCGCGGCCCTGGCCGCCGACCCCTCCGGCCCCTCCTTTTCCTGCGCCGGGGTGGGACCGGGCAGCATCGAGCAGATGGTCTGCACGGACCCCGCCCTGTCGGCGCTCGACCGCAAGCTGGCGGGCGTCTACGGCGCGGCCGCCGCCAAGGCGGTGAACGAGCGCCCGCCGGTGCTGAAGGCGGAGCAGCGCGGCTGGATCAAGGGCCGGAACGACTGCTGGAAGGCGGACGACCGCCGCGCCTGCGTGGAGGAGCAATACCGCCTGCGCATCGCCGAACTTCAGGCGAAACACCGGCTGGTGCCCGCCATCGGCCCGGTCCGCTTCGCCTGCGACGGGAAGGCAGCCAACGCGCTGACCGCCAGCTTCTTCGAGACCGACCCGCCGACGATGATCGCCGAGCGCGGCGACGAGGTGTCGTTGATGGTCGGGCAGCCGGCGGCCTCCGGCGCCCGCTACCAAGGCCGCAACGAGAGCTTCTGGGAGCATCAGGGCGAAGCGCGGGTGACCTGGGGCTACGGCGCTTCGGAGATGACCTGCCGGAAGGCGCCGTAACCCCTCACGCCGGGTCTTTTACGCGCGTGCCGCGACGCGGGCGAGGACGGCGCAGGCGCCCGGCCCGGTTTCCAGCGTGGCGGCGGTGTCGTCCAGACGGGCGGTCCAGCCCGGCGATACCCGCGCCACGCTGTTGCCGGTGCGCAGGATCACCTCGCCGTCCAGCGCGTGGACCAGCGCCACGCCGCCGGCGGGAATGTCCGCCACTTTGTCGGCCGGCAGGATGTCGAGGCGGGCGTCGGCCCGCTCGCGGTCGAAGATCAGGTTGAAGTCGCGGATCGGCCCGTCCAGCAGGGCGCAATCCACCGCGGCGTCGCCGGAGAAGCGGAAGGCGGCGGCGCGGTTGGTCACGGTCGCCGGGACGCCGTCCACGGTCAGCCGCATGCCGGCCCCCTCGACCACGGCGATCAGCCGCTCGTAGCCGGTGAAGGCGGAGAAGGGACCGGCCTCCGCCACGTCGGCGATGCTGGCCCGCCACAGGAAGCGGCCGGCAGCGCCGGGCAACTCCCGGAGGGCGATTTCGGTGGTCGTGCCGCCGCCGTTCTTCCAGGGCATGCGGCGGTAGCGGGCGGGGTCGAGAAGAGAAACAGCCATAAGAATCCTCACGGGACGGGGGAGGGCGTCCGGCCCATCCCCCGTCCCTTGTCCTCGTGTGCGTGTCTGCGGCGCCGATGGGCGGTGCGTCAGGCGTCCCCGAGCGACTGGGTCAGGCCCCGGTGCTTGAGAAGCGCCTCGATGCGCGGCTCGCGTCCGCGGAAGGCGGTGTACAGTTCCATCGGGTCGCGGGTGTCGCCCGACGAATAGATCGTCTTCAGCTTCGCCGCAAGGTCCGGGTCGAAGGGATTGCCGGTTTCCAGGAACGCTTCGAACCCGTCGGCGTCCAGCACCTCGGCCCACAGATAGGCGTAATAGCCCGCGGCGTAGCCGCTGCCGGCGAACAGGTGCTGGAAATGGGTCGGGCGATGGCGCACGGCGATCTCCGCCGGCATGCCGATCTTGTCCAGCACCGACCGCTCGAAGGCGGCCACGTCGAGGTCGGCGGCGTCGCTGCGGGTGTGGAACTCCAGGTCGAGCAGCGCCGCCGCGGTGTATTCCACCGTGCCGAAGCCCTGGTTGAAGTTGCGGGCGGCGAGCAGGCGGCGCAGCAGATCCTGCGGGATCGGCTCCCCGGTCTGGTGATGGCGGGCGTAGGTGGACAGCGTTTCCGGAACCGCCAGCCAGTGCTCGTAGATCTGCGACGGCAGTTCCACGAAGTCACGGCGGACCGAGGTGCCGGACTGGCTCGGGTAGCGCACGTTGCTGAGGCAGCCGTGCAGGAAATGGCCGAACTCGTGGAACAGCGTCTCGGCGTCGTCGAAGCTGAGGAGCGTCGGCTCGCCCTTCGAGAAGTTGTTGTTGTTGACGATGATCGGCGACACCGCCCCGTCGAAAGTCTCCTGGTCACGGTAGCTGCTCATCCAGGCGCCGGAGCGCTTGGACGACCGGGCGAAGTTGTCGTGCAGGAAGAGGCCGACATGGCGCCCGTCCTTTTCCGTCACCTCGTAGACGCGGACGTCGGGGTGGTAGACCGGCAGGTCGGGCCGCTCGGTGAAGGTCAGCCCGAACAGGCGTCCGGCGGTGTCGAAGGCCGCGCGCACCATGTTCTCCAGCACGAAGTAGGGCTTCACCTCCGCTTCGTCGATGTCGTACTTGGCCTGCCGGACCTTCTCCGCGTAGTAGCGCCAGTCCCAGGGGGCGATCGGCTCGTTCATGCCCTCCGCCCGGGCGCAGTCCTGAAGCTCCGCGCGCTCGGCGGCGGCCTTCTCCTTGGCCGGTCCCCAGACCTGCAGCAACAGCCGTTCGACGGCGGAGGTGTCCTTCGCCATGCTGTCGTCCAGCTTGAAGTCGGCGTAGCTGGCGTAGCCCATCAGCTTGGCCTGCTCGGTGCGCAGCGCGACGATCTCCCGGATCAGCGGGCGGTTGTCGTGCTCGCCCTCATGCTCGCCGCGGCGAATCCAGGCCTCGTAGGCGACCTGACGCAGGTCGCGGCGGGCCGAGAAGGTCAGGAACGGCTCCACCGAGGAGCGGGCCAGCGTGATGACGTACTTGCCCTCCTGCCCGCGTTCCTTGGCGGCCTGGGCGGCGGCGTTGCGCGCGAAGTCCGGCAGGCCGGCGAGGTCGCTCTCCTCCAGGACGAGCTGCCAGTCCTTCTCGTCGTGCAGCACGTTCTGGCCGAACAGCGTGTGCAGGGTGGCCAGCCGCTCGGTGATCGCGGTCATCCGCGCCTTGGCGTCCGGCGGCAGCAACGCGCCGCTGCGCACGAATCCCAGATGCTGGCGCTCCAGCAGGCGCCGCTGGTCGGGGGCGAGGTCCAGCGTGTCGCGCCGCTCGTAGAGTTCCGCGACGCGGGCGAACAGCGCCGGATCCAGCGCGATGCGCATGGAATGCTGGGCGAATTTCGGCGCGTAGTCGCGGGCGATGGTCTCCAGCGCGTCGGTGGTGTTGCTGGAGTTCAGGTTCCAGAACACGCCGCCGACCCGGTTCAGGAAGCGCCCGCTGCGCTCCATCGCCTCGATGGTGTTGGCGAAGGTGGGGGCGTCGGGGTTTCCGGTGATCGCCGCGATCTCCGCGATGTTCTCCGCCATGCCATGGTCGAAGGCGGGCGGAAAATGCTCGGCCTGGATGCGGTCGAAGGGCGGCAGGCCGAAGGGCGTGGTCCAGGTTTCGAAGAACGGGTTGCTCATCAAGGCCCCTTGCTGACCGGAAACGGAAGACATGCAAGGACATGGTGCCGCAACCGGTCCGCCGCCACAACACGCCGGTCGCCGCAGGGCGCTTTTGATAATCCCTCTCCCGGGACGGGAGAGGGATAGCGCCAGAATATAGGACAATAAGCCTTGAAATCCACGCTTGAACGACATTGATCCGGTGTCATATCCAACCGAGACATAAAAAGGCTTCAAATCTCTCCTAAAGTTTGTTAGCCTCTTGTCAGTGGCGGCCAGGAATTGTCCTCTTGAACGCGCTTCAGGAGCGCCATTCCGTGTGCGCATTTCCCTACAACCCCAGTCTGTTTCAGAGGTGACATCGGTATGCATGCATAGATAAATCTGTTTTCTTGTTCATATAGCCTTCAATTTCATGAGTCTTCGCTGTCTTTGCGTTTTCTCATGTGACTTTACTTTCCCTGTGGTTGGCGGGAGGCGGTCGCGACGCGGCTGTCAAAATTGCTGGCGTGCGGACGAAAGTCCTTGCCTTGCGTGCCTCTCCACCCCCGGCACGCCCCTGCTTCCCCCTGCTTCCAATGAAGGCTGCAAGACGGACCGGTCCCGTTCGGGCTCCGGAACCACACGCATTTTGCCAAGAGCGGAGGCATCAGCGGATGACCGCGAAAATTGCCGTAAACGGCGTTACCCGGATTTTCGGGCGCCACCCACGTCAGGCGCTCGACCTGCTGAAGGCGGGTCTTTCCAAGGAAGAGATCTTTAAAAGAACCGGCCAGACCGTCGGCGTCCTCGACGCCAGTTTCGAGGTCGAGGCCGGTGAAATCTTCGTCATCATGGGCCTGTCGGGCTCCGGCAAATCGACGCTGGTCCGCATGCTCAACCGGCTGATCGACCCGACCGCGGGCGAGATCCGGATCGACGGGCGGGACATCACCAAGCTGTCGCGCGCCGAGCTGACCGAGCTGCGGCGGCGCGACCTGGGCATGGTGTTCCAGTCCTTCGCCCTGCTGCCCCACCTGCGGGTGTGGGAGAACGCCGCCTTCGGGCTGGAGATCGCCGGGGAAAGCCTGAAGGCGCGGCGCGACAAGGCGCAGCAGGCGCTGGACGCGGTCGGCCTCGGCGCCTACGCGGAGAGCTTCCCGCGGGAGCTGTCGGGCGGCATGCAGCAGCGCGTCGGCCTGGCCCGCGCGCTCGCCAACGAGCCGTCCGTCCTGCTGATGGATGAAGCCTTCTCGGCCCTCGACCCGCTGATCCGGACGGAGATGCAGGACGAACTGCTGCGCCTTCAGGCCGAACGGCAGCGCACCATCGTCTTCATCAGCCACGATCTGGACGAGGCGATCCGCATCGGCGACCGGCTGGCGATCATGGAGGGCGGCCAGATCATCCAGGTCGGGCGCCCGGACGAGATCCTCAAGCAGCCGGCCAACGATTACGTCCGCTCCTTCTTCCGCAACATCGACGTCACCAAGATCCTGACGGCGGGGGACATCGCCCGGCGCGATCAGGTGACGCTGATCCGCCACACCGGCGAAGGCCCGCGCGCCGCCGTCCGCCAGCTGCGCGAGCGCGACCGCGAGTTCGGCTACGTCCAGGACGGCCGCCGCCGCTTCCACGGCGTGGTGTCGGTGGAAACGCTGGTCTCCGCCATCGAGCGGCACAACGGCTCCGCCACGCTGGACGAGGCGCTGCTTCCGGGCATCGAGCCGCTGCCCGTCGACTTGCCGATGGACGAGGTGCTGCCGCGCATCGCGTCGGCCCCGTGCCCGCTGCCGGTGGTGGACGGACAGGGCGCCTATGTCGGGGCGATCTCCAAGACCGCCTATCTGGAAACCCTTGGACGGACCCGCTGACCATGGACTTCAAGCTCCCCATCGGCGATTGGGCCGACGCCGCCGTGATGTTCCTCCTGGACCACGCGCAATGGTTGTTCGACGGCATCGACCTCGTGGTCGGCGCGGTCGCCGACGGCGTGCAGGCCGCCCTGACCTCGCTGCCCGGCGTGGCGCTGGCCGCCATCGTGGTGCTGATCGGGCTGTGGCGGAACGGCTGGCGCTTCGCGCTGTTCGCCGCGGCCTCGCTGCTGGTCGTCGCCGGGCTGGGCATGTGGCACCAGACGGTGGACACGCTGGCCCTGGTGCTGACGGCGACCGCCATCGCCCTGACCATCGGCGTCCCGCTGGGCATCGTCGCCGCACGCAACGACCGCGTGGAAACGGTGGTGCGCCCGGCGCTCGACCTGATGCAGACCATGCCGGCCTTCGTCTACCTGATCCCGGCGGCCATGCTGTTCGGGCTGGGCCGCGTGCCGGGGATCATCGCGACGATCATCTTCGCCATGCCGCCGGTCGTCCGCCTGACCAGCCTGGGCATCCGGCAGGTCCCGCACGAGCTGGTCGAGGCCGGCCTCGCCTTCGGCTGCACGCCGCGCCAGCTCCTCTTCAAGGTGCAGATGCCGACCGCGCTGCCGTCGATCATGGCGGGCATCAACCAGACGATCATGCTGTCGCTGTCGATGGTCGTCATCGCCTCGATGATCGGGGCGGGCGGTGTCGGCAACGAGGTGCTGCGCGGCATCCAGCGGCTGGACATCGGCCTCGGGGTCGAGGGCGGTCTGGCCGTGGTGATCCTGGCGATCCTGCTCGACCGCATCACCCAGAGTTTCGGAACCCCGGACGCGGGGGGACGCTCCCCCCGGTCCGCCTTGCGCTCCCTGCTGAACCGCCGCCGCACGGAACGGCCGAAGGACGACGCGCACCTGTCTCCCACGCACGGAGTCACGGAAGCGGGATGAACCGCCATCCCCAAAGCCATACAAATCAAAGGATTTTTTGCATGAGACGCACGTTTCTGAAGATGATGGCCCTCGGCGTCGCCGCCGTGATCGGCAGCACCGCCCTGTCCTCCGCCAGCCTCGCTGCCGCCAACACGGCCGAGGGGGACAGGAAGCCGGTCCGCATCGGCTGGACCGCCTGGTCCGACGCCGAAGCGGTGACCAGGCTCGCCCAGCGCCTCATCCAGGAACGGCTGGATCAGCCGGTCGAGCTGGTGCTTGCCGACATCGGCCTGCAGTATCAGGGGCTCGCCAAGGGCGACCTCGACTTCATGATGATGTCGTGGCTGCCGACCACCCACGCCTCCTACCTGGACAAGGTGGGCAAGGACATCGTGCCGCTGGGCATGCTCTACACCCGCGCCCGCCTGGGCTGGGCCGTGCCGGACTATGTGCCGGAGGATCAGGTGAAGACCATCGCCGACCTCGCCAAGCCGGAAATCCGTGAGAAGCTGAAGGGCAAGATCCAGGGCATCGACCCCGGTTCGGGCCTGATGCAGGCGTCCGAGAAGGCGCTGAAGGACTACGGCCTCGACGGCTACGAGCTGGTGTCGGCCAGCGGTGCGGCGATGACCGCCGCGCTCGGCCGCGCCGATCGGCGCGAGGACTGGATCGCCGTCACCGCCTGGAGCCCGCACTGGATGTTCGCCAAGTGGAAGCTGCGCTACCTGGAGGACCCGAAGGGTTCGCTGGGCGGGCTGGAGCGCGTCCACGTCATGGCCCGCAAGAACTTCTACCAGGAGCACCCGAAGGTCGCCGAGTTCCTGACCCGGATGTATCTGCCGCTGGATGACCTGGAGAAGATCATGCTGGAGGCCGACGCCACCTCCTATGACAAGGCGATCGACACCTACATCGCCAACAACAAGCAGCGCGTGGACTATTGGGTGACCGGCGAGATGCCGGCATCCTAACGGGCCCGAAACCCTGTCCGAACCTCACGGCCTCGTCATTGGGGCTCGGACAGGGCCTCCACACTGTCCTTCAGCACACCCTCCAGGCTTCCCGCCAAGGTCAGGGCCTCGTCCGGCGGCGCCTTTTCCAGCGCCAGCGTGAGGTCGCCCAGCCGCTTCGCCCCCACGTTCCAGGACAGCCCCTCGAGCGTGTGGGCGGCGCGGCGGTGCTCCTCGCCGCTGGCCAGGGCGGCGCTGATCCGCGCCACCTGCTCCCGCGCGGTGCGGGAGATGCCTTCCACGGCCTCGGACCAGCTCTCCGGGCCCAGAGCCTCGGCCACGCTGTCCACCTCTGTTCACGGTCCAGCAGGTCCGCCACCGGAGCGGCTTGCGGAGCCGCCTCCGCCGCCGCCTTGGGAGCGGAGCTGCCGACGACCGCTCGGATCGCCGCGTCGAGCGCAGCCGGACGCAGCGGCTTCGGCACGAACCCGTTCATGCCCGCCGCCATGCATACCGGAAGCGAACTGCCCGAGGCATGGGTCGTAAGCGCGATCACAGGAACCCCATTGCGCGGCGCCGGCAAGGCGCGGATCAGGCGGGTGGCCGTCAGCCCGTCCATCCCCGGCATCTGAATGTCCATCAGGACCACGTCGAAAGACTCCTCGGACCGCTCGACGGTCCACACCGCCTCGTCCCCATCCGCGGCGGTGACCACGCTGTGCCCGCCGCGCACCAGCAGGCCGCGCACGATGTCCCGGTTCACCGCGTTGTCGTCCACCGCCAGAACCCGCAAGGGGGTCAGGGGGGCGGACGGCGGTGGCTCCCCGGCGTGGCGCAACGCCGCCGGATTGCCCGGCGCGCTGGTGACGGAAATCGTCCCGCCGAGCAACCCGCACAGCTCCTTGCAGATCGCCAGCCCCAAGCTGGTGCCGCCGTAACGGCGGGTGATGGAGCTGTCGGCCTGGGTGAAGCGGTCGAACAGCGACGGGATGGACTCCGCGGCGATGCCGATGCCGCTGTCCTCCACCTCGAACTCCAGAAGGAAACGCCCGTCCGGCAGGTCGGCGCCGCGGCGGGCACGTTGGGCAGCATGCGACAGGGCAGGGTCAGCCCCTTGTTCGCGGCCGAGGGTTGGAACACCGCCATCACGGCCTCCGCGAGGTCGGCAGGGCGATCTCGGTGGGCACCAAGGCACCGTCGGCGCGCTGGACCGGCACCTCGCGGATCACGCCGCTCGGGCTGCTGCGGCCGCTCGACTGGTAATCCCGGAACAAGCGGTCGTGGTCGCCGATATGCCCATCCGGCATCAGAGCGCTGACGTTCCGCCCGATCATCTCCGCTTCATGGTAGCCGAAGAGGGCCTCCGCCGCCGGGTTGAAGCCGGTGATCACGGCGTTCTGGTCGGTGACGACGATGGGCTGGCCGACCGCGGCGAACATGGCGCGGTAGCGCTGCTCGCTGTCGGTCAGCGACCGTTCCGCCCGACGCCGCTCCGTCACGTCGGAGCCGGAGCCGCGGTAACCGGTGAAGCCGCCCAGATCGTCGAAGACCGGCTTGCCGCTGAGCGACCGGATCCGGGTGTCGCCGTCCGGTCCGCGAACCGCGAACTTGAAATCGCGGAAGGGCTGCCGGTCTTCCAGAGTGCGGCGGTGTTCCTCCCGATGCGCGCCGTCGCCGGCATTGCGCTGGGCGATGTCCTCGCAGCGCCGGCCGCGGTACAGCTCCGGTCGCGGATCGATCCGGCATAGGCTCCGGACACGCCGGCGAAGCACAGATCGGCGTCCATCTCCCAGAACCAGTCGGACGCCGTCTCCGCGATGTCGCGCAGCTTCGTCTTGCTGGCGCGCAGATGCCGGGCCGCTTCGTCCAGCGTGGCATGGGCGCGCTCCTGGGCACGGCTTTGCAGCGTCCGCTGTGCTCGACGATGTGGGCCTTCGCGGTGTCGAGCGGCCAGGGAGTCTTGTAGGGACGCGCGGTGGTCAGCGCGTCGAAGACGTCGGCGATGGCGACGATGCGGCAGGCCAGCGGAATCTCCTCCCCCCGCAGGCCTTTGGGATAGCCGGTGCCGTCGTCCTTCTCGTGGTGGCCCAGCGCGATTTCCGCAGCTTCGCAGATGAGGGGATGCTCGCTTCCCTGCAGCACGGCGCGGCCTCGGCCAGCCGGGCGCGGTCGTCGGGGTCCATCCCAAGGCTTTCGGCGATGACGCGCGAACAGTTGGCGATGCGCTCGATGTGCAGGCCGGTTTCGGGGTCGCGGTACTCGGCGGCGCGGGCGAGGCGGGCCACCAGCTCTTGCGCCTGCTGGCGGAGCTGTGCGGTCGCCTCCTCCACCCGGCTGCGCAGCGCGGCGGCTCGATCACGCAACATCCGCTGACTTAGCCGCCGCTGACTTAGCCGCAAACGCAGGAGGTTCTGCGCCCGGGCGAGCAGTTCCGGCACGATGATGGATTTGGTCAGGAAATCGGTGCAGCCGCTTTCAAGGGCGGCCACCCGCAGCCTCACCGACGTGTCGGCGGTGATCATCACCACCGGAACGTCGGCCAGATGCCACTGGGCGCGGATGCGTTCCAGCGCTCCATGCCGTCGAGGTCGGGCATGACATGGTCGATCAGGATCAGGTCGGGCGTGTTGACGGCCAGCCAGTCCAGAGCGTCCAGCGGACTGCCCATACCGATGGGCTCCGCGCCGTCGATCCGCCGAATGACCGCGCCGGTGATGAACAGCGTGGAGGGATCGTCATCGACGATTACAACCTGCATTTTTGCGTTCGCCCAAGACCACCATTTCGGGCATCATTAGAAAATAATACCCAGCAAAATCTTAGCGAATCTTGCTAAAAATGGTCTTATGCGGGCGAAAAAGCCGCGGCCGGACGGTCCGGCCGCGTGCAGGAGACCTGCTCTGTCGGGTGCGCCTCAGCGGGCGGCGGTCAGACCGCCGTTGGCCGGGGTGCCCGGACGGCTGAAGGCCGCGGCCAGACGGCGGAACAGGCTGCGCAGATAGGCGGCCCTCAGGGCTTCCGCCTGGCGGCGGATGTTGCGCAGTTCCGTGGACGACAGAGGGTTCGCGAAGTTGTCGGCGTTCATGGCTGTCCTCATGGCGGCCTCGAAGGCCGCGGTTCGAAGGGAATGTCTCTGGCTGTGCCGCTCGGGCGCCGGAGTCGGCGGCTGGCCGTGGAAAGGGCCTGCGCGATACTGGCGGAGGGGCGGTGCTGCCTGCCTGGATATATTGACACCACCACCCCGAAAGACGACGCGCCGATAACGCATGGCTTCCATTACTATGATGCAGCGCACAACCAAGAATAAAAGGGAGCATCATCACTCAAGAACACAAGTCTTCGCAGCGCTGTTAAAAGACTTCATCGCAGCGCTGTGACGGCGGACACTTCCGCAGCGCTGCGAAGCGCGGATATCCTGCCTTCCCAGCCTGACAGGAACACGCCGGACCGGATGATCCCCGGTGGACGGGTTGACCGCACTCCACCGCCGCGGCAGAGTCGAGGCCCGCCCCTCGAAGGAAGGGGATTCCGTCGAAGGGGAACCTGCATGCTCCGCCCAGCGCTGCTCGCCCTTGGCCTCCTGGCGCTGCCGACCGCCGCAGCGGCGGCGGGCTTTCCCTGCTCCAAGGCCACCACCCCGACGGAAAAGGCGATCTGCGCCGATCCGGCGCTCTCCGCTCTGGATGGGCGGCTGGCCGCGACCTACCGCGCCGCCCTGGAGCGCCTGTCGGGCGCCAGCCCGGAGGAGGGCGCCGCCGGGGCCGCCGTGAAGGCCGACCAGCGGGCGTGGCTGCGCGAACGCGACTCCTGCGGCGCCGACGCGGCCTGTCTGCGCCGCGCTTATGACGGGCGCATGGCGGTGTTGTCCTTCCGCACCGATCCGGCCACACCGCCGTCGCCCGTCGGGCGCTACGTTGGCCGCTTCGACCATGAGGGGTTCATCGGCATCGCCGCCCTCGCCCTGCGCAACGGGACGGTCGCCGTCAGCGTCAGCGGCGCCGAGCCCACGGCGGGGCGCTGGGTGTGCGACTTTGCCGGCATCGGGCGGCTGGACGACCAGGGACGGCTGACGGTCGGCACCCCCGACGCGGAGGGCGGCGGCCTGATCCTGGTCGCGGAAGAGGGCGGCGCGATCAACATCCCCGATCTGGAGCCCAACCGCGCCGCCAGCGGCTACTGGTGCGGCCACAACGGCAGCTTCATCTGGACCTACCGGCGCACTCCCTGATCCGCGCCGCCTTGCGAAGCGCGTGCCCCGACGCCATTCCGGCGATGCATTGCGCGCAATTCAATAGCGCATAACGAAACACATTGCGCGCAATTCAATTTTGCGCGATGGTTTTCCTCGACAACAAGCGGCAACCCGCTTCCCCGATCGAAACGATCCATCTGTTCGAAGGAGTGCAAACAATGAAGATCCTCTACACGACCAAGGCGACGGCCACCGGCGGGCGTGACGGCAAGGCGGAGACCGACGACGGCCTGCTGTCGGTGGCGCTGGCCGCCCCGAAGGAACTGGGCGGCAAGGGTGGCGCCACCAACCCCGAGCAGCTGTTCGCCGCCGGCTATTCAGCCTGCTTCCTCGGCGCCATGAAGTTCGTCGGCAACCGCGACAAGATCGCCGTTCCGGCGGACGTGACGGTGACCGCCCAGGTCGGCATCGGCCCGCGCGACGACGGCGAGGGCTTCGGCATCGCGGTGGACCTCACCGTGTCGCTGCCCGGCCTGGACAAGGCGGCGGCCGAGGATCTGGTGGCCCGCGCCCACAAGGTCTGCCCCTACAGCCACGCGACCAAGGGCAACATCGCGGTGAACACGGCCATCGCGTAACAGGGCGCGTCACCGGGCGCATAACAGGGTTTCATGCTTGCGGGCGTGTTGCGTGCCATAACCCCATGCGCTATGGGGTCGCGCGCAACAGGCCCGCGACGCGTCCCTGGCTGGGAACCCCCGAACGATGAGCACCGAGAACGACAACCCGCTGCTTCTGGCCAACCAAGCCTGCTTTGCCCTCTATTCGGCGAATCTGGCGATGGCGAGGGTCTACCGCCCGCTGCTGGAGGCGCTGGAGCTGACCTACCCGCAGTATCTGGTCATGCTCCTGCTCTGGGAACGGGACGGCCAGACCATGAAGGCGCTGGGGGAGCGGCTGCTGCTCGACAGCGGCACGCTGACCCCGCTGCTGAAGCGGCTGGAAGGGCAGGGGCTGGTCACCCGCGGGCGCGACCCGGCGGACGAGCGGCTGGTGCGCATCCACCTGACACCGCAGGGCACCGCCCTGCGCGAACGGGCGACGGCGCTGCCGGAGCACATCGCCGCGGCGGCCAACTGCCCACTGCCCGACCTAGGGGGCCTGCGCGACGCGCTGCTGCGCTTGCGCGATTCGCTGAACGCCGCCGCCGACCGGGACTGAGCCCGGTCGCAGACGCTCCGTCAGCCGGCTTCGGCCATCGGCAGACGCGGCGGTTCCTCGGTCAACCGCTTGGCGCGGCGGGCGCGGGTCTCCACCGTCGCGGCGGGGGTGACCGGCACGAAATCGGTGGGCCGGCGGTCGTCGCCGGTGATCGCCCGCATGGCCGCCACGTTGGCGCTCTCCACCGCCTGCGCCTTGCGCACCTGGGCCAGGAATTTGGCGCTCGGCAGCATCACGTAGGTGATCCCCTCAATGCGGGCGCCGACCTTGTCGTAGAGCTTCTCCGCGCTGGTCAGGATGCCTTCCTCGACCAGGGCATCCACCGCCGAGGTCACCGCGCGCAGCGTGTCGCGACGGCGGCTCCACACATTCATTCCACTGTTCTTGATGATCTCGTCCGCCGACAGGGTCATCGCCCTGGCGCCCAGATCGCCCGGCGCCTCCGCCCCCGAATAGTCGTACTCGGCGCTGAGGCGGTTGTAGAGCCAGCGGGACACCGGGCTCTTCAGCCGCATCAGCCACTGGTAGCTGACCGGCTTGAACTCCAGGTTCCGGATGGCCGAGGAGACCAGCGGGTTGAACTGCAGGTGGGTTTCCTCGTCGCCCCCCTCGTCGCCGATCAGGTCGGGACGGGAACGGATGGCCAGCACCGGGAAGGCCGTGGATTCCAGCAGGTTGGCCCCGCGGCCCTTCTTCACCCCCTCCGCCGGCTTGCCGATGATGATGCGCGAGCGCGCCAGGATGGTCAGCGATTCGCGGATGTCGCGGATCGACAGCGTGTGGCCGACCGCTTTCAGTTCGCGCTGAATCTCGTAGAGGGTGAAGCGCATCTGGACCTTGTCGCGGTTCTCGCCGCCCAGCGACAGGCGCGAGCGGTCCATGGCGAGGCGGCGCACCACATGCTCCACCACCTGCTCGCGCTCGGCGGGGAAGACCTCGTACTCGATCTCGGTCTGGCCGTCGGCCTGGGCGGTCCCGTCGTCGCGATTGGCCATGTCGCGGCTGACCTGGTCGCGGTTGACCATCTTGGTCAAACGGGCGGGTTGGATGGTCAGGTGGAAGGTGCTGCCGTGATAGGTGAACTCGCGTTTGATCGACGCGACGAAATTGCCCTTCGCCGGCGCGGTCTCCGCGGACCGCCCGCCGTCGCGCGAGGCGAAGACGTAGCGCGGCGCCAGATCGTACAGCGCGATCAGGTGCGACTGGGAGCGGTCCTCCAGCTCGAACAGAACCAGTTGCAGCGCGCCGGGTGTCGCGATCTTGCTCATCCAATCCCTCCTTGCCCGGCAATGACCATGCGGCGGGAGGCGCGCGCTGACAACCGCTTCGTGACGGGCGACCTCCTTCGGTATGGAGCCTTTGCCCGCGCTTATGGAGCGATGGCCCGCGGATATGGAGCGTTAGCCCGCGCTTTCCCGGCAGGGCGTTGAGATCCTTCGACTCTGTCCGCGACTCCGCCGCCCGATGCGAATCGCTCTGCGCCCAGGAGAAGCAAGGGAGAAGCAAGGCGCGGGCTATCGCTCCATAACCGCGAGTCTCCCCGCGAGTCGGAACTCCATGGGCCGGACCGGCAAGGCGCGAGCAAAAGCTCCATCCCGTGCTCGCTGTCGGACGACCGCCCAGGACGGGTGGGAACGGGTTGGGACGGCAGGGCGCGGGCTGTTGCTCCATGACCGCGGGCTATCACTCCATGCTGGACAGGCGCACCTCCTCCGAGACGCGGGCTGTTGCTCCATAGTCCCGTGCTCCGGCCGCGGCCTGCGGCTCCATACATCCGAATCCGAAGGCGCGGGCTATCGCTCCAGGGGCGCGGGTTCCCGCTCCAGGATTCCGATTCGGCGATGAAGCGCGGGCTGTCGCTCCATTGTGGCGGGCAAAGGCTCCAGGAACGCGGGCCAGGGCTTCAACGGCGCGGGCAACCACTCCATGCCCGTCTATGGAGCGACAGCCCGCGGTTTGAAGAGCCATGCGTCCCTGGGAATCCTGATCCGCAAAGCCATCGGCCCGCAGTCCGTGCGGAGCCGGTCCCGATTGCCTTGCGGAGACCGCATCATGACACCCCGCGACGACACACCATTGGACAACACACCGGATTCCGGCCCGCCCGCGGACACCGGGCGGTGGGGCCGGATTCCAGCATGGTGGCTCGGCCATCCCGCCATCGACGCCGACGGTTTGGCCGTGCTGGCGGCGCTGGCGACCTACGCCAACGCCCGCGGCGAATGCTGGCCATCCCAGGCGACACTGGCCACCGCGCTGAAACGCAGCCGCAGCACGGTGAACCGCATCCTCGGCCATCTCGCCGAATCCGGGGTGATCGGGAGGGAAGCCCGCCGCTCCGCCTCGGGCGGGCGGCTGTCCTGCCTGTACCGGCTGCGGCTGGCCCCCGGCGACGGACCGACTTCGTCGGCCGGTGCAGCGTGCGACCAGGCCGCGATGCCCCCTGTGCAGACACCGGCCAAGGATGTCGCTCCCGCCGACTCCCCATGTGCGCCAGTGCGACAGAAACAGCCGGAATCCGAACAGACTCCGGACTCGCACGCTTCGCGCGGGCCTGCGCAGACTGTGCCGGACGGTTGGATGCCGGATGCCGAGGATCGCGCCTGGGCCGAAAGCCGCTTCGCCGGTGTGGATCTCGATCGTCACGCCGAAGGATTCCGCCTGCGCTGCCAAGCCCACGGCTATCGCTACCGCGATGCCGGAGCCGCCTGGAAAGCCTGGCTGACCCAGGACGCCGCTGCCGGCAAGGCGCCGATGCTCCGACCGGCAGGCCTCGTCACCGTTGCGAAGCCGGCAACAAGCGTCCCCGTTCCCGAACAGAAACTCAGTGCTTGGATGGCTGCCGCGGCGAAGCTCAACGTTGTCCGCGGTCCAACCCCGCAAGTCTGGAGGTGAGGATACACCATGGCCGCACAACCCCGATCCGCCTCGCCTGGGGCTCCGAACCCATCGGTCGTGACCCATTTGCCGTCCCGTCCGCCGCTTCCCTTCGATCCCGCCGCCCCCGCTCATGAGCGCGGTCTGGCCCTGGCCTCGGCGCTGCCGGTGCCGCTCAGGAACCTCCTCGCCTCCGGACGGGTGGAGCGCCGGCCGCGCTTCGGCGACCGCGGTTTCGACGGGGTGACGGAGGACTGGACGCCGCCCGACGGGGTGACTGGCCAGCACGCGCTGATGGCGCGGCGGGCGCTCGACGAGTTGACCGGCTCCATCCTGGCCCCGGCGTCGCCGGACCATCTGCTGGCTCGCATCCTGGCCCTGCTCAGCCACTATCCGGCCAAGGGCACCGCGCCGGAGGTGGAGCATCTGGTCGCGCTCGACTGGGCGGAGGATCTCGGCGAGTTCCCGGCCTGGGCGGTCGACGCGGCGGCGCGGACTTGGCGCCGGACGCAGAAATGGCGCCCGTCCATCGCGGAGATGCGGGCGCTGTGCGAGGAGGCCTGCGCACCGGAATGGGCGCTGGCGCGGCGGCTGTCGGTGATCGCGGCGGCGGGAAGCGCGACCGGAGACGGGGCGGGCGAGGGGGCGGGCCCCGGCCGCGCCGGACGGCTGCGCGCGCTGGCCGGGGGAGCGGTCCGGCGGATGGGATGAGCTGACCGCCCGGCCGCGCCGCTTACGGCGTCCGCTCCTCGCGGATCGCCCGTTCGAAGGCGGCCAGCATCTCCACCCCCTCGGCGCCGAACCGCCGCTCGATGGCCTCCCGCACCGCGGGCTGGGTCACCTTGCGGAACGCCTCCGCCTCGCGCGGGGTCAGCGTGTGGACCTCCATGCGCTGCGCCAGCGGCGGCAGGCCGCGGTCCGAGGATTCGATCAGGCGGCTGAGGCCGCGGCTGGCGACGACGCCCAGCCGGGCGGCGTTCATCACGGCCGCGCGGTCGCTGGGGGCGAGGTCGTCCAGGAACTTGGCGTTCATCACCCAGACATAGGGGAGGAACAGGTGGTTGCTCAGCGTCAGGTGGCGCTGCACCTCGTCGAAGCGGGCGAAGCGGACGATCGGCACAGGGTTCATCTGGCCGTCCACCGCGCCGGTGCCCAGCGCGTTGTAGAGGTCCGACCAGGCGACGTTGACCGGAGTGCCCCCCAGGCTGCCGATCATGGTGCGGTGCGTCTCCAGATCCATGGTGCGGATCTTCAGCCCCTTCATGTCCTCGGGCTGGCGGATCGGGCGCTTGGAGTTGGTGATGGTGAACAGCCCGCCGGGATCGCCGAAGCCCAGCACGGCAAGGCCCGCCTTGCGCCGGATCTCCTCGGCCAGCCGGTGGCCGAAGGGGCCGTCGAAGACGTCGTAGGCGTTGGCGACCGAGGAATAGGCGAAGGGCAGGTCGATGACCGCCAGCATCGGGTAGAGCGGCGCCACCCCGCCGACCGAGGAGATGGCCGACTGGATGGTCCCCTGGCGGACCAGCTTCACCGCGTCGCCGTCGCGGCCCATCTGGCCTTCGGGAAAGATCTCCACGCGCACGCGCTTCTCGGTCGCCACCTCCACATGGTTCTTGAAGACGATCGCCATGGCCCCGGCGGTGTTGTCGAAGGCGTCGTTGCGGTTGGGGTGGGCCAGCTTGATGACCGTCTCGGCGGACACCCCGGCGGCGGCGAGTGCCAGCGCCAGTACCGTGCAGGCGGCCAACAGCCGCGCCGTCCATCTGCTTTTCATCGCGTCCTCTTCTGGCTACTTGGTCTTGAAATGCTCGGCGGGGTCCCAGCCGTCGCCGGGCGGGTCGGCGATCAGCCGCTCGCAGCGCGCGATGTAGAGCCGGGCCAGCGCCGCCACCTCCGGCTCGTCGGCCAGCGGCCGCAGCAGGTCGAGCGCGGCCGACCAGCGCCGGCCGCGGTAGAGCGAGACGGCGACGTGCCACTGGCGGCACAGGTCGTGGGTCTCCGGCGGGCGGGCGAAGGCCGAATGCGGATCGAGCGCGCCGACCAGCTCGAACAGCTCGATCGGCGCCGACAGGCCCGAGGGCACGGCGAGATCGACGGGCCGGAACAGGAAGCGCCCGCGCACCGCGTGCTCCACCGCCCCGGTGACCAGGATGCTGGTGCCGTAGACCTTGTTCAGTCCCTCGATGCGCGAGGCGAGGTTCACGTGGGAACCGAGCGCCGTGTACTGCATGCGGTCGGAAGAGCCGACGTTGCCCACCACCACCTCCCCCAGATGCAGGCCGAAGCGGGTCGGCATCGGCGGCATGCCGGCGGCGAGGCAGGCGTCGTTGATGGCGCGGTTGACCGACAGGCAGCCGAGCGCGGCGAGGCAGGCGTGCTCCGCATGGTCCGGGTCGGGGCGCGGCGCGTTCCAGAAGGCCATGATGGCGTCGCCGATGAACTTGTCCACCGTGCCGCCATGGCCGTGGATGCAGGCGGTCATCCGCTCGAAATAGGTGGTCAGCCGATCCAGGACCTGCTGCGGCGGCATGGCTTCGCTGGTCGCGGTGAAGCCGGCGATGTCGCTGAACAGGATGCTGAGGGGGCGCGTCTCGCCGCCCAGCTCGCCGCCGTCGCCGGTCACGATGATGTCGCGCACCAGCGCTTTGGGCACATAGGCGCCGAAGCGGCGCAGTCCGCTCTTCATGGCCTCGACGGCGCCGGCCAGCTCCGCCACCTCCTGCACGCGGGTACGGACGGCGAAGCGGCCGTTCAGGTCGAAATGGCGGATGCGCTTGGTCTCCGACACGATGTCCTGCATCGGGCGGGTCAGCCGGTGCGACAGCCAGAGCAGCAGCAGGACCGAGACCGCCAGCAGCCCGGCGCCGATCACGACGATGCGGTAGGTGGCGCGGCGCAGCGAGCCGACGAACTCGTCCACCTCCACCGCCACGCCGACGGTCCAGCCGCTGCCGACCCCGTCGGTCAGGGTTGCGAACTCGACGATGTAGTCGCGGCCCAGCGGCCCCAGCGGGGCGATGAAGCGGTCACCGGCCCCGTTGTTGCGGTGCTCCACCGCCTCGGCCAGCACCGGATCGGGGAAGGTCGCGGTGGTGTGGAGCGCCGCCGCAGCTCCGTCGCCACCGACCAGCAGGTCGGCCCGGTTGTGGCAGATCACCCGCCCGTTGCCGTCGATCACGAACACCGCCCCGGAGGGTCCGATGCGCAGGGCGTCCAGCCGGGCCGCCAGCCGGTCCAGCGAGACGTCGGCCCCGATGGTCCCGATGGGCACGCCGTCGTCGGTGGCCATCCGGTAGGAGACGGTGACCACCGGCCGCCGGGTCGCCGGCAGCACGAAGGCGTCGGACATCACCGCCACCCCGGCCTTCTGCGCCGCCACGTACCAGGGGGCGGTGCGCGGGTCCTCCGTCGCCTCTGCCCGCTCCACGCCGGTGACCTGTCCCCAGGAGCGCAGGTAGAAATAGGAGTCGGCGAACCGTCCCGAACTGGAATCCTGCATGCGCAGGGCGAGCGCGCTGCCGGACGGCGGGATGGCCGGGCCGAAGCGCCCGCCGTCGGGAGCCAGCCGCGCCATCTGGAAGAAGGCGCCGTCTCCGGCGAAGCCGACATAGAGCGAGGCGAGCTGCGGCAGGGTGGCCAGGGCGTCGGAGAAGTAGCGCAGCGATTCGATGCGGCGCAGCCCGTTCCGGTCGATCCGCCCGAACCCGGCCATCGCCTCGGCGACACGGGCCACCGGGCTGACCAGACCGTTCAGGTCGTTGGTGACCGTCTGGGTGGTGCGCGCGATGGACTGCGACGCCACCTCCAGCGCGGTGCGGGAGTTCTCATGATAGAGGTAGCTGAGCATCACCGCGATCAGCGGCACCGTCGTCAGCAGGAAGGCCAGCGCGATTCCCACGCGCAGGCGTATCCGGTACGGCGTTTGGGACATCGGGCGGTCTCCGGAGGGCCAATATTGCGGTGACATGAGGAGCCTCAGCCGCCGGCCGGGGCCGACAGGTCGCGGACGAAGAGGAGGCGGTCATGGCCATCGTGCTTGGGCTTGCGCGCGAAGACATGCATGCCGACCGACAGCATTCCGCGCACGCTGGCCGTGTTCTCGGGCCGGACGGTGGCGAACCAGTAGCGGTGCCGGTCCGGCGGCAGCACCCCTTGGGCGGCGGTTTCGATCAGGCGCCGGTGCAGGCCCTGCCCGCGCCGGTGCGGATGCACGAGGATGCCGGTGAAGTGCAGCGCCCGGTCGAGGTCACCCTCCGGAAGGCCGTAGTCGCGGCCCAGATTGTTGGCGGCCCGGCCGGGAAACTGCACGGCAAGGAAGGCGGAGAGCGCGCTTTCGGTCAGCGCGCCGAGCACCACGCCATTGCCGATTTTCGGCCCCGCCAGCATGCCCGACAGCTCGGCCTCGCCGAGCGGGTGCATCAGCGGGCCGCAGGCTTCCCGTTGCAGCGCCAGGACGGCGCCCAGCGCGCCCGGGGTCAGGAGGGCGAAGCGCAGGCCGGTCATCGTCCTCCCTCCCGCCGCCGGCACGCCGCGCGGGACGGGACGGTCCGCCGCCACGTCAGCAAGACGAAGAGCAGCAGGCTGCCGGCCAAAAGCCCGCCGATCAGGCCCACCCCCTCCGGGCCGGCGCCCAGAGGGACGGCGGCGGCCAGCGTGCCGAACAGGATTGGCCCGGCGGCCTGCCCCAGCTTGCGGGTGTTGACGTGCAGGGCCAGCACGGAATCGCGCCGCCGGGCCTCGCGCGCCGCCAGCAACTCGACATGGCGGATCTGGGCGGACAGGCCGAAGCTCTCCGCAAGGCCGATCAGGAACACCGTCGCGAAGGCCGTCCACAGCGACGCCTGGAGACCGAACAGGGCCAGGGCCCCGGCGATCATCGCCGCCGACAGCAGCGTCACCCCCGGAATCGGCAGGCGCCGCGCCGCCATCCGGGTCAGCAGCGGCCCGGCCAGTACGACGCACAGGCCGTGCAGCAGGTAGGCGCGGCCCACCGTCGCCGACGAGAGGCCGAGGTCCGCGATGAACAGCGGCAGATAGAAGGGCAGGAACATCGCCGCCACCGCGGTGGGCAGGGAGATCAGCGCCAGGAACAGCGGCACCTTGATGCGCCGGTGCCGCGGGCGGACCGTCGCGCTGCCGGGCGAGGGAACGGCTGCGGCGGCGCAGTGCGCGTCCGGCGGGACGGTTCCGGGCAGGCGGGGAACGCCGAAAGCGGTGTAGAGCAGCCCTGCCAATGGGATCAGGGCGCCCGCGGCGAAGACCGTCACCGCTCCGTAGGTGGTGGAGAGCAGGGCGCCCGACACGGCTCCGCAATTCACCCCGGCGTACATGCCGGCGAACAGGCCGGATTGCAGAGCCGAGCTGTCGGAAACCCCGCGCAGCCGCCCGATCAGGGCGTTCGCGGCGATCAGCCCGGCCATGCCGCCCGCTCCGCTCAGCCCGCGGGCCAGGACGAACAGCAGCGGGTCGCCGGCCACCGCCGCCACGGCGGCCAGCGCCATTCCCGCCGCCGCCGCTGCGAAGCCGGCCAGCGAGACCACGCGCCAGCCGAACCGTCCGGTCAGCCGTCCGGCGGCCAGCGCCGCCGCGACCCCGAACAGCATTTCCGCCGTCAGGGGCGCCGCGGCGACCTGGGACGGCGACAGCAGGGGGAAGGGGTTTCCGCCGAAGCTGGTCATCAGCAGCGGGACGAAGGACACCGGCAGAAAGGCGCCGAAATACATCAGAAAGGCCGAGAAGCGGATGGAGCCGGCGAAATCGCCGGTTCCGCCCGTTGCGGCCCGTCCTTCGCCCAACTGCCGGGCCATCCGCGTCCGCCCGCCGAGCGCGCGGTCCATCTCGAACATGAACAGCAGCGAGGTGACCAGGATGGTCGCCATGTCCAGCCCGAACTCGGTCAGCTGCGCGGCCACCCGGTCGCCGTCAACGACGGCCACCAGCTCGCGCGCCTCGCCGCCGCGGTCCTGGGCGAGCGGCCAGCGCAGCGTCACGTCCGGCATGTCCGACAGGAAGGGGATGCCGGACACCATGTGACGGCCATCGTGCGCCGGCGGGCTTGCGCCGGGCGCGGCCAGCTCAATGGATTGCAGGGTGGGCATGCTGGCGCGGATGCGCTCGAAATAGTCGTCCACCCCGGCCAGGGACTGGTAGTCCAGCCCGCGCCGGACCACCGACTCGAGGTCGTTGCGGATCATCCGGGCGACGATCTGGGTCGCCTGTTCGGCGGCCTCCAGATGGGCGGTGGAGATCAGCGTGTAGCATTCCGCCGCCGCCGCGGCCTGGGCGGCCAGCATGGCGCCGAGCGCCAGCAGCCGGCGCAGGCGTTCCAGCCGGCCCCGGCGGCCTTCCGACGCGCGGCGCAACCCGAAGGCCATCACCAGGCCGGTCAGGCCGAGGAAGCCGACCGTCCCCAGCCCGGTCCACAGGAGCTGCGGCAGGGTGCGGTCGCGGAACTCCTCGACGCGGTCGTCCACCCTGGCGCTGTCGGACTGGACGATGAGAAAGCCGGCGGGAGCGTCGGGCTGCCGGCCGTTCCGTTCCACCTCGCCAGGATTGCGGATCGGCAGATAGAGGCTGTAGATACCGTGGTCGGGGTCGTGCCGGAACCAATGGGGACGCCGCTCCAGCTCCGCACGGGCGCGGCGCAGTGTGGCCTCCGCCATCGGTTCCACGGGCCGCCCTTTGGCGGCGGCGGCGACGCGCCCGTCCGCCACCGCCACCCCGATTCCCCGCGCCCAGGGCAGATTGGCGGCGAGCTGGTCGAGGATCGCCTCCAGCCCGTAGAAGTCGTCGAGCGGCTTGCCGTAACCCAGCGCGTCCTGGATGTTCTCCACGGTCTTGCCGCCGACCACCGCGAAGGCGGCCATCAGAGCGCCCGCGTAATTCTGGCGGAAGGAGCCGAGATTGATGCTCAGGCTGAAGGCCAGCGTCACCCCGACCAGCAGAACGGATACCAGGAAGGCGCGGAGGGGGCCGGAGCGTCCGGACGGGGCGCCGGGTGAGGCCATGGCTAGAGCACTCCGTGCAGTGAATCCGCCGCCAGCAGCGCCGGGAAGGGGATGCGGTAGCCGATGGCCGCCGCGGTCGCCGCGTTCCAGGCGATGGAGGGCGTGTCGAAATAGACCTGCGGCAGGTGGCGCAGCGGCTCGCCGGCCATGACGCGGGCGAGGGTGGCGGCGCCGAAATGGCCGATGCCCGCCATGTCGGCGCGGGCGATGCTCATCAGCGCCCCGCGCTCCACCTCCTCGGGGCCGAGCTGCGAGAAGGTCGGGATGCGGCGTTTCAGGAAGGGCCGGACCAGCGAGGAAAAGCGGTCCAGCGGCCAGCGCCCGTAGGTGATGTAGACGGCATCCGCCTCGCGCGACAGCGCCTCCCAGGCGGCGGTCAGCTCGACCTCGTAGCGGTATTGCTCGAGATGGTCGATCGGCGCGCGGACGTGCCGGCGCACCAGCGCGAAGCCGATCCGCTCGGCCGTCGCCTCGATGTCGGGCAGCGAGGCGATGGCCCGGCCCGTCGGGCTGTCGTCGTAGGCGATGCCCAGCCGCCGGAACTGGAAGGTCTTGTGGAAGATGGACAGCTGGCGCTGGAACCGCCGCGGGTCGAGATGCGCCCACACATGGTCGCGCCCGGTGTCGGCTTCCGACACGACGATCCCGGCGGCGACCGGGTTGGTGCAGGAGAAGGCGAGGACCGGCACCCGGTGGGCGTCGGTCGCCAGGGCGACGCCGGCGACCGTTCCCATGACGATCATCAGGTCGATGTCGCCCGGGGCCTGCAGACGCCTCACCAGCGCTGAGGCCCCCTCGGGGGTCAGGTTGGTGACGTGGGCGTCGGGGACGAAGTCCAGGACCGGGCTGCCGGCGTGGGCGGCCAGCCAGGACCACAGGCCGGCGGTGTCGGTCTGCCCCGGCCGGTAGGGCATGCTGGTCAGCGGGCCAGTCCAGCCCATCCGCTCCAACTCGCCGAGGATGGCGGCGAGCGTCGCGGCGTAGTTGCCGTAGGGCATGGATTCGGCGTAGCCGATGCGCCAGCGCCGCGGCACGTCCCGGACCGATGGGAGCGGTCGGGGGGCGGCCAGCACCGCGGCCGGCGGGCAGAGGGCGCCGAGGCCGGCGGCGGCAGCGCCGGCCATCCAGCCGCGGCGGGTGATCGCCGCGGCTCCGGCTTCGTCCGCAAGGGCTCGGCGGTCGGACGGTGGGGCGGCTGGGTTCATTCCGTCTGCTCCTTCCCTGCGGCGCTCGACCGGTAGCGACGGACGACCCGCGGCCCGAGAAGCGGGATTGCGCTGGGGCGCAGCCCGGACCGCGCCGCGATGTCCTCCACGGTGATCCGGTGATCGCCCTGCCGTCCGATCAGGACCGCCTCGTCTCCCGGCTGGACGCCGGGGATGTCCGTCACGTCGGCCAGCAGGCTGCTCATGAAGGGGCGCGCCAGGATCGGCGCCGGGCAGCCCCGGATCAGGAGAACCCCGCCGGCCAGCCGGTGCAGGTGATGCCCGTCGGAGAAGCCGAAGGGCAGCACCGCCACCGGCGCGCGCCGGGGGGCGACGCTGGAGGCGTAGTCGGCGGCATCGCCCGGCTCCAGCGCCGTCACGCGGGTGACGCGGGCCTTCACGCTCATCACCGGGGCGAGGGGGAGAGGCTGGTCCCCCTCCACCATGCGGATGCCGAACAGGGCGGCGCCGCAGCGCACCGCCGTGCAGCCGATGCGCGCCGCAGCCCCGGTCAGCAGGGGCCGGCCGAGCGCCGCGCTGCTGAGCGCGTGGACCAGCGGCGGCAGCAATCCGGCGGCCCGCACCGCCTCGACCGCCTCCCCGAACCGCTCCAACTCCGCCAGGCCTCCGTCCTCGTAAGGGCCATAGGCGCCGGACAGGTGGGTGTAGAGCCCTTCCAGCCGCAGCGCCGGCGCGCCGGCAACCGCGGCCAGCAGGTCGGCCAGGTCCGCCCGCGGCGCCCCGAAGCCGGCGAAGCCGGTGTTCACCCGGACATGCACGTCGACCGTTCGTCCGGCGCGGTTGGCGGCGGTGGCGAGCGCCCGCGCCTCCGCCGCGCTGGTGACGGTGGCGCCCAGCCGGTGCAGGGCGGGCAACCGCAGCTGGCTTTGCAGCGGCGGGTCGATGACGAGGATGGGGGCCGTCACGCCGGCCCGCCGCAGGGTGATGCCCTCGCCCATGTCGGCGACCACCAGCCCGTCGATCCCGAACCGTTGAAGAGCCCGCCCGACCGGTCCGGCGCCGTGGCCGTAGGCGTCCGCCTTCACCACACCGAAGACCGCCTGACCGGGGGGAAGGCCGCGGCGCAGCCGTTCCAGGTTCCGGCCGAGGGCGTGCAGATCGATGTCCGCCCAGGCGGTGGTGCTGCCCCGCCGGCCCGTCCGCGTTCCCGTCATGCAAGGAACTTCGCGCTGATGTCGGTCGAGGATTCCCTGCCGATCTTCTCGAAATGCTGGTCGAGGAACTCATCGGCCTTGTGGCGGCCCGTTTCGAACATGTACATCAGGAAGTCCCAGTCGGCATTCAGCTTGCTGGTGACGCCCAGCTTCTCCACGACCTCTTCGGCGTCGACGGTGTGGATGTGCATCTTCTTGTGCTTCTCCGGGCTCAGTTCGCCGGTGTCGATCAGCTTGGAGACGAAGTCGACGACGCGCAGCTCGCGCATCATGCTGGAGTTGAAGCTGAGCGTGTTGACGCGGTCCATGATCTCGCGGGCGGTGCGCGGCGGCACCGGCACGCGGACCGGGTTGATCTGGACGATCAGGATGTCGCGGCTGTCGCACTGGTCGATCAGCGGGAACAGCGGCGGGTTGCCGGAATAGCCGCCGTCCCAATAGAAGGCGTTGCCGACCTGCACCGCCTGGAACAGGAAGGGCAGGCAGGCCGAGGCGAGCACCGCGTCCACCGAGATGTCCTTCGGCCCGAACACCTTCAGCCGGCCGGCGCAGACGTCGGTCGCCGCGATGAAGGTCTTGCAGGCCGGCGCCTTGCGCAGCCGCTTGAAGTCCACCACGTCCGACAGCACGTCGCGCAGCGGGTTCATGTTCATCGGGTTCAGCTCGTACGGCGACATCATGCGCGACAGCGCGTCGAACATCTGCCAGAGCGGGGAGAAGTCCATGTTCCCCTTGCTGAACATCTTGTCGAGCGGGGTCGGCTGGAGCGGCCCCTTCTTCGCCTCGTCGGAGATGCGGCGCCAGAACTCGCGCAGCTTGCTCCGCGCCCCTTCGTGGCCGCCGACGGTCAAGCCATAAGCGGTGACGGCGCAGTTCATGGCGCCGGCGCTGGTGCCGACGATGCCGTCGATGGTCAGGCGCCCGTCCTCCAGGATGCGGTCGATCACCCCCCAGGTGAAGGAGCCGTGGGCGCCGCCCCCCTGGAGCGCGAGGTTGATCGGCTTGGCGCCCTTCCGGTTGGCGAACTGGACGGCGGGGGCGGGCATGGTCTGGTCGGGCATGGATGGCTCCGGTCGTTGGCGTCCCGGTGGAGGCCGCCAGGGTTGGCAATGGTCGTGGGATCGGTCGCGCCTGGGCGTGCGGCGTGCGGCGTGCGGCGCGGCGGCTCAGGGCGCCGGTTTCATCGTCTTGGCGGGCCGCGTTCTGGTCAGCACGCCGTGCTTGGTGGCGCGCCGCGCCTGGGGTGTGTCGGGCGGCGGCTTCGCCAGCAGGTCACGGTGATCGGGAACGGCGCTGCGCAGATAGCTGCGGATCTGCTGGATCCACTTGCGCGCCAGCTCTTCGGAAATGGACAACTCCGCCGCGATGTCCGCGTAGGGCTGCTCCTCGATGAAGCGCATGCGGGCGGCCTGCCGCATCCGTTCGTCCCGGATGCCGTCGAGCGACTCGAGGACCTTGACGAGCAAGGCGCGGTCGGCGTTGGTGCGTTCCGGGTCCAAGGCGTCCCGTCCGCTGGAAATGTCGGCGATGGAGGCGATTTCGACGAGGGAGCCGACCAGAACGGGATGGCGCTGGTGGGCGCGGTGCCGGTCGATGAAGTGGTTGATGGCGGTGCGCCGCAACCAGGTGCGCGTCTTGATGATGGAACGTGCGTAGAGGGGAAGTGATTCCGAGAGGTTGATGCAGAGTCCGCTCAGGCAGTCGTGGATCTCCTGCCTGTTCCCTTTGCACAACCTGTGATATGTCCAGAACAGGTCGGTGTAATGGCGGCACCAGAAGACCCAGAAGGCGGTCTGGTCGCCGGTCGCGATGCGTTCCAGAAGGCCGGGATCGTCCAGCTGGTGGAGGTCCTCCCCGTTGCGGGAGAGGAGCCGCGGCGATCCAGCCATGGACAGGGAAGGCCAGGGGCGTTTCGTTTCCCGCCGACGATCCGACGCCGTTCCGGTGGGGATATCCCCCAAAGGTTGCGCTCTTTGTTGCATATTACGTCCCTTGCGCGTTTTGCTCAAGGGACGCTCGCCAAGTTCTATGCGTGAACGAATTGGATATACTTTTTTTCGAAATACCTATGTATTTCGCACGACCTTATATAAAAAAAAGCCTATCCGGCCACAACTGCACTATGTCCTGATAATCAAGCCATGGCTATGCAGGCGCAGCCGAAGGCGGCGATTCTATGGCTTCGCGACGAAGGATGGGGGTGGGGCTAATAATGCCGTGCGCGCCGGGCCGTTCATGGCCTCAACACGGCCTCAAGGCTAAGAGTGTATTAACCAAGAGGCGCGAATGCTCGCCCCTCCGCCCCGGTGATGTTTCCGGGATTCTATATTTCAGCCGGACCGCTGTATTTCAGAAGGTCGATGCCGCGGGGCACGGGGCCATTCGAATCCTGTATCGAATGGCAGGAGTGGAGGGGCTCGAACCCCCAACCCCCGGTTTTGGAGACCGGTGCTCTACCAATTGAGCTACACTCCTGTCGCCGCCTTTCAGCGGGAAGCCGCTTGTAGGCGATTTCGGGGCTGTGCACCAGAAGAAAATCACGGCGTTCGCGTTTGGAACACGCTTTCACCGCAGCGCCAAGAGGGCGGGGGCGGAGTGGCCGGACTCGGACGTCATTGCCCCCAGTCCGCGCAATATGGACAGCAGAAACTCACCAGGAAATGTCATATTTCAGCGCAAAACGAATAAAAGACCCTCTCCTGTGGTAGAATTCAGCCATATTTGAAAATATAGATTTCAGTTCTAAAAAATACCGCGGCAGTGGTTTTGATTGTCCTGGGAAAGCAGGGCATTGACGACCGTCATGGCGTCATGGGGGGCAAAGCCGTGGCGTTCCAGGATCGCTTGGCCGAGCGGTGAGAGGATGCAGCGGGCAAGCGCTTCCGCCCGGGCGTGGTTCGCGCCGTTCCATCAGCCATTCATAAGGATTGCGAACCTCCGGCGGCCTCTCGCTGTCCGATCCGCCGGTGAGTTGCTGCGCCTTCGTGTTCAACGCCGAGAAACTGCCGGGTCGCAGGGCCTCGGCCTTGCGGAAGATATCCCAGGCGTAATCGCCGGCGGGGTCGGCCAGCACGCGGGGATGCGCGATGTTGGCGGAGGCGAACAGACCGCTCCCCCCGCTCTGCAGCCGCCAGGCCTTCAGCAGGCCGGAGGGGCGAAGATCGTCGCCACCCGGAGGCCTTCCCGCGCCTCGAACGCCTGCGCCAGTTCGCCAAGCGCGGTTTCAGGCTGCCGGCGGCGAACAGGGGAACCGCATCTCCTAACCGCTCCGCCGTCCTGTCCCTGGCGTTCTCTGTCCGCTCCGTTTGTGTCCAAAAGCCCTCTTCTTATGCATAGAGCATCGGACCAGGGCAGAGAACCGGGGCGGAAAAGCGCGCGTAGCAACGCATCCCATCATGGCGTCGCCGAATCGCATCCAAGGCTCTGTATTTGTTCCGCAACCTTCCATGGCGGGGGCATGCACAACACCCGCAATCAGCGTGGTATCCCGGCTACGTCCCAGCAACGACCATGACACGGATGTGAATGTTACAAATTCCGACAAACTAGGACTAACACCCACTCCGAAATCGTATGATAGAAAAGGCTACCTCTGATGGAGATCCGACGGGGTCTTCGTTAATCAAAGGTTAGCAATGACCATCGTGCGAAGGTAACGGTCCCATGAATTCGTCCACCAATGCCGCCTTTTCCATTCCCGTCCATAAAGAATTTGTGGATAAGAAAAAGGCGTCCTGGTGGTTTTGCTTTGCATTAGGAGCTACTGTCGCGGGCGTTCCGTCCATCACACTCGCGCAGCAGCTGCCGACCCAGCTTCCTTCGGGGGCCGAACCGCGCCCTGAGGCGCCGCGCCCGGTGATGCCGCTGCCCTCCGTGCCGGGCGGGGCGGTGACCGTTCCGAAGGCGCCCGCGGCGGAGGCCCCGGCGGGGGCCGAGAATTACCGCCTGACGTTGCGGGACGTCACCATCGAAGGCGCCACCGCCTACAGCCAGGACAGCCTGAAGGCCGCCTATCAGGACCTGCTGGGCCGCGAGGTGTCGGTGGCGGACCTGTTCAAGATCGCCAACGACATCGAGTTCCGCTACCGCAACGACGGCTTCATCACCAGCCGGGTCATCGTTCCCGCCCAGACGATCGAGGACGGCACCTTCCGTCTCCAGGTGGTCGAGGGCTTCGTGTCCGACATCACCTATCCCGACGACATCGGCCCGGCGCTCGCCGCGGTGAAGCGGCTGGTGGAGCCGCTGCGCGGCGTCAAGCCGATCAACGTCGCCGAGGTCGAGCGCCGTCTTCTCCTGGCGAACGACCTCGCCGGCCTGAGTGTGCGCGCCAGCCTGGAGCCGGCGCCGGACACGCTCGGCGCCTCGGTGGTGGTGGTGAAGACGGACCGCAAGGCGGTGGACGCCCTGGTGTCGTTCAGCAACCGCAACACGCCCTATCTCGGCACCGCCCAGACGACCGCGACGGCGGCGCTGAACTCCTTCGGGCCGAACGCCGACACGGTGAACCTCAGCGGGCGCGTGTCCTCTCCGGCGTCGCGGGCCTGGTCGGTCGGCGCCGGCTACCAGGCGCTGGTGACCGGCGACGGGCTGACCTTCTCCGCCACCGGCTCCTACTCCAAGTCGCGGCCCGGCCTGACGCTGGACCCGCTGGACGTGGAAAGCTGGGTGGCGGCGGGTGTGGGGACGCTCAGCTACCCGGTGATCCGCTCGCGCCTGGAGAATCTGCGTGCCGTCGGCGAGTTCGAATACCGCGACGTGAACACCGACATTTCCGGCGACCGTTTCAACCGCGACCGCCTGCGCATCCTGCGCGGCGGCTTCAGCTATGACCGGACCGACGGCTGGGACGGCATCACCGCGGTGCGCGGCCTCGTGCACCAGGGGCTGGACATCCTCGACGCGACGAAGCTCGGCTCCGCCTACGCGTCGCGCGAACGCGGCCGCAGCGACTTCACCAAGCTCACCGCCGACATCACCCGCGTGCAGCAGTTGCCGGCCAACTTCAGCATCCTGGCGACGGCCACCATGCAGGCCGCGGGCACGCCGCTGCTGGCCAGCGAGCAGATCGCGCTGGGCGGCCCGAGCTACGGCCGCGCCTTCGACGAGGGCGAGATCTCCGGCGACAGCGGTTGGGCCGGGTCGCTGGAACTGCGCTACACGCCGGTGCTGCCGGACAACGCCTTCGCGCAGGCCGTCCAGATCTACGGCTTCGTCGACGGCGGCGAGGTGTGGAACCGCTCCAGCCTGGAGCAGAACAGCCGGAATTCACTGGTCTCCGTGGGCGGCGGCGTGCGCGCCGGCCTCGTGGAGCGGCTGTTCGCGACGCTTGAGATCGACAAGCCGCTGACCCGCCGCGTCGCGACCGAGGGCGACAAGGACATGCGGGTCTTCTTCAACATCACTGCGCAATACTGATAGGGCCGGGGGACACAGGACATGGGCAAGGGCAACGTCACCACCACCTCCGGCATCACCGAGATTCCCGGCGCGCGCCGTCACCGGCAGACTCTGCGCCAGCGGCTGCTGCTGTCGTCCGCGACGGAGGCGCCCCAGCGCGGCGGCGGCACCCGGCGCCAGCGCCGCGCGGCGAAGGCCCGGGGGGGCATCGACTTCGCGCGGCTGGCGCTGCGCAGCGTGATCGGCGTGGCGCTGTCCACCCTGTTCGCCGGCGCGGCCTACGCCAACCCGCTGGAAGGCACCGTCACCGCGGGCGCGGCGACCATCCAGTCGGCGACCCCGAAGTCGATGGAGATCCTGCAGTCCACCGACAAGGCCATCATCAACTGGAAGTCCTTCAGCATCGACGCCGGTGAGAGGGTCAACTTCCAGCAGCCCTCGGCCTCCAGCGTCACGCTGAACCGGGTCACCGGCGCCGACCCGTCCAAGATCATGGGCAGCCTGTCGGCCAACGGCACGGTCATGCTGGTCAACCCCAACGGCGTGGTGATCGGCGCCGGGGCGAAGGTGGACGTGGGCGGGCTGGTGGCGACCACCGCCAACATCTCCGACGCCAACTTCATGGCGGGCAAGTACCAGTTCGACCAGGCTTCCACCAAGCCGAACGCCATGGTGGTGAACGAGGGCGACATCACCGTCAAGGACAGCGGGTTGGCCGCCCTGGTGGCCCCGCACGTCCGCAACTCCGGCGTCATCCGCGCCAAGCTGGGCAAGGTCGCGCTGGGCGGTGCCGAGACCTTCACGCTCGACTTCCACGGCGACGGGCTGATCAGCTTCGACGCCAGCTCCGCCGTGAAGACGGTGGCGAAGGACGCGGACGGCAAGCCGGTCGCGGCGCTGGTCGTCAATTCCGGCGAGATCGCCGCGGAGGGCGGCAGCGTCACCCTGTCGGCGCGCGCCGTGAAGGGTGTGATCGACAACGTCATCAACACCGACGGCGTCATCAAGGCCACCTCGGTCGGCAGCGCCAACGGCAAGATCGTCCTGTCGGGCGGCGACAACGGCAAGGTCAACATCGGCGGCACCGTCGATGCCAGCGGGCGCGGGGAGGGGCAGACCGGCGGCACCGTCGTCGCCACCGGCGCCGAGATCGCCGTGAAGAAGAACGCCCGCGTCGACGCCTCCGGCAGCAAGGGCGGCGGCGAGGTCGCCATCGGCAGCAAGACGGGCCGCTCCGGCACTTGGTCGGACAAGGTGACGGTCGAGGCCGGCGCCACCCTGTCCGCCGACGCGGTGAAGTCCGGCAAGGGCGGCAGCGTGACGGTGCTGTCGCAGAAAAGCACGAAACACGCCGGTAAAATCTCCGCCCGCGGCGGTGCCGAGGGCGGCGACGGCGGCTTCGCCGAGGTGTCCAGCCACAAGGACATCACGCTGACCGGCAGCGTCGACCTGACCGCGCCGAAGGGCGCGGCGGGCACCTTCCTGCTCGATCCGGAAAGCCTGCGCATCGTCAGCTCCGCCGGAGGCAGCCAGGACGGCGCCGCGGCGGACGGTACGATCGGCGTCAACGACCCCAACCTGGGCAGCGGCGACGCCGTCAACACGGTGTCGAAGCAGGTGCTGGAAAGCATCGCCGGCAACGCGAACATCGTGCTGGAGGCGTCGGGCCTCATCACGGTGGAGACCAGCCTCGATCTCCAGACCATCGCCGGTCACAGCTTCACCCTGCGGTCGCTGACCTCCAGCGGCATCGCCTTCACCGACGCCAGCTACGAGATCCGCACCAACGGCGGCGACATCGTGCTGGAAGCCAACGGCATGGCCAGCAGCCTAACCAACATCGGCAAGCTGACGACCCGCGGCGGTGCGGTGCGGTTGACGGCCACCGACAATGTCCAGCTCGGCAGCCTGATCGACACCACGCCGGTCTCGGGAAGCGCCGGGGCGGTCTCCGTTAACGCCCAGAGCGGGACGCTGACCGCGTTGGACGCCGGCCGGATCGTCGGCGGCCCGGTCACCCTGACCGCCGGCGGCGCCATCGGCGCCAGCGGCGCGGCGGTGTCGACCAGCAGCACCCAGCTCTCCCTGGTCACCGGCGGCAACCTGTTCGTCACCAACGACCAGACGCTGACCGACCTTTCCGTCACCAGCACGCACCGGACGGTCGGGGCCGACAGCCAGTTCTTCCTGGCCTCCACGGGCCTGACCTTCACCGTCACCGATTCGGCCGGCGGCACCGCGCTCGACACGATCAGCCAGGTCGGCGGCCTGAACAGCTTCGCCTTCCGCGGTGATCGCAACATCCAGGTCGGCACGGTCAACGCCGGAGCGGGGTCCGTCGCGCTGACCAGCACCGCCGGCAACATCACCGGCACCAGCGCGGGCCTGCTGACCGGCGGCGCGCTGACGCTGACCGCCAAAGGCTCGTCGGGCAGCAACGGCGCCATCGGCACGTCGTCGCAGGCGCTGAACACCGCCGGCTCCAGCCTGACGGCCACGGCCGGCAGCGGCGGCATCAACCTGTCGAACACCGGCGCTCTGGCCTTGGCCAACCTGACCAGCGGCGGCTTTACCACCGTCGCGGCCACCGGCAACCTGACGGTCGGCGCGGTGGCCAGCGGCAGCAACACGCTGACCCTGACCAGCAGCGGCGGCAGCATCCTGAACGACGCCGACGCCTCGACCACCATCAGCTCCTACAGCCTGGTCCTGAACGCCGCCGGCAGCATCGGCACCAGCGGCACGGCTCTGACCGCCAGCTCCTACAACATCGACGCCACCTCCGGCGTGGGCGGCGTCTACCTGACGACATCGGGCTCGGCGGTGCTGGGTTCCGTCGTCTCGACCAATGGCGACATCGCGATCACCACCGGCGGCACCACCACCATCGGGACGATCACCAGCGCCAACGGGACCAGCAACATCGCCGTCACGGCGAACGGCGCCGTGTCCGACATCACCGCGACCACGGTCAACGCCGGGGCCGACGGCGACGTCACCCTCACCACCGCCAACGGCAGCATCTCCGCCCTGTCCGGCACGATCACCGGCGACAACGTCACCCTCGCCGCCGGGGGCGACACCTCCACCGTGACGGTGAACACCGCGGCGAAGCGGCTGACGGTCACCAACAAGGCGGGCAACGTCACGGTCATGCAGACCGGCGCCGTGACGGTGGACAACATCACCTCCACCGGCACGTCGGTCTCGCTCACCGTCAGCGGGGGCGCCGCCACGCTGGGAACGATCAAGGCGTCGACCTCCGGCGCGATCTCCGTGACGGCGACCGGCGGCGCCATCCTGGGCAAGGATGCGAACAACCGGCTGTCCGCCGGCGCCATCAGCTTGAGCACGGACGCCGCCATCGGGAGTCTGGGCACCCATCTGCGCACCTCCACGGGGTCGCTGACGCTGACCAACGTCGGGGATCTGTATCTCGACAACAGCGGCGTGATCCTGACCGGCCTCTCGATCACCAACCGCCATGTCGGCACGACCGCCAACGCGCTGGAACTCACGTCCGAATACTTCAACTTCGTGGTCGGCGACAACGGCACCGCGACCATTCTGGAGGCGGTCGGCAGCCCGAAGCTCTCCACCCTCACCTTCAACAGCGACATCGACTTGATCGTCGGCGATCTCGCCACGGTTGGGACGGGCGGCACAGTCAAGCTGACCTCCACCACCGGCAGCATCCGCGACGATGGCAGCCTGAACACGCGGATCAACGCCGACACCGTGACGCTGAGCGCCGCGGCGGGCAGCGTGGGCGACGCCAACGCTCCGCTGGCGCTCAACGCCACGAAGCTGACGCTGACCACCGGCGGCGACCTGCACGTCACCAACCTGTCCGACATGGCGGAACTGACCGTCACCAGCACGCATGCGGACACGACGGTGGTGAACAGCTACTCGATCACCGCGCCGAACTTCGCCTTCGACCTGACCGACGACGCCACCAACGGCTATCTGCTTCGCACGCTGGTCGACACCACCGGCCAGATCTTCTCCTTCAAGGGCGACCGCGACATCCGGCTCGGCCGGATCGATCTGACTTACAAGAACGGCGTCCTCCCCGACAACGGGACGCCCTCGCCCAGCGAAACCTACAGCATCTTCAACGCCGAGACGACGAACGGCTCCATCCTGGACGACGGGTCGAAGACCACGGTGGTGCTGGCCGGGTCGGTCAACCTGAAGGCCAGCAAGGCGATCGGCAGCGGCTCGGGCACCGAGTATCTGGACATCGTCACCCCGGTTCTCAACGCCAGCGCGGCGGACGGCGGCATCTACATCACCCTGCCGACCTCGACGGGTGTCAACAACCAGAAGAACCTCATCACGTTGGGCAGCCGCTTCTTCAGCGCCGCCAACAACCCCATCGTGGTGACGGCGACCTGGGGGGACATCGCCTTCGGTTCCAGCTTCTCGTCCAGCGCCAGCAGCGACATCACGGTGAAGGCGACCCACGGGTCGATCCTGAACCCGAACAGCGCCAGCCTGCGCGCCGGCGACACCGGCACGGTGACCCTCACCGCCGGGAAGGACATCGGCTCCGCGTCCAACGCGCTCGCCGTCAGGGGCGGCACGGTGGTGGCCAATGCGGGCGGCTCCCTGTGGCTCGGCCTGACGGGCGGGAACCCGGTCACGCTGAACAGCCTGACGGCGGGTGGCGACATCAGCGTCACGCAGTCCAGCGGCACCATGACCGTCGGGACGGTCACCGCCAACAACGGCACCGGAACGGTTACGCTGACGAACACCAGCGGCAGCATCCAGGACGATTCGGACAGCACGACGCTCATCGCCGCCGGCAAGGTGATCCTGAGCGCCAATGGAAGCGTCGGCGGCACCAGCGCGCTAAATCTGGCGACGGCGAACCTGTCGATCACGACGGGCGGGTCCGTGGGCATCACCAACACGATGGCGCTGACCGACCTGACGCTGACGCGCGGCTCCTACTCCGGCGGCACCATCGGGATCACCACGGTCAACGGACAGGTGTTCACCCTGTCGGACAGCTCGTCGCAGTCCACGATCCAGACCGTCACCAGCAGCACGGCGCTGAACTTCGCCTTCAATTCGTCGCGCGCGGTCAAGGTCGGCACCGTCAACGTCGGAACGGGCGGCAGCGTCGCCATCGTCTCGTCCAACGGCGTCACCAACACCGGCAACGGCAGCAAGATCACCGCCGGCAAGGTGTCGCTCGAGGCGGGGAGCAGCTCCTCCATCGGTGATTCGACCCTCTACGGGGCCATCAGCCTCGACACCGGCGACCTGTCCGTGACATCGGGGCGCGACATCTACGTTGACAACAACGGGCGCGCCTTCAACAGCCTGGCGATCACCAGCACGAACGCCACCACGGCCACCGCGACCAAGAGCACTTTCTCCATCGGCAGCACCGGGTCCCAGATCTACTCGCTGGTCGATAACGGCACCAAGGTCAGCATCGACGTCGGCAGTGCCCAGAACAGCAACTTCAGCTTCACCGGCAAGAAGAGAATCGAGGTTAACAACATCTTCGCCTCCGGTGGGTCGGTCAGCCTGACCACTGTGGGCGGTGGAGAGAACTCGACGATCACCATGGTGGGAGCCGGAACCATCACGGCGTCGGCGGTCACCCTGTCGGCCAACGGAACCGGCACCGACGGCGGTTCCATCGGCACCAGCACGCGGGCAGTGAAGACCTCCGCCTCGTCGCTGACCTTGGTGAGCAACGGCGACCTCTACATCAACAACAGCAACACCGCGCTGACCGCGCTGGACATCACCGTCACGCACAAGTCGTCCACCGGGACGGGGACCTACCAGTTCAACGCCCTCGGCTCCAACCGCAGCTTCACGGTGACGGAGGCCAGCGGCATCCAGACGCTGGCCCTGTCCACGCCGAGCAACGGCAGCATGAATCTGCGCTACAGCGTGGATCGCGGCATCGTGGCCGGCACCATCGACGCCGGCACCAGCTCCACCGGTTCGGTGACGCTGATTTCCACCGGGGCGGCCTCGGGCGCGTCCGGCGGTCCGTCGATCAACGGGTCGGGCACGATCACGGCGGGCTCGGTCTCCCTGACCGCGACCGGCAGCAACGGCAACGTCGGCGGCACCAACCAGGTGCAGACCAGCACGCAGAAGCTGTCCATCGCGTCGGGCGGCAACGTGACGGTCAGCAATAACACAACCCTGACCGATCTCACTCTGGACTTCCGGCACAACAAGTCCGGCGGGGGTAGCAACACCTACTCCATCAGCTCGACCGGCCTGACCGCCAGCTTCAGCGATTCGTCGCTGCAGGAAGGCCTGACGGTGACGAACGTCACCCAGAGCGGGCTGAAGCTGAACATCAGCAACGACAAGGCCATGCGGATCGCCAAGATCGATGTCGGAAGCACCGGCACCGTCGATCTGACCGCCAATTCCGGTACGTCCGCCATCAGCGCCACGAACGGCAGCGGTACGACCGTCACCGCGGGCAGCTTGGCGCTGAAGGCGACCAGCGTCGAACACACCAGCAGCGGTTCCTACTTCACCACCCAGATCAACACCCTGTCGGCCAACCTGACGGGATCGCTGAAGCTCAGCAACTCCGGCACCCTGACGCTCAACGATGTAAAGGCCGGTGCCACGGCCGACATCAAGGTGACCAACAGCGGGTCGCTGCTGCAGTCCGGAACCAAGCCGCTGCGCGCGGACAAGGTGATGCTGACGGTCGAAGGGGGCTCCATCGGGGCGTCCGGCACGCCGCTGCTGACCGAGACGCGGACCCTGGAGGTGACCGCCGGGCGCAACGTCTATCTGACGAACAGCGCCGACCTGCACGCCCTCAGCCTGGATGTCCGGCACGCCTCCTCCGGCGCGCAGAATGTCTACGACATCCGTTCGGAGGCGCTGACCTTCGCGCTGACCGACACCAACACCGGCAGCCAGTACACCCTCGGCAACGTCGTGGACGCGAGCGGCCTCGACTTCTCGTTCAAGAGCGACAACAGCGTCGCCCTGGGGACGATCAACGGTGGCTTGTCCCGCAAGGTGGCCATAGAGACCACCGGCACCGGCAAGGACATCCTCAGCAACGGCAGCTCGATGGTGACGGCCGGCACGGTCGCCCTCACCGCGACCGGCGGCATCGGTCAGGCGGGATCGTCCTCCAACCACATCGCGACGATGGCCGACACGCTGGTGCTGACGACGGCGACCGACGCCTTCGTGGACAACGGCAAGGACCTGACCGCGCTGTCGCTGACCAGCAAGCGGACGACCGGTGCGGGCACCTATCAGATCACCGCGCCGCAGCTCGTCTTCACCATGACGGACGACGGCACCACCACGACGCTGACCGAGCTGACCGACACCACCGGTCTCGCCTTCAAGCTGGATACCCAGCACGCGCTGTCCATCGGCACGCTCAACGTGCAGAACTGGGGCACCGTCGATCTGACCAGTGCAGGCGCCATTACGGGCGCTGCCTCGGCGAACGCGGGCAACCCGACCAACCGAATCACCGCGGGCACCGCGACCCTGAGCAGCGGCGGCGGCATCGGCTCCTCCACCAACAAGATCCATCTGTCGGCGTCGTCCGCGACCTTCAACGTGAAGGGCGATCTCTACGTCGAGTCCGACACCCGCATCGGCACTCTGGCGATCAAGAGCGCCTTGTCGACCATCAACGACCGCACCTACAGCCTGACCTCGGTCAACCGGGCGGACGCGGCCATCGCGCTGAGCGGCGTGGAGAGCAGCACGCAGGCGGTGCTGGTCTCGCTGAACGACGCCGACGGCGTGCGCTTCTCCTTCGATAGCCACCGCAAGCTGGCCATCAGCGGACTGGACGTCGGCAAGACCGGAACGATCGCCCTGAACGCGGCGCCCGGGATCGTCGGGATCGGCCACTCCACGGTCAAGATCAACGCCGGCGTCGCGAACCTGACCGCTTCCTCCGGCGCGGTGGGCAAGACCGGGGGCGAGTTCATCGCGGTCACCGCCGGCAACCTGACGGTGAAGGCCAACGACGGCGCGGTGATCAACCTGCACGGCTCGACGGTCATTGACGAGATGGTCATGGGCGGGGCGCTGACCCTGAACAACACCACCGGCGACATCGCGCTCGGCTCCATCTCGATGAACGGCGCGAACGCCTACATCAACAACCAGGGCGGCTCGATCCTCAGCGGCACGATCAGCGGCAGCAATATTGTGAACCTGACGGCGACCGGCTCCATCGGCAACGTCAGCGCCGTCTCGACACAGGCCAATTCCACCAGCACCACGCTGACCGCGAGCGCTGCCGGCAGCATCGCCGTGTCCGAAAGCCGGAACCTGATCGCCCAGTCGGTGGTGAGCACCGGTGGCGGTGCGATCAAGCTGTCGACCGGCTCCTCGGGAGCCGGCCTCCTGACCGCCGGCACCATCACCACGACCGGGTCGGTGTCGCTGACCAGCGGCGATGGCAGCATCGACGCCAGCAACGGCAATCTGGTGTCCGGCGGCAGCGTCGAGTTGTCCGCGATCAATGGCGGCATCGCCGCCACGGGCTCCACGCTCAACGTCGCGACGACCGATCTGACGATCAAGACGCCCGGCACCTTCAAGGTCGCCGACACGCTCGACCTCGCCAAGCTGACCATCGACCGCACGCCGTCCACCGGCACCACCACCTCCGGCACGATGAGTCTGACGGCCAGCAACCTGAACTGGAACGTCACGGACAACGGCGGCACCACGACCTTCACCACACTGACCGACAGCACCGGCCTGGACTTCACCTTCAAGGCGCCGGGGGCGATCGCCATCGGCACGGTGGACACCGGGGCGTCGAGCACGGTCAGCCTGACGGCCACGGGCAACAGCGCGACCGCCGGCAGCATCACGGCGCTGAACAGCTCCTCCATCATCACCGCGGGCTCGCTGAAGCTGGACGCCCAGAAGAAGACCAACGAACAGGGCAACAGCAGCGCCATCGGCAGCAGCGCCACGGCGCTGGGCATGAACGTGTCCAGCCTGACCGCCAGCAGCGGCTCGGGCGGCCTTTTCGTGAAGAACGCGGCGGGGCTGGACCTCAGCTCCATCACCACGGGCGGCGCCCTGACGGTGGTTGCGGCGACCGGCGACCTGACCGTCTCCAACGTCTCCTATGACACCACCAAGGCACTGACCCTGACGGCGACGACCGGCCGGATCCTCAACGGCGGTTCCAGCCTGAGCCTCGGCAGCGGCAGCACCACGCTGACGGCGGGGGCCGGCATCGGCACGGCGGACTCGGCGTTCAAGGTCTCGACGTCCAGCACCGGTGCGCTGACCACCAACGTCACAGGCCCTGGCGGCGTCTATCTCGATATCGCCGGATCGCTGTCGGGCGGGCTGAGCGCCGCCGTCCACAACGGCCCGGTGGTGGTGTCGGGCAGCGGCAACATCACGCTGACCAACGTCGCCATCGCCACCGATGCGGCGGGCAACAACATCACCGTGACCTCGACCGGCGGGTCCATTACCGCCGGGACGGTGGCGGCGGGCGCCAACAACGGCGCGGTCACGCTGAGCGCCACCGGCAACGGCGGCAAGATCCTGGCCGCCACCGGCGGCTCCGCGGTCACGGGCAAGACCGTCGCGCTGAACGGCGCCGGCGGCATCGGCACCTCCACCGCGCGCGTCGGCGTGGGCGGCGCCCAGGTGCAGGTGAACGGTGGATCGGGCGACATCCATCTGAGCACGACCGGCGCCACCGCGCTCGCCTACGCCGCGACGACCGGCGGCAAGATCGATGTGCAGGCCGGCGACCGCCTCCAGGTGGTCAGCGCCAGCACCGGCGGCGGGGCGATCACGATCTCCTCCACCGCGGTGGACGCCGACATCATCGCCGGCAGCATCAACGCCGGCAGCGGGGCCGTCACCCTCAGCTCCACCGGGGGCGGGGTGTATGACGACGGCCTCGCCGAGACGCGGATCGTCGGCGGCTCGGTGTCGCTGACCGGCGGGAAGGGCGTCGGCACCGCCTCCCATTCGGTCCAGACCACCACCGACAGCCTGACCCTGGCGAGCGCCAACGGCAGCGTCTATGTGACCGATGCCACCGCCAGCGGCGTCACCGTCGCCTCGGCCACCGCCTCCAACGGCTCGGTCACCATCGCGTCGGCCGGCACGATGACGGTCCAGTCGGTGTCGGCCAACACCACCAGCGGAGCGGTCGCCCTGACCGCCGCGGGCTCCATCCTGGGCAGCGGCAACGGCACCCATGTGACCGGCCATTCGGCCAGCCTGACCGCCACGGGCGGCAGCATCGGCACGGTGACCGACGCCGCCACCGGCGCCGGCACGCCGATCAAGATGAACGTGTCGAGCCTGACCGGCCTGACCGCCAACGGCACCACGCCGGTCATCTCGGTCGACAACATCAACAGCGCCGCCCTGACGCTGGGCAACAACCTCGTCACCCTGGGGGCGGGCGGGTCCGCCTACATCCGCACGGCGGGCAACCTGGACGCCAGCGCCGGCCTGTCGATGACCAGCGGCAACCTGCTGCTGCAGTCCGGCGGGGTGCTGACCCTGCCGACCGCGGCGATCAACCTCGGCACGGGCGCGCTGACGCTGAAGGGAGCCACCGACGTGGTGGCCGCTGGCGGTTCGCCGCGGTCGCTGTCGATCACCGCGGGCTCGCTGACCTTCGCCAGCGGCTCCAACGGCGGCGACACCACCCTCAACACCACGGTCGGCACCATCGACGCCAGCCTGACCGGCTCCGGCAAGAACCTGACCGTCAACAACACCGGAACGCTGACGGCGGCGGCCCTCAGCGCCAACGGCACCGTCACCGCCACCAGCAGCACCGGCATGACCGCGACCTCGGTGACCGGAGTCGGCACGGTCAGCCTGACCGCGACGACGGGCGACCTGACGGTCGGCACGGTCAACGCGGGGCCGACCGGGACCATCAACCTGTCGGCGGCGGGCGGGAGCCTGCTGACCGGCAACGGCACCAGCCTGACCGGCGGCGCGCTGAACCTGACCTCCAACACCGGCATCGGAACCAGCAGCGCCGCCTTCACCAGCACCATCGCCAACATATCGGCGACGGTGACCGGGACGGGGGGAATCTATCTGGCCGGCACCAGCTTCACGCTGGGCAATCTCTCCACCACCAACGGCGACATCGCCGTCACCGCCAGCGGCGCCATCAGCGACGGCAACGCCACCACCGGCATCTCCGCCGGGGGCAGCGGCAGCATCTCCCTGGTTTCCACGGGCGGCGCGGTCACCCTGACCAAGGCGGTGAGCAGCACCGGTCCGGACGCCACCCGGGCGAGCGTGACGGTGCAGGGCACCACCATCGCCCTGGGCAACGTCACCAGCACGGGCACGCAGACCTACACCGGCAACACCACCCTGTCGGGCGCGCTGTCCGGCAAGTCGGTGACCGTCACCGGGAACCTGACGCTGTCGGGCGCCAACCGCACGGTGACCGCGACCGGCGGCGACCTGTCGGTGAGCGGCACGCTGAACGGCGGCGGGTTCGGGGCGATACTGAACGCGGCGCAGGGCGGCGTGGCGCTGGGCGGGGCGGCCAGCAACCTGGCCTACCTGTCGGCCACCGCGGGGACCATCGGCCTGCGCGACGTGACGACGACGGGGGCGCAGACCTACAGCGGCACGACCAGCCTCCAGGGCACCTACACCACCACCGACAGCGGCTTCACGGTGACCGGCGCCACGACGTTGGCGGGCGGCACCACGGTGAGCACCGGCAGCGGGAACGTGCTGTTCAGCGGCACCGTGAACGGCGCCAACGCGCTGACCGTCAACAGCAGCGGCGCCAGCACCTTCACGGGCGCGGTGGGCGGCACGACGGCGCTGGCGAGCCTGACCACGAACGCGGGCGGCACCACCAGCCTGAAGTCGGTGACCACTGCGGGCGCCCAGAGTTACGGCGACAACGTCGCCCTGGACGGCACCTACGCCACGGGCAACGGCGCCTTCAGCGTGACTGGGGCCACCACCCTGGCCGGCGCCACGACGGTGAACGCCGGCAGCGGCGCCGTCACCTTCACCGGCACGGTGAACGGGGCGCAGGCCTTGACCGTCAACAGCAGCGGTGCGACGCAGTTCAACGCGGTGGTGGGCGGCACGACGGCGCTCGCCAGCCTGACCACCGACGCCACCGGCACCACCAGCCTGAAGTCGGTGACGACGACGGGTGCGCAGACCTACAACGACGCGGTCACGCTGAACGGCACCTATGCCACCACCACCGGCGCCTTCACCGCCAGCGGTGCTGCGACGCTGGCCGGTGACACGACGGTGAACGGCGGGGCGAGCGTGCTGTTCGCCGGCACGGTGGACGGCGCCTATGCCCTGGCGGTCAACAACAAGAGCACGACGCAGTTCAACGCGGCGGTGGGCGGCACGACGGCTCTGGCCAGCCTGACCACCGACGCCGACGGCACCACCAGCCTGCGCAACGTCACCACCACGGGTGCGCAGACCTACAACGACGCGGTGACGCTC
>NZ_JBHSLC010000116.1:379-567 GCF_042657465.1 Azospirillum himalayense | reverse complement strand
TGGCCGGTGACACGACGGTGAACGGCGGGGCGAGCGTGCTGTTCGCCGGCACGGTGGACGGCGCCTATGCCCTGGCGGTCAACAACAAGAGCACGACGCAATTCACCGGTACGGTGGGCGGCACGACGGCACTGGCCAGCCTGACCACCGACGCCGGCGGCACCACCAGCCTGCGCAACGTCACCACC
>NZ_JBHSLC010000116.1:0-369 GCF_042657465.1 Azospirillum himalayense | reverse complement strand
CACCGTCACCACCAACGCCGCGGCCACGCTGGGCGGGGCGACGACGGTGAACGCCGGGACGGCCACCTTCAACGGCACGGTGAACGGCGCCCAGGCGCTGGTCATCAACGGCAGCGGGGCCACACAGTTCAACGCGGCGGTGGGCGGCACGACGGCGCTGGCCAGCCTGACCACCAACGCGGGCGCCACGGTCAGTCTCCTCGACGTCACCACCACGGGCGCCCAGACCCACGGCGCCACCACGACGCTCAACGGCGCCTACAGTTCGACCAACAGCGCGATCACCTTCAACGGCGCGACGACGCTGGCCGGGACCACGGCGGTGGAGGCCGGCTACGGCACGATCACCTTCAACGGGACGGTGAACGG
>NZ_JBHSLC010000115.1:67292-101739 GCF_042657465.1 Azospirillum himalayense | reverse complement strand
GTCCGAGCCCCGCATCGCCCCCTCGCTGGCTGCATTCTCCACGACCGTAGAGAATCACGACAGGCCGGCAGGCAACAGACCTTTTTCCGCGTCCTGCTAGGTCAGATGAAGGAGAGGAGGGGGATCGAACGCGGCGGCCGCCTCCCGAGCCCGCGTGTAGGAATGCGAGATAGTCTCGTCGAGCTTCGCCATCACATGCTCATGCCGGATTTTTGCGTTCACGCCGAAGAGGTCGAGGCGGTCGAGCAGATGGATGGCCAAGACGGTGCACAGGCCGGTGGCGACACCGACCGTGATTGCGGAAACATAGGGGGCAATGGGAGCAAGGAGCGCCGTCGCCTGCAGTTTTTTCTCAACGATCTCTTCGAGCAGTATCCCGCCACCAGTTACAACGCCGGCCATCATCAACTTCGACGCGGCATCAGCCGCTTCGGCGAGCGACATCCCCTCTGGAGGGAACGCCAGGGTCTTCAATGCGCGGTACAGCGACATGAAGCCCTCTCTCGTGATCCGCACCCAGCGAGCCGATGTCGTCACGAAAGCATTGATCACGACGGTGATCAGGTTGGACAGGAAACCGCTGATGAACCCGTCCCGGAAAGCGACCGCTGCGTGCTTCCATTTGGCCTGGACGCGGTCGGCAACGCGCATAAGACGAAGCTTGAGGGCGTCCAGGAACGTGTCGTCGACCTTCCCCTTGAACCCGTTGCGCCACACATCCTTCACTTCGGCGAAGGCAGCGCGAACGAATTCTTCCATGAGCACGCCAATGGCCTGCTGAAGAGCCATTTTGCCGCCCTCTGTGGCGCTGGTGACTGCTGTGTTTTTTATAAATTTCTTGCTCGTATAGTAAGCTTTGTTGATCTTTCCGTTGATTTCCTTTCGAGCAGCCGCGTCAGCAGCCCGGAGCTTCTCCTTATCAAGGCTTTGAAACTCTTGAAGCTGCCTCTTATGATCCGCAAGAATTCGCTGCTCATCAGGTGTCAGCGAGGGTTTAGCCTCGAGCGCGGCAATATCCTTTTGCAAGTTGGGAATCTTGACTTCTTCAACATACTTGATGAAATTTTCCGCTGTTCTATCCTGTTTCGACCTGTTAAGAGTACGGCTAGTTGGTTTCAGATTGGTCTCGCTGTTAGCGAGAGCAACTCCGTCGACTTCTGCGAGAACTCGGCCACGATCCTCATGAACCTCCTTGCCCGAGACGACGTGATCTTGATCCTTCTTATCGTCTCTGCGCAGTACTTTTCCTGTATATGCGTCAACAACGCCATCAGCCTTTTGCGCGGCTGAAGACTTGGCGTTGTTTTCAGTGTATCCTTTATTATGATGGTATTGATGAGAGACTTTGTCGTTGTATTCATTGCTTCTTGTGTGCTCGTTGTACTTTTCGCGCTCAGCATCCGTCGCATACACCTTGTTTCGAGCGTTGTGCACCGTGTCGACGTTGCCACCGTCCTTGTCATTGAACAGTGCTCTGGCGAGCCCGAGGGGCCGGATTATGGCTTGGAGGCATTCCTGTTGGCATGCGTCGACCAGGGCCCCGATTTTCTCTGAATCGAGCTTCCCATGGATCTCGGCGAGGAGCGCCTCGGCGTCCACGGCGACGAAGCTCTGGTTGACGTCACCGGGAAGAACGGCCGGAAGCCCGCAGGCGGAGACGGATTCAGCTTGGGTGAGCGGGGCAAGGTGGACGGAATGCTGAGGGGAAAGACCCGCGGCCGCCAAGATCGCCCGTTTCCTCCGGAAGCGTTCAACGGATTCGTTCATGCCGGGACTCCTTCTCCGAGCCGTGCCGCCTTGTAGGCTTTCCATTTGAGCAGAAAGTCGTGTTCGTATTCGTTGCTGTCGCCGTCCGCCTCACTGACGATGGCCAGAATGCCGTCAACGGTCGTCCAGTGTTTGACGCCCACGTGTTCCGCGTAGATCATGGCACCGTCGAAATCGGGCGGGATCAGCCGAAGGTCGTCCATCAGATCCTGGATGTCTTTGGGGAAATGGTCTTTCGACACCCCAACGATGAATTCCTTGATGCACTCCATCTCCGCAGTCGTCACGGTGCCGTCGCAGCCGGCCATCGCGAACCCGATTGCGGAAAGGTTCACGTAGAACTCATGAAGCGTCTTCTGGTCGGAAAGGAGGGCCGCTGCGCGTTCGATCTGCGCCTGCAGGTCCTGCATTTGGACCGCCGCTTCAGCGCCGGCCTTTTGCTGTCCGCTGGCAAAAGCCTCCTGTTGGGCCGATTCGGTTGTTGCTTGAGATATCGCCGCCCCGGCCCCCGCCCCAGCCACAGCGGCGGCGGTGGCGATTCCGCCGGCTCCGGCCAGCGACGCCAGCAGAGTGGCTCCTCCGAACACAGAGCCGCCGCCGGTGAAGGGCGCGGCCGCGACCGCGCCGACCCCAACGACCAATCCGGTCGCCGCGGCCAGTGGGTTGTTCTTCAAGGTGGTCCAGATGGTATCGGCCGTCTCCGTAACCGATGCCAGGATGCCGCTGTCTGATTCCTCCACTTTGGCCACCGCGGTATCTGCCGGTTGGGCCATTTTACCTGCCGTCGCCGTTACCGTTTCCTTCTTGCCGGACGCACTCTTGAAGGTGGCACGCATGAGTTCCGCGTATTCATCGCTCGTGCTCGACATGGGCTATCTCAATTGTTGGCATTGCGCGGGACGGACGTGAGAATTCTGGCCTGGCCGCCGAAGCTCGACACCCAGGCGTTAAGCTCTTTTTCGCTGGTGGTGGTGACGGACAGGATTATGCTGCCGTCCACCTGGTCCACGACGACCTGATCGTCGCTCCAGATCCGGTCTCGGACATAGTCGGCGGCCTCGGACTCCACGCGGACCGCGACGCGTCGCGGCTCGTGCCAGCCCAGGCCGAAGGTCCTGGCTTCTCCATCGGCGGCGTTGAAGCGGAAATACTCCCCGGTCGGCGTCACCTCCGCGATTCGATGGATCGAAAACGTCGTCGGACGCTCGGGGAGAACGGACCCCTCGGACATGCGGTAGCCCTGTGCGTACAGGGTTCCACTCATCGCCACCAAGCGCCCCGGTGCGTACCGGTAGACGCCCTCCGCCTGACGCCCGCGGGCGCGGTAGACGATGCGGCACACCTGACGCCGTTCGATTGCCTTTCGAAGGATAGTGATGGTCCGGAAGTGGGGCGAGTAGTCGATGAAACCCTTGCCGCGGAAGCCGATTGGCTGTCCTGCGATCGGCTGGCTCCCCTCCGCAAGGTGAAGGGCCAGCGCTGTGACGGTGCTGCTGATCCGGTCAACGACGCTTTCGGGGAGAAACTGCGCGGCGATATCCCGGCATGCGGCGAGGCAGTGGAGCTCCTCGAAGGTGAAGCCCAGGGACTTCTCCTCCGTCCTCGACCGCAGCCTGTAGAAGCGCCGGCGGCTCTCAAGACCGCTCTCGATGTAGGCGTCCTGGCCGAGGTTGCGTTCGATGATGGCGATCAGCCGGACGATGCTCTGGGCGGAACAAACGAGATCCCGCGCCAGATCGGTCTGGAAATGCTTCCTCCCATCAAGGGTCAAGCGCTGATACAGCGCCAGAAGCTTGTCACCGGGCAGGGCGTCGTTGTGCTTGCGAGGCATTTCAGGACCTGATGCCGCAATCCCGGCGGCGATGCGGCGTTTCACCGGTATTTGTTATAGCTTTCGCGAGCATACCGTTCAATCTCCGTTTGCCAAATCACAACTCACAATGTCCCAAACGGCGAAGTCAACCAGCGTCCGGCATCAATGAAGGCGCATCAGGCCGGCAGGTTCTTATCCTTCACGACGTGGTTGGCGGCGAACTTAGACATGCCGTAGAGGGCAAATCCAGCAATGACCGCCCATCCGACAAAGCGCACCATGGTCGATCTCCCTTCGTGCATCGGCTCCAACGGGATCCGCGGGGCCAACCTCTGACACGGGTCACGATACGGGATCGACCCCCCAGATTTTGACGAGCTTCGTTCGATTTTTCCTGGGGGGTCTGGTGCGTTTGCAGGGGTCATGGGGGTCGAGTGTCAGCACTCTGGATCATGTGACACGGGAGCGTTTCCCTGGGGCAGGCCCCATCAAGATTGCTTCGCGCACTAAAGGGCGGTCGTGCGTGGCCAAGGCGCCGATGAAGGCGGCGACAGGCTTGAGATGGGCTTCCATTTCACGAGCAACGTCGTCGCCTTGATCGTCCTGCACTGGTCCGTTGAAGGCGATGTTTCAGCGCTGGGTCTAGGCTGATGGCTAGGCAGCCGGGTCACAATGGTTGCGCGTGCTCCAAGCCACCGTCCCAGCTTCAGCCGGCTTTCAACAGCCGGTAACCTGTTCGCGCGCCGGCCTGTTCGGCTTTGCAAATGCCTAGTATGCTAGCATTGCATTGGCAGTTCTACTTCCGCCTGTGCGGGACGGTCCAGCATCGACAGCAGGGACATCGGATCGGTGCAGTCTGACGAATGTGCGCGAGAATGGCTCGGCGGACAGCGGGGAGCGTCGGCAGCGAGCATGAACTCCAGTTCAACCATAGGCTCTCGGCAAGAGGAACTGCCTAAGCCGCGAACGGAAAAGGCGACCCTTCCCAAAGCGGCTTTCAGCGCCGCCCTGGAGAGGGCTTCTGAGAATCAATAATTCTCTTCAGAGGCCAGAAACTTCTTCGCCCGATCGTAGAGCTTTGACATCGTTGGCGCCGTCTCCACCCACCGCTCGCCCTTCAGCTTGATGGCGCGCGGGATGATCCTCGGCTCCCCTTCTTCATTGAGGCCGTCGATGTCTTCGCAATAGCGCATCTCTACGGGAACGCCGTTGAACAAGATGCGCGTCCGCTTTATGTCCGCAGGCAGTTCGTAGACGTCACCCACCACGTCCAGGGCGATGCGGAGCGCGGTCTTGGTGCGGGCTTGTACCGACCGGGATGTTCCACCCGCTGCTTCCGCCAGAACCTTCTCGTGGATCACGATGTCCTCCACGATGGTCCACAGGCTGATACCGTCGTACCAAGGCAGGTCACAGCACGCCCGCTTGACCAGTTCCAGGTTCCGGCCCGCGGCGACGGCGAAATCCTCCCATGCTCGGCCGTCGATCGGCGAGTATTCCGGCGCCGCATCGTCCCGCGCCTCCCGCGCCCCGGCCACGGTCTTGACGTCCTGCGCCAGCCGGTCGCCCGCCTCGAACTGGCGCATGGTCAGCAGGTGGCGCTGCTGGAGGGTGCCAAGCGAGGTCAGCGCCCGGCCGCGGGTCACACCGGCCTTCATGGTCTGCTCGGCCACCACGTCACCACGGGCGGCGCGGATCTCGTTCGGGCTACGGGCGCCGATAATGGCGACCCGGGCTCGTTCGGCGGCTGCAGACGCGTCAACCTTCTGACGGGCGTGCTCGACCAGTTCCAGCGCCACGGCCTCGGTCGCGTCCGTCAGCAGCAGACCTCCAGCGACCTGCGAGACGCGGAAATGACGAACGGTCTCGCGCCCATCGATCGGGCCGCGGAACGTGTAGACGCCGGGCACATTCAGGTTCTTCGACAGCCGGTCCGGTGCGGCGCCCCAGAACGCTGGGACAGGTGGCGCGGACGGCGCGGCAGCCTGGGCGTCACGCACGCGGGCCTTGGTCTTCTTCTTGCTCATCGCGCGTTCCCCACGTCGGTGTCGTCTTGATCATTGGTGGTGGTTTCGTCAGGTCGCCGACGCACCGGACGGCCACCGTTCTGCGCCCAGAACTGCTCCAAGAGCCGTTCCGTGCTTTCGCTCATGGAGCGAGGGCCTGCCGCGCTGTCATCATGCTGCCGTCGGTTCTGATTGCCGGGCCGGCGGCGCACGTCTCCCCCGCGGGCGATCACCGTCAACCGCTCGAAGGTCTGCCGCAGACGGTCGCGTTCGGCGTCAAGCACTGGGGCAAGTTCGGCCCAGCCGGGGAACCATTTGAACTGGCGGGCAACGCGGCGGAGCATCTCCAGGTCTTGGAACATGGCCGTCGGATAGCCCTCCTCGACGATGTCCGTCACGGCGGTGGCCAGCTTCGTTTCCGCCGGCATGTCTCCTGCCATGCGCTTCGCGAGGTGGGCGACCCACCGCTTGGCGACATGCACAGGAACCGGAGCCGACCGATCGCGGAGCCAAGCCACAGCGGCGGCGGCTTCCTGCTGAGATTCCGGGGCAATGACCGCCGGCGGTTTCCAGTCCGAAGGGCGCATTACCCACACCCCATCGACCATCGCACCGTCCTGATGATCAGCCAGAGCCTCCCGCAAGGTCCTGCTCCACGATGGCCTCAAATCGGTTGGGAGGTGTGGCGCGGCGGCGGCCGGAATCAGTTCGTTGGACATCGGAAACCTCGGGGAGCGGACGGGAGCGGTCGGCGATGGCCCGTGCGATGGGGTCATCGAAGTAGTTCAGCGACCTGGGCGGCCCCTGCCCCTTCCTGCGCTCGCCCATGACCCGCGCGACCGTGCCAACGATCAGCTCTTCGTCGGCGCCCTGCTTGAGCCACGCCATGACGCGCCCGTAATCCCCGAACCAGTTCGGGTTGTCAGCCACGCCCATGATCGCGGCGACCGTCTCACCGATGCGGACATGTTCCGCTTTCGGCTTGGGGGGCGCTGGGTCCAGAGGCGCGTCGACATGGCCCGCCGGTTCGTCCAGACCATCGTCCTCGGCCTCCTCTCCATCCTCGTCCTGATCCAGCTCGTCCACCTCATCCGCCGACGGCACGGCGGCATCAGCCAGATCAACGGCATGATCGGGCTGCTGTTGAGCGCGAGCGCGGGAATCGGCATCCCGCTGGGCCAAGAACTCTTCGAAGGTCGGCAGATCCTGCTTCGGCAGGCCACGCTTTTCGGCCCGCTGGTTCGCTTTGCGGATGCTGGAGCACACGGTTTTCCACCGCTGCTCCAGCTTCTTTTTCCACGCGTGCAAGACTCCCTCAGCCACTATGCGGTGGTGAAGGCGACCGTCGGAACACAGAAACCACCCGTGCAGCGCCATCTCCCGCACCTCCAGCCACGTCCGCATATCGCGGCCAAGCTCAGCGAGGCGGCAGAGGTCGACGTCGTTCGCAGGCAGGGTCCCCGCCGGCACCTGATCCCACGACTTCAGCCAGAGCGTGACCCCCGCTCGCCATTCCTCGGCGGTGGCGTGGGCATGGAAGGTCGAGCTGAACAGCGCGTGCCGGAACAAGGGCGTGTGCGGGAAGTCCCGCAGGTCGACGTCCGACGGCACGAGAGGGTCAGGCTGCAAAGGCGTGCTCATGACCGCCTCTCAGGGGTTGGGGTCGAGGGGCTGGCTGGGCCGCCGTCAGCGATCAGCGAGCCTTGGCGGCTGTCGGCCGGCGCCTTGGGCAAGCCCATGCGGGCAATCTTCGTCCGCACCGCGGCGACGCTCCGCCCTACGGTCGGCGCCGTGACGGCTTCGACCTTGCCTGCGAGATGATCCCGCTCGGCGCGGCGCTTCTGGCCAGCTGTCCAGCGAGGGCACGGGAAGTAGCGGCGCCCCGGCATCACGCACTCTCCAGCGTGGCCAACCGCAAGCCCCGGACCTGCGCCCGCATCAGGGCTGCATCGTCAGGCAGCGGATGGAACCCACGCCGCGCGAAGGCGGCTGGATGGGCGGTGCGGACCAGCACGAAGTGATCAGGTGCGGCGCCGTGACGGATCTGCGTGAGCGCCGCATCGAGGAGGCGCCCACCTACGCCGTGCCCCTGGTGACGGGGCGACGCGCCCCAATAGGCGATCTCCCAGCCCAGCGCCGAGATGAAGGCAGAGCGGTAGGCCACCACGCCGACGATGTCGCCGTCGACCACCGCCACCAGTACGTTGGAGCCGTGCGGGCAGATGGCCGCGGTGGCGTCGTAGAGCATCCTGCGTAGGTGGGATTCGCCATAGCGCGGGGGCACTGTGCCGTCCGGCCGGCGGTGGCAGGACTGGAGGAGGTCGATCACCTCGGGCACGTCGTCACGGGTCAGAGCGCGGATGAAGATGTTGCGGGTCAGCGCGGTCATGGCTCACCTCACCAGCAGCGGCTGAATTAGGCCGTCGCGGTAGACTTGATCGAGCGGCACATCGCCTACGGGTTCGTCGCCGTCCCAACCCTGCGGCCACGTTTCGCCGGCGATCAGTTCGCGGATGCGCGCCTCTTCTTCCGCATTCAGGAAGTCGATCCGTGGACGGCCAAGCCGGTCAGCCGCCTCGTTGCACCGGCGCTGAATGTCCAGCACCCGCTCCAGACCCATCCGCCGGGCTTCGAGCGTCAAGGGACCGAGACGTTGCTTATTCTTCCCGCCGGTCGCATTGCCTTCGCTGTCGATGCCGGGCTTGCGCAGGCGGTGCTTCGCCTTCTTCAGCTCGCGGTACAGGGGCTTCAGCTCACGCAGCGGCGCGAGGTAGGCCCACTTCGGAGACTTAAGAACCGTCTCCAGCGCAAGGTCACGGCTGGCGAGAGCACAACCAGTGCAGCCGGTCCGGGCGTTGATTTCCTCCGCCTCGTCACCGCCATAGGCGTCCGCGACGTCGGCGGTTGCCCAGCCCAGCGCCGGGGCCTCGAACATGAGCCAGTCCCAGACTTGGCAGACGCGCCAGTGCAGGATGGGCGCGAGGGTGGCGATGCGGCCGCGCATGCCAGGGACATCAGGCAGCACCTCTTGATACCACCCCTGTCCGCACTCGGCGCCGTCCTTGCCGCAGCTCATCTTGATCCGAGCGTCGCGAACCGCGCTCTCACCTTCACGAACGCCAGTGATCATCAGGACGGTGCCGGGCACCTCGGCCAGCAGATCCTCCAACACCGCCTGCATCGGCTCCACCTTGATCTGGCGGGTGCACCAGCGGAACGAGTTCGACGGCGGCGGCACGCCGCGCCCGAGCATGTAGACCATCATGCGCAGGTCCATAGGCGCCAGGGCCGTTCGGACGGTCACACCGCGTGCCTCGAGCTGTCGCGTGATCTGCTGGCCCGCGATGGCCAGCGGCGGCAACTCCATCCTCGTGTCCGCGCCGAGAACCGTCAGGGACTTCGGCGCCGGGACGCGACCGGTGGCGATCAGGTGGTCGACAACCGTCAGCGTAGTCGTGCTGTCCTTCCCCCATGACCAGCCGATGGCCCAGTGATCATGCTGTGGACCGTAGGCGCACAGGCTCTGGGCCGTCAGTTCGATGGCCTCAGGAAGCGTCGTGCGCATGTCGTCCCAGAGGGTTGCTTGGGCGCGGGTCATGCGGCCACCTGCGTCTTGGAATGGATGATCGCCGGGCGAGCCCACTGCCGCTGGAAGCGCCGCCAATCCGGGCCGGGCGCGTGGCGCTCCTGCGACGGGTTTTCCGGTCGCCACAGCATCGCCATAGGGGTGTAGCCGACGCTCATGATGCGGTTGAGGCGGGCTTCGGCATCCGCGAAGGTGTCCTTCGGGTAGCCGATCAGCACGTAGCAGCGCAGGCGGTGGGACCGGGCCGTAAACCCAGCGGCCAACAGGCGTTCAGCTGCGGACGCCAGCGTCTCGAAATCGTCCTGCGGATCGTAGGCAAAGGAGCAGTTCGGGCGCGGCTTGAGGCTGGCCAGCAGGTCCACTTGATAGTCCTGGAGCGACAGCGCTTCGAGCCCGCCAGTGAACTCCACGCGGCGGCCCTGTCGACGAAGCATTTCGAAGACGGCTTCGACGTGGGGTCGCGCGCAGGCCAGCAGGTTGTCGTCCAGAATATTCCAGCCGTCCGCGAAGTTCGGAATCGGGGTCGACGTCGGATAGCGCTTCCAGACCGAGCAGAACCAGCACCGCCGCGGACAGCCGCGCGAGGTGAAGGTGTAGCCCGGCTTGATGTAGCGGCCCGGCGCGAAGTCGAGCGGATAGACCTGCCCAGACTTCTCATAGGCCGGACCGCCGACCTTGACGGAAGCGACGTGACGCCACTGTTCGGCCAATCGCTCCGCCGCCGGGATGTCCCAGGTGAAGGTGACCGAGATGTGCACCTCGTCAGCTTCGGCGAAGAAGTCAGGCGGACCGAAGTACGCCAACTCGTCGGCCGGGGTCGCCTTGGTGCGGTTGGGGAAGACGCGGATGAGCCTCACAACCCACCTCCCGCCAGCCGGCGCCGGGCTGAGGTGGTGAGGTCCACCGCGAGTGCCAGGGCGTCGAGCGGCTTCAGGTCGATCGCCTGCAGTTGTCCGTCCTCACCGACCAGAGCAAGCACCAGCGGCTTACCGGGAACATCGTAAATGACCGGGCGCGCCTCCGTCAGGCCAAGCGGCGGGTTTGCCACAGCCTCCGCCGCCAGCAGTGCCATATGCACGTTGGCGACCGCCTCATGGGTGGCGCCGCCGCGCATTGCGAGATGAACGACCTGATGACGGGCCTGCCGCAGATCGGCGATAAGGGTGAGGATGTCGCGGGGCATCACACCACCTCCAGCAAGCTGTCGGCCGGCGGAGTTGGGCGGCGCCGAGCCGCAGGCTTGGCCGAGGGCGTCGCCTTAGGCTTCGCCGGCGCGGCCTCCACCTTCATGAAGTCGAAGAGGGACGGCATGGACACCTCCCGCTCCATGGCCTGGAGGTACTTCACACCGTCGAGGAAATAGCCGGTGTGCAGTTCGGACGCCCTGCCCTGGCGCTTCAGCTTCAGCGCGCGGTAGGGCACCGTCATCAGCCCGCCGAAAGGGTCGAACACCTCGTCGCCGGGATTGCTGTAGCGCTCGATCAGCCGGTCCACGATGTCGAACTGGAGCGGGCAGACGTGCATCTCCAGCCCACGCTTGGACTGCTCACCGTTCAGCGTCAGCATGCGGTTCACGTCGTGCCAGATCGCATCCGACCAGCTGCCCGGCGCGAGGCTCATGAAGCTGCTGGGTAGGGCGCCGCGCGCCGCCAGGGCCTCGCCGATCCGGACGTGGGCCTCGAAGTCGTAGATGGTCTGCAGGCTCTGCTCGGTGAAAAGCTTCGCTAAGGCATCGGGACCGAGCTTGGAAAGTTCCTCGACGCTCAGCAGGCGGTCGCCGCTGGAACGCCAGAAAGCGTGCGCGTCGACCTGCCAACGGGCAAGGCTGTAGTCCTCTGGGGACTTGGGCACACGCACGTCGGCATAGCCCTTGGACCGGTCGCTCTGAGGCTTACGGAAGATCAGGACAAATTCGGGACAGCCCTGCCCCATCTTGGTCCCGTCCTTGCGCAGTTCCTTGTAGGTCAGGCGATTGGTCTGGTTGTTCTCCCGAACCACGTCGGTCAGAACGATGTGCATCCCCATGTACTCGAAGCCATAGCGCATGTAGTGGAAGATCGCCTCGGCGTGGAACGGCGACACGGTGGGGTAGCCCTTGCCCGTGACATTGCCGAAGACGATCCGGTCCTTGACGTGGATGCAGGCCAGCCGGCCCGGCTGCAGGACGCGCAGCAGCTCCGGGGTCAGATGATCCATCTGCTCCCAAAAATGGCGGTTGTCGTCCGTGTGGCCGAAGTCGTTGTAGCTGGCCGTGTATTCGTAGTGGTTGCTGAAGGGGACGGACGTCACGATCAGGCCGACGCTGTCGGTCGCCATGCGCCGGGCCTCGTCCACGCAGTCGTTGTTGGCGACAGTCCAGTCCTGGCCGGACACCTCCAGCCGTTCAACGCCGATGGAGCGCGTCAGCGCCTCGACCATGGACAGGCTGTTCAGCCCGTGCTTCTTGATGATCTCGCTCATCTGGTCCGCCAATTCGTTATGCTGGGTCCACTTCGCTTGCAGCGCGCGCAAGACTTCGCGCTCAGCTTCCGCATGGATCGCGTGGACGCTGACCGGGTGCGCCTGGAGAAAGCGGTAAACCCTGTGGATTGCTTGGATGAAGTCTTGGAATTTGAAGCCAATACCGGCGAAAATCATGGTGTGGCACTGCTGCATGTTCACGCCAGCGCCGTACATCATCGGCTTGCTCAAGAATACAGACGTCTTGCCTTCCTTCCATTCCTGTAGAAGGCGGTCACGCACGTCGATATTCTGGTTCCCGTAGAGCGAGGTGACCGAAATGCCTTCGGCTTTGAGGGCGCGCTCTATTGCTTCCTGCTCATCGTTCAGATCGCACCAGATGATGATCTGGTTAGGTAGATCGCCGCTTCCTTTAGGATCTGCGGATCGTCCTGAAGCAGGCCGATTGCCGTGTTGCACTTCCGACAGAGGAGCCCGCGTACACACCCCGTCGTGTGGGAATGATCCACATGAAGATTGCCTTCCGGAACCAATCGACAAATTGCGCACACGCCGCCCTGGGCGACCAGCATTGCTTGGTATGACGCCTCCGTCAGACCGTAGCTCCTCAGCTTCCTGGCCCTGGTGGACGCGCTCGCCCGCTCCTTGTTGCTCAGATACCAGTCCCTGCTGCGCTGCTTTAGTTTGTCCGAGTTCTTCTCGCGATTCCGTCTCTGCAATTCCTTCACGCGCTCGGGGTTCGCAGCCTTCCACGCCGCTGCCCTTTCCCGGTACGCATCCGGGTTGGCTTTGTAGTTGCGTTTCCCGTGCTCTTTCTGATCCGCCAGCAGTTTTTCCTTGTTCTTCTCGTAGTATGCCTTCATGTACGCTCGGCGATCCCGCGCGCTCATTGCGAATGATCTCCATTACTTTGAGAACGCGAGATGCAAGCGTGTCGCGCTTGACGCGCGCAGCGTCCTGGACGCCGATGGCCGCATCTTCGATCAGCAGCCCTTGGCCATCGCGCTCGAATGTGTAGGAAGCCGCCTCGGCCTTCACCTCGTGGTAGAAGACGTGCAGCTCGGGCAGGTCATAGCCGGCGTCGCTGAACCCCAGATCCGATGGCCGCTGAAGGAAGATCGCCCAGGAGTGCAGCCACGCCCAGAACTCCTGCTCCTTGTGCGGGAACAGGGTCAGGTCGTTGGCCTCCTCGCTGTTGCGCTGGAACCAGCGCGTCAGGGCCTGCCCGGTGTCCATGATGCCGAGGAAGCCGGCATAGTGGATCAGCTCCTTGTACCGGTTGGGCGACGGGGTGGCCGTCGCCACGAACCGGAACCGCACCCGGTCGAACAGGGTCAGGAAGGTCTGGTAGGTTTTCGAGCCGAAGCTGCGAAGAACACTCGCCTCGTCCAGGCTGGCAGCGGTGAACTCGTTCGGGTCGAGTTTGCCGTCCCGGACCGTCTCATAATTCGTGATGTAGAGGCCGTCGGCGCCCGCTTCCTCGATGGAGCGGATGAACCGGATGGAGATGGCCCGCTCCGGATGCCCGGCCTGCCACCGGCGCAGCGCGGTGCGCTGTTCGTCGGTGAAGGCGGAATCGTCCCCGGTGTTCAGCTTGTGCACGTCCTGCATGAACTCCAGCCGGACGCCTAGCGGGGCGACGACAAGCCCCCGCCCGCCGGCGCGCGCCAGGATCAGGCGCAGCACCTCCAGCTGCATGACCGACTTGCCCAGGCCGAACTTGGCGAAGATGGCCCGGCGGCCACCCTGGACAGCCCAGCGGACGATCGCGCGCTGGTGCGGCTTCAGCAGCGGGTTGATTTCGGAATCGTCCACGGTGAAGCCCATGGCGACGGCCGTCTTGATCTTCCGCTCCAGGAAGGAGCGGTAGGCGTCGGGGAGCATCATGCCCGCCTCCCGAGATAGCGCGCAGCGAGGCGCTGGAGTTTCGATGTGTCGGCGTCGGGGGCGATGGGGTCGCTGTGCGGGTCGTTGATGCCGTGGGCTTCAGCGGCCTTCAGGCCCAGCACTTCCATGATGACCGGATCGCTGCCCTCGTCCGCGACGAGGTAGAGCGCGGTCACCGGCTGGGTCTGGCCATCGCGGTCCAGTCGCCAAATGAGCTGTTGGTGCATGCCGGGCGACCAATCGAGCTCGCCCTTGACGATGGTGGAGAAGCGGCTTTGCAGCCCGTCCAGTCCGGCGCCGGAGCGCAGCGACATGATGAACAGATTCGTCTCGCCGCTGATGGCCGACTTGACCGCTCGGTTCTTCTGGGCAGCCGATTCCGTGCCGGTGTAGAGGACCGGGTTGAAGTCCTTCAGCTCCTCAAGCCAGATGTCGTAGACATCGCGGTGCCAGCCGACCAGCACGACCGGCTCTTCCGCCTCCAGCAGCATCCGAACGTACTGCGCCACTCCGCGCGCCTTGGCGACGCCGGTCGCATGCCGAACACGGGCGTCCAGTTCGCGGACGGCCCGGCCCCGCTCCTCGAAGGAGCCGGAGACGGAGGTCAGGGCGAGCTGGCGGGCGATATCCTCGACCGCGTTCAGGGCCTTCTGGTCCCAATCGACACGCTGCACGATCCGGCTGACAGGCGGCAACTGCTGGCCGATGTCGGCCTTCGTGCGCCGGAGGTAGAAGTGGTTTTCCCGCAGGTAGGTGCCGAGGGCCTTGGCGTCCTTCAGCCGGCCCTCGGAAGTCCATTCCCGGAAGAAGTCCTCCGCAGAGCCCAGCACCTCCGGATCGAGGAATCGGGCAACGGCATAGATCTCCCGACCCCAATTGTAGATGGGCGTGCCGGTCAGGCCGATCCGCCATTGGACATGCTCGGACAGCACCAGCGCCGCGCAGCCCTTGGCGCTCTCCACGCCGGTCCGCAGCTCCTGGATTTCGTCATAGACGACGGTCCGGAAAATCCCCTGCGCGAAGATGTCCGCCCAGCCGGAAAGTTGGCTGTAGCGGAACACGTAGACGTCCGCCGGCGGGAGGCTGTAGGGCTTGGTGCCGCGGATCGAGTGACACCGCAGCGTCGTGAACTGCCCCAGCTTCTCCAGCCATTGGGTTTGCAGGTGGACCTGCACCACCACCGCGGCGGGGAGCGTCATGCGCCGTACCAGGAAGCCGGCGGCGGTGTAGGTTTTGCCGAGACCTCCAACGTCCCCCAGCAGCAGCGCCTTACGCCGGTAGGCCACCTCGATCGCTTGGGCCTGATAGGGCCGGAGCGCGCTGCCCTCCCGCAGTCCGAGATAGGCGGGCGGCTGCCAGTCCGGCAAGAGGATGGTCTCCATGTCGGCGGTGGTGCGCTCGTGGCGCTGTCGGCCAGCCGTCAGGGCCGACCGGTCCTCAGCCGTGATGCGGAGCGGGTAGCGGGACAGGAACCAGTCGAGGTCGGCGCAGATGATCGGGGTGTTGGGGAGGCTGAACAGCTTCGTTTCCCACTTCGGAATGCGCGGGAACACCTGCTTCATGCGAATGGCGACGTGCGGCTCGACCTCGGTGACCTCCCAGGTCTTGGCGTCGGTCGCAAGCGTGATGCTGCCGAAGGTTCTCACAGCCAGGCACTCCCCAGGCTGATCGCTACCAGCGGCTTGCCGTTGATCGACGGTGGCAGCCCCATGGCGACGGAGGAGGCGAGAACCAACGCCTTCACTTCCTCATGCTCGGCGTAGCGGCAGAGCTGGCGGTGGATGTCCCGCTTGCCGCCGCGCAGCTTCACCTCGACGGCGACGCCGCCCACGGTGAAGTGGTCGAGGATGTCCCTCGCGCCGATCCGGCGTTCCCGGACATGCTCGATGCCGGCGGCGGTCAGGGCGTCGGAGATGGCCTCCTGGGTCTCCTTCTCATGGCCGAGCGGCAAACGGCGGCTGCGGATGGCAGCAACTACGGCGGAGAGGTGGGCGGAAAGGTCGGCCGTGGTCATGCGCGCCTCCGCTCGTTCTGTCGGTCACGCAGGCGCTGCGAGGCGTGGTAGATCCAGGAGTTGGCGAGCCCCTTCGCACGCGCGATGTGCCGAATGTCGATCTCGCTTGCGACGAAGCGCTCCAGTTCCTGCGTCGGGAGCTTTCTCAAGATGTGCTCCGACACGCCGGCCAGCACGGGCAGTGTCGACTGCTGCCAGTGGGGGAAGGCCATGCTGCAGCTCGGGCAAAACGGGCCGGGCTCAAAACGGCGACGGCACTTCGGGCACCGGATCGTGCGGTGGCGGATGGGGATTAGACCATCTTCCAGGGTCCAAAGCAGATCAGCGTCAGGCAGTCCGTGCAGGTTGGCGCCGCCAGCCATATCGATGATGCAGGATCGCGTCTTGCCGAAGTGGGTCCGGAGGACGCGGCCATCCTGTTGCTTCTTGAGCTGCGTCGACTTAGTCGGCCTCAGATTGATGGCGCCGGACACGACCGGAATATCGGTCCCTTCATTGACGAGTTGGCACGACATGAGGTGCTGGTAGTAGCCGGAAGCGAGCCCATCAATGGCGGAATCGCGGTCGGAGTCGGACATCTCCCCGTCAACGGCGATGGCGCGCCAACCGTAGGCCGCAGATATTGCTGCGGCGCGGCGCGCATGGGCGATGGAGACGCAGAAGACGATGGCCGGCTCGCCCGGCATGCGGGCGGCATAGGCGTTCATCGCCATCTTGGTAATCTTGTCGTTGTTCATGAGGCGGTCGAGTTCACCGACCGCGAAATCGCCACGGCTGATCGGAACGCCCGAGGTGTCCGGGCTCCAAGGCTCCCACACCTCAGCTGGGCACAGCCAACGGGGGGTGAGTTCCCCCACGGACGGACCGCGAACAGCCTCATTGAACAGAACGCCGAGCGGCTTTCCGTCACCCCGATACGGCGTGGCGGTGACACCAAGAATCAGGGCGTTCGTGAAATCCTCCAAGAGAGCCTGCCAGCCAGCGGCCACGGCATGATGGGCTTCGTCCACGACAACCAGCTTGATGGTGCGCAGCCAGCCAGCCAGCCGCTTCTTGCGGGCCTTGAGGGTGTCGATGGAGCAAACGTGGACGAGCGCGAGGGGGTCCGGATCATGGTCCTGATCAACCACCGAAGCCTGGATGCCTACGCGGGCCAGGGTGCGCACGGCTTGGTGCAGCAGTTCCCGGCGATGTACCAAGAAGACCGTCGGCCAGCCAAGGTTGACCACCTCGCGGATGACGCCGCGCACCACTGTGGCGGTCTTCCCTCCAGCTGTCGGGAGGGCATACAGAGTTCCCCGAACGCCGCGCTCCAGGCACGCCAGGATCTCGTCCGCGTTCTTCTGCTGGTAAGGGCGGAGCTTCATGCGCCCCTCCGTTGGCCGGGCCGGGGCTTGCGGTCGCGCGAGAACCAGTAGATCGGGTGCGTCACGGCGCCCGCCGGCACAGCGGCCTGACCGAGACGCTCCACCTCCAGCGCCCATACCTTGTGCTTGCGCGGCTGGCGCGCCTTCACCTCACGGCTGGTCAGCACCAGATAGGCGCGGCGGGACTTCGGCCCCTGCGGGACGATGTACGAGCCGGGCAGCGGCTGGACGTCGGAATGGTAGGTGATGCGGGGGAGCTTCATGCGGCACCTGCCAGCACCAGCGTCGCCTTGTAGACGGCGACCTCAACCCGCGGGCGGGCCGGATCGACGAACCCCTCTTCGTGCTTCAGCCGAATCTGGCGGTCGTTGACGATCAGCCGCTTCTCGACGCGGGCCTTGCGCTCCTCGCCCTTCCCGATCCAGGTCGTGCGGTTCTGCAGGGCGTCATAGACGAGGCTCCCGTCGAGATCGGGCCGGCGGCTCGCGTAGTAGATGCGCAGGGAAACGGCCACATCCCCGTCGTACGGCTCCTCCCACTTCGGGACATGCAGGCCGGCGGTCGATTCGAAGGCGAGCGCCTTGTCGCCCTTGCGCAGGGCAGCGCGCCCACCGAACTGGACGATCTCACGGCTGTTCCCCTTGGCTGCCGGCTCACCAGGGATGGTGAACCGGGCCAAGAGGTCGCCCCAGACCCATTTGTGTTGCGGGGCTGCCATCGGATCAGACCGCCGCGAACATGTTGCTGGAGATGGCCGGGTGGTTGAGCGGGGCCGACAGCAGCCTGCCCATCGCCAGCGTGGTGCAGGCGTTGACGAGTTCCGCACGCGACACGTCGGCCAGCCGGTCGGCGAAGTGGCTGTTCACCTGATTCGCCCAGGTTTCGCCGGACTTCGGACCGGAAGCGTCGACCAGCGGCTGGCGCTCCTTCTGGTCGAACACCACCCAATGGTTGGGCTCGATCTCCTGCACGCCGACGCGCCCCTGCTCGGGGTCCCAGGCTTCCGGCTCGGCCTCGCCGGTGGCCTCCACCGGCCCGGCTTCATCTTCGCCCTGCTGGTCCGTCTCCCCCGGCTCATCGGCAGGGTCAGCGCCGCCGTTCTCCGCGTCGGTCACGCCTTGGTCATCGAAGTTCGGCTCGATGGCGTTCGCCTCGCCCTGCCCTTCGGTGTCCGTGGCGGCCTCCGCCTCCTCGCTGGCGGTCCGCTCCTCCACCGGAGCCTTCGCCGCCGGGCGCTCGTGCTTCGGCTCGGCGCCGGCCTTCTGGTCGCGATAGCCGGCTTCGATCTTCGCCTTCGGCTCGCCGCGGCGGCCCTTGGTCAGCACCTCCAGCGGCGTGCCCGCGGCGGCGCCGTCGTAGCCGAAGAAGTAGGCCTCGATACGCTGCTGCTTCGCGCTGCCGGTGAACTTGACCTTCTCGGCAGCCGGGGCTGCGGGCGCCTGCTCCTCGGCGTCGGGGGCGAACTTGCCCTCGAACACCACGCCGAAGTTGCCCTCCGGATCGGCGAGGCAGGGGTGCACCACGTCACGGATCTGCGCCGGAGAGAGCATCTCGTCGGCGGCGGCCTGCGCGGAGTTGAGCGCATCGGCACAGCGGGCGACCAGCTCGGCGTCGGTATGGCGGAAAACGACGATGCCTCCCTCGTCCCGACACATCACCGCGTGATCGCCGATCCCCAGGCTCGCGCCAGCGAAGAAGCGCGACGCCCAGGCGGCACCGGCCACCCGGCCCCGCTCCCACAGCCCGTGTTCCGGCGTCTCAGCGTCGTGCGGGTTGGCGTCGGGGCCGTGGCCCTGCTTGCCGGCCGTCTTGCCGTTGTTGAAGGCGAAGCCTGCGCCCTCGGGCATGTCCTCCGCGGCGACGAGCGGCGGTGGGTCTTCCGAGACCGGCTCGTCGTCGGTCACCTGGGGCGGGACCTCAGCCGCCGGCGCATCGGACGATTTATCCTCGTCCTCATCGTCCATCTCGGGCGGCGGGGCCGGCGGTTCGACCTTGGCCAGATCGTCGCTGGCCTGCTGCAGGGCCTTCTTCACCGCCGGCTTGATGCTGGTGGTGAAGCCGAACAGGTCGAGCTTCACCACATCGCCCAGCAGGGCATGCATGGCGACGTGGAGCTTCTTGATGCGCTTCTGCCGCTGGGCATCATCGTCCAGGTGGCGGATGCCGTGGCAGAGTCGGAAAATATCGAAGTCGATGCCGGTGGCCTTGATCAGGCCCTTGGCTTCCTTGATCGGCGCACGGGCGGCTTCCAGGGCCTCTTGCGCGTCGACTAGATCGCTCGACGCTTGTCGGAGCTGATCGGCGACGTCTTCGTCCGCCATGTTGGTGGGGTTGTCCTTGGCCTTGCGTGCCATGGGTGGACTCCGGTTCAGAGGGTGGGGGAACGGAGGCGGGCTGCCTGCATGGCCCACGCCTCATCGACGACCTCAGCCGGCCAGAGGCCGTATTGACCGGGCAGCGCGCGCCCGACAGCGGTCGTCTCCTCGATGATCATCAGTTCGCCCTTCATGCAGGCGATGCGGCGAACGATGCGAACAGGTCGCCCCAGCAGAAGCACGACAGCGCCCAGCGGCGCCTGCACGGCGACCTGCTGGACGATGGCGGTTGGGGTGTTGGCGAAGGCGGTGCGGATCACGTCACCCGACCTTCATTCCGCCGCGCCCAAGGCCGGGCGCTGAGACGCGAATGTCTTCCAGGTAGGTGTCGGACTTGGTCCGCCCGTAGACGCGTGCATGGTGGTGAGCACACCAGGACGAGCCCGGCTGGTGCGGTTCGGCTTGGCAGTAGGACCAGCTCTTACCGGGCTGGCCGACCTCGTCGTCGATCCAGCGGCAGCCGTGCGGCTCCTTTGGGTCGAGTGCTTGCGGCTGGTGATCCTGCACAACGGTGGTCGACTTCGCACGGCGCCCGTGCGTGATGCGGCTCTTGTGGCCGCCGACGCCGGTGCCCTTTGTGATGCCCAGGCGCTGCGCACGGCCAGCCACCACATTGCGGGTGGTGCCCAGCGCTTCGGCGGCCTCTTCATAGGTCATGCCCTGGTCGATCAGCAGCGAGCGCAGCCGGTCCGGGTCGATCTCAGCGGCGAGGCCAGTCCTCAGCTTGCGCGCCGGCCGTTCAGCCTGACCGTCGCCTCCACAGCCGCATCCGACATCTCGCCCTGCGGCGGGATGCCCAGGAGGAAGTGCAGCCGATCCCGCAGAAACCCGTTCGCGGCGAACACGCGGGGTACGAGCGGGCTCGGCTGCGACAGCCGGTCCAGCGCCACGTCCGTCCGCGTCCTCGGGCTGAAGCTGTCCAGCGGTCGCGTCGGTGGGAAGGAGGGGCGACGCAGCAACGGCGGCTTCTTCGACATCGGCGCCCCTCCCCTTCCCGCTGATCAGGCAGCCCGAACGTGCTTCCGGAACGGGCTGAACTCGTCCCCGGCGTCGTCCTTCACCTTCATGCGCCCGCGCCCGGAGTCCGGGTCGCTCACCGTGCCCTTCAACACCTCCTCCGACAGCCCCTTCGGGCTGACGATCTGAAACGTGACGCGTTGCCCCTTCTTGAATTCCGGGGTCTCGGTCTTCGACATGCGTCTCTTCCTTCTGCTGGCTGGCCGGCTCGCGGCCATGGTCGCCCTGCGGCGGGATGCCCAGGGAATCGGTGGGGGTGGGGCGGCTCGATTGGCCTTGCAGATTCACCGGTTTGACCGCACCAACGGCCTCTCCGACCTCCCGCAGCGGCGGCACTTCATCGAGCCCTTTCCCGACTATGGAAAGAGGCTGCCCCGTCGCTTCTCCAGGCGCGGCTGCGGTTCCGGCATTTCGGCTGGTCTGGTCAGTTCCAGCCTTGGACGCCCCGGACGGCGCCGTCTGTGCCACGGCGAGAGCGCCGCGGATTTCCCACACCGTCGCGCCGTACCATTCGGCCAAGGTCTTGACCTTCACGCCCTTGTCGGCGTGGTGCCTGATCGTCGCGATGTCAGCGGGTGAGAAGATTTTCATCGGTCGCGCCCTTCGAGAAGAAGGAGGCGGGGCAGCGCTACAGCGCCGGCCCCGCCCAGGTCGCCCGCCCACAGGGAGGAAAAGGGCGGGAAGAGGATTGGCCTGATTACTCGGTGACCATGGCGGGCCGGCGTCCGCGCTTCAGCGGCGGGAATCCTGCTTCGGCAAAGCGCCGACTAATTTCGCTATCAGAAAGCCCAAAACGCTTTGCAATGGTCGCTTGTGTGGCTCGACCGCTGGAGACCTCCGCATACAAATCTGCGGTGTGAACAACCGTGTCGTTCGGGCCTACGAAGTAGGTGCGCCCACCGTTGTCGTCGGCGGGCTTTCGTCCGCCTCGCTTCTTCGGGCGGGCCTCAAGGGCCTGTTCGCTCATCGGGCTTACTCGCGCTGGGTTACCTCTGCTGCCGTCGAGTATCTTTTGTCTCGCAAAAGAGGTCAAGGGCGTTGAGATTTTGCCTCTCAGGCAAATTCCTATTTCCCGATATGCTGGAAAATGGCATGCTTTAGAAATTCGAAAGCCGCCCAAGGGACAAAACCAGTGCCTGCGAACGACGCCATCACCGACACCGCCGCCTTTAATAAGGAGTTCGGCTTGCGATTGGAGGCTGCCCGGCTAGCTCTGGGTCTTCCGCGGGCCGAGATGATAGCGATGCTGGGCTGCGGCGATTCGACCTACTCGCAATACACAAGGGGGCGCATCCAGATTCCCCCGAGCAGACTGCTACCCCTTGTAAAGCGTGGGGTTTCGTCGGATTGGCTCCTGTTCGGGATGGAAACCGCCCTTCCGGTCCACTTGGTTGCCCCTCTCAAGGCGTCCATCCCGCTGGCAGAGGAGAGCATCAATAATCCGGTCAGGGGACGCCGGAAAGACGCCTGACCATCAAGGCAACACCTGATTTCTATATCTGAGCGCCGCGCCGGACCCAATCCGGCGCGGCGTTTTTGCGTGCGCATTCACCGCGATCACAAACCCACCGCAAGCCACCACATCAACTTTTGTCACGCAAAAGAAAGTGGCTTGACAGTTTTGTCTCGCAAAAGAATACTCCCTCTCACAACCGACCGAACGGGGTAGCCCGGCGGCGGTCCTGATGAGGGAAACCGCATGTCCTCCACCGACCACTGCGCCGCCAGCCGCCTGACCCGTTGCATGGGCGCCGTCTCTCTGGTGATCGAGCCGCATCCCTACACCGCCGGCAAAATGTGGGTGTTCCTTGAGGACGGCTCCAGTCAGCGGAAATCGGCGAATCTCAAACTCACTCCCGATGTTGCCGCCGAGCTTCACTCGGAGGCCAGCAGCCAATTCTTCGGCACGCCGTCCGATGCCAACGATTGGCTTCTCGACAGGGCGACGGAACTCACTTGCCAGTCGTACAGCAGCCGCAGCGCCGCTTAGCGCGCCCTTCCCTCCCCTTCCCTTTTCACCCACCAGCACCACAGGAGCCTGCTCATGAACGCCGTCTCGTCCCGCCGCATCACCACCGAAGAAGCTCCGTCGTCCGCCCGCGGTCGCAAGGGACCGAACCCCATCGACGTGCATGTCGGCTCCCGTGTCCGCATTCGCCGGACCCTGCTGGGCATGTCCCAGGAGAAGCTGGGCGAGTCCATCGGCCTGACTTTCCAGCAGGTGCAGAAGTACGAGCGCGGCGCCAACCGCATCGGCGCGTCCCGCCTGTTCGATCTGAGCCGCGTGCTGGACGTGCCGGTGTCCTTCTTCTTCGACGACATGCCGGCGGACGTGGCGACGGCCAAGGTGGAGGACGACGCGGACACCAGCGGCCAGGACCTCGGCGCCTTCGAGCCGGACCCGATGGCGAAGCGCGAGACGCTGGAGCTGGTGCGCGCCTACTACCGCATCAACGACCCGTCGGTCCGCAAGCGCATGTTCGAGCTGGTCAAGGCCGTCGGCAAGTCCGGTGCCGAGCAGCCGGCGGCCTGACCGATGGGCTTCTTCAGCAAACAGGAACGCGACCTTCTGGCCGCCCTGTGCCGGGCCTTCCCCGGCTGGTGGGCGACCGACGAGACCGCCGGGGTCTGAGCCCCCTCAACCCGGCGCACCGGGGAGCGCCCTTCCCGTCCCTGCGGGCGCTCCCCGGGACCCTACACCCTCTTCAACCACCCCCTCAGCGCGAGCCCCCCATGAGCAACCCGGTCACCTTCCCCTTCAGCATCGGCGACACCGTGAAGATCAAGGCCAGCGGCGAGACCGGCACGGTGCGCGGTCTCAGCATCGTCGTCAGCGGCGTCACCTCCGCCCTCGTCCACTACAAGGCCGCCGACGGCCGCGCCCAGGAGTGCTGGTGGGAAACCGAGGTTCTCGAAGCCGTCTGATCCAGGCGGCAGCCGAACAGCCCCGTGGACGGTGAAAGCCCGTCGCGGGGCTTAAGGGCGTGAGAGAGCCGCGGCGAGTCAGCCCGCCGGGAAAACTGCGGATCGCGCAGGACCAAGGTGGGCATATGGCCGGCGTCGGCGCGGAGATAGAAGCCGGCTCTCTCGCCCTCACCGCCAGAAAGGAGGCCGAGATGTCCTTATAGCCGCAGCGCCCGCGCCGGGCCGCAACCGGCGCAGCACCAGACGAAGAGATTTTGCCATTCGTGTGAGTGCGATTCGCAGGGCCAGCGGGGCGGTCCCATCCACCGCCCCGCCGGTTGCCGAAAGCAGGGGAAACCGCCTGCTGTCGCCAGCCGAAATCAGGAGATTTCCCCATGGCCTACGCCCCGAAAGACCTCAGCGTCCTGGCCTACACAAACGGCTTCACGCTCTGGCACTACGCGACGCAGCACGACCTCACCCAGGTTGACGAACCCGGCTACTTCGACGGCGCGTCCGACGCGCTGCACATCGGCGACCAGATCACGATCAACGCTGGCGGGCGGAACGCCTTCCGCTTCGTCGAGGCCGTGGATAGCCGCGCGGGCACCGTCTGCATCGGCAAGCCGGAGTGACGGCTATGCTTATGACCGAGGAAGAGGCCCGCAAGAAGTGGTGCCCCTTGGCCCGCGTCTCTTTGCAGGACGGCACTTCCGCCATTGCCCAGATGACCGGTTCTGCCCCGATTCTATTTTCTGGCAACCGCGCTGTGCAAATTTGCGATAGCGGCACCAAACGCGACACAGTCATCGGCAGTCACTGCATTGGGGCTGTCTGCATGGCGTGGCGGTGGTCCGTTGAGCACTGCACGCCGCCCGGCTCCAATGGAATCGGGGAACCTGTCGAGGCACACGCCGTCGGCTTCTGCGGCCACTTCGGCAAGCCGGAGGCCTGACCGATGCGCAAGCCCCCCTCCCCGGCGCAACTCGCCGCCCAGGTCGAGACTTGGAACAGCCAGCACGCCGTCGGCACCAAGGTGGTCGTTCGCCGTGACGACGGCACCAGCAACATCACCATCACGACCAGCGAGGCGTGGGTGCTGAGTGGCCACAGCGCCGTCATCCTGCTCAAGGGCATCTCGGGTTGCTACCTGCTGAACCGGGTGACCGCGATCAGCGCCGACCACACGGTGGAGGCCTGACCGCCATGGCCCAGGTCTCCACCCGCGCCACCTTCTACTGGCTCTGCGCCACGGCACTCCGCCACGGCGGCCCGGTGGCGAGCAGCTACGTCCGGGACAGCCTCCTCCACATGGCCCTGGACGGCGCCGACCCGCTCATTCAGCGGCGAGCGGCGATCACTTTGGGCCTACAGGCGGGGTGACCAGCCATGGACCCGATCGACGAGGCTGAAGCCGCCGACGACATGGCCCACACCCGCAGGCGGGTGAAGGCCCTGGAGCGCTGCAGCTACACCACCGACGCGACGGCGGCGGCCGACCGCTGGGCGGAGCGGGCCGAGCGGTTCCGCAACACGGCCCTGCGGATGGCCTTCATCTGCAAGCTGCTGCGCGCCTACCCGAAGTCCTCGCCGCTCAAAGACCCGGAACTCAACCGATCGTACACGCTCCCCGAAGCGCGGAAGGAACTGCACTTCCAGCACGAGCAGCACGTCCGTGCGCGGGAGCAGGAAGCGAACTGGCGCCGGATGGCCGAACAGGACGCTGAAGCTGAAACCTCCGGCCGCGCGCCGGGAGCCATGGAGAAGAACCATGGGTGAGACTTCCAAAATCGAGTGGACCGACGCGACGTTTAATCCGTGGCGGGGGTGCCGTGCGCTGAGCCCGGCCTGCGACAACTGCTATGCGAAGACGCTGGTTGAGGGCCGGTTGGGCGAGTCCTTCGACGCCCGCACTCGCGCCGCCGAAAGCACCTGGAAGCAGCCGCTCGCCTGGAACCGCAAAGCCGCAAAGCTGGGCATCCGCTACCGGGTGTTCTGCGCCAGCCTCGCCGATGTCTTCGACGCCGAGGTGCCCGACGACTGGCGCGACGATCTTTTCGCGCTGATCGCGGCGACGCCGCACCTCGACTGGCTGCTGCTGACCAAGCGCCCCAAGGTGATGCGGGACTATCTCGGCAAACTGATCGTGCCGCATCCCCTGTGCCAAGGCACAGGGTGCAATTACTGCGGCGATGGTGACGGGCGCGTGATGTGGAAGAGCCATCCGTTTCCGAACGTCTGGCTCGGCACCACAGTCGAGAACCAGGCCATGGCCGACCTGCGCATCCCGCACCTGCTGGAGACGCCCGCTGCCGTGCGGTTCCTGTCCTGCGAACCGCTGCTGGGGCCGTTGAACCTGAACAGCGATCTCGGGGGAACTCGGTGGATCGGCGGGCAGCGCGGGTGTCGCGGCACCCACCAGCACCGCCAGCCGCACGAGGACGGCAGCCCCGGTCACCGGCTTCATCATCACCATGATGAACGCTGCCGGCCTGGGCTGAATTGGGTCATTGCCGGAGGGGAATCCGGCCCGAAGGCGCGGCCCAGCCACCCCGACTGGTTCCGGTCCCTGCGCGACCAGTGCGCCGCCGCTGGGGTGCCCTTTCTGATGAAGCAGTGGGGAGAATGGCTGCCGGGCCAGAATGAGGTCCACCCGAATTGTGATGGCCGCAAGGTCGCACACCATCAGAACGGCACCTGGGGCCTCCTGGGCGGGAAGATTCGCGCTCACAACTATGTAACCTGGGAGCCGAACGGGACGCTGCATCACGGCGACATGCGGCGCAAGCACCACACCGTAGCAGCCTGGGCAACGCGCGTAGGCAAGAAGGCCGCCGGCCGCCTCCTCGACGGCGTGCTGCACGACGCCCTGCCGGAGGTGCGGTCATGATCGGGCGCCCCACCTCCAACCCGTTCGCCGCCGCGAAGCGGAACGCCGCACCGGAGCTGCAGACCTCGTCGCTGGAGCAGGCCTGCACCCACTTCGCCCGCAAGCCGAAGCTGCCGATCGAGGCGCGCGACCGGCTCAAGCTCGCCTACGCCGCTGCCCACGGACGCTTTGCGCCGGGCAACCGCGTCGGGTGGATTCTTCGGAAGGGGAACAGATGATGGCCAAGCGCCTCACCTCCTCCTCGGGCATCTACTGCAACGCCTACCTCGAAATGCGGCGCGAGCTGCGGGATTGCAGCGACGCGGAACTCTGCAAGGCAATCGGCGAAGCACAGGCACTCATTAACGAGACGGAGCCCGTCAACAAGCGAGGGCTTTCGATTCCGACGGCCAGCTGGTGGACCAGCATGGCCCAGATCGATGCCGCGACCGACCTGCTGATGGAGCGTAGCGCCCGCACGGTCGAACCTTCCCCAATCCCTTCCGCGAAGGGTGAATGACCATGCCCTCCACCTACTCCATCGAACCCGCCGACGCGCAGTTCGACACCGCGCTGATCCGGCGCAACGGCGCCTCCCTGCTGATCACTGGCCTGAACTGCGACCACCCCGACGGCCACAACCGCCTTGCCCAGCTGCTGGTCGACATCCTGGCCCGGCCGGAGGTGGATGCGCTGATCGCCGAGGTGCTGGGCGAGGCGGTGCCGGCATGAAGCCCACCATCCCCACCATGCCCGCCCTGAAGTGCCCGGACTGCGGCGCGCCGATGCGGCTGCACCCCACCCCCAGCACCTTCAAGACGCCGAACCCCTTCGTCTACCTGTGCGACCGCCGGGCCGCCGGCTGCGGCGGGCTGATGAGCGCGCACCCGGACGGCACGCCGCAGGGCGCCCCCGTTGCCGCGGATCTGCGCCGCGCCCGCCGGATGACGCATCGGGTTTTCGACCGGCTGTGGCAGACGGCGCCCCACTATTACCCTGTCGCCGAGACCGGCGCCGCCCGCGTGGCCGCCTTCAAGCGCATCCAGGATGCTGCCCGGAACCGGGCCTATGCCTTCGTCGCCGCGCATCTCGGCATGAGCCGGGATGCCTGCCACATCGGCAAGATCACCGACATCGAAACGCTGCGCGCCTTTTACGGCATCGCCCGGCGCGCCACGCCCCTGATCGTTCGCGACTGGTGGAAAAAGCTGCAGGCGGAGGAGGCGCATCTGAAGCCGATCCCGCCTGACGCGCTGCCCGCCCTGGTCGGCCAGCCCATCCGCCTGAAGGGCGCCGGGACTTGGGTCCTCGTTCGGATCAAGGGCGACACGCTGTTCCTGCGCTCCCCCACCAACAACCGCAAGCGGATGGCCTGCGCCAATCAGGCGCTGTACCCGCGCGCGGCCCAGCCCTCCGAGGCCCCATGACCGCCGCCTTGATTTTCGACACCGAAACGACGGACCTGCCGCTCTGGTCCGAGCGCTCGACCCATCCCGACCAGCCCCACATCGTGCAGCTGGCCGCGCTGCTGAGCCGCGCCGACGGCGACGTCTCTGGCAGCATGAACGTCATCGTCCGCCCCTCCGGCTACACCGTCATGCCGCAGAAGGCGTTCGAGAAGCACGGCATCACCTTCGAGCGGGCCATGGACGAAGGAGTCCCCCTCGCCGACGCGCTGGACGAGTTCAACGCGCTGATGGCCCAGACCGATGAGCTGGTGGCCCACAACATCGGCTTCGACGTTCGGCTGATGCGCATCGCGTTCCTGCGCGCCGGGAAGGAACCGGCCCGCGAGAACCTGCCGAAGTTCTGCACGATGACGAAGGCGACCAGTCTGGTCGACCTGCCCCCCACCGCCCGCATGCGGGCCGCCGGATTCAACAAGCCAAAGCCCGCGAGTCTCGCGGAGTGCATCAAGCACTTCTTCGGCGAGGATCTCGACGGGGCGCACGATGCCATGGTCGATGTCCGCGCCTGCGCGCGGGTCTACTGGCACCTGAAGGGGCTGGGCGTGGCTCCGGCCAAGGCTGCCTCGGCCAAAGCCCCGGCGTCGAAGGTCAGCGCCGCAGGCCTCGACCTGACGGGGGTGGTGTGAGATGAGCGCCCCCTTTGAACCGACCATTGTCCGCTCGTCTTCCCTGTCGGGCTATCCGGACTGCCCCCGCCGCAGCGCCGCGAAGCTGTTCCGCCGCGAGGTGCTGGCCGCCGGCTATGAGCTTCGCGAACTCCCGAACGGCATCGGCGCCGCAGTCGGCACCGCGGTTCATGCCGGCGCCGCCGTGATCCTGCTGGAGAAGGCCAAGACGGGCGCCCTGCCGCCGGTCTCGACCGCCACCGACGCGGCCATCGACAGCCTGCGCACCACCGCGGCGAAGGGCATCGGCTACGACCGCGAGACGCCGGCGCTGAACGAAGCCGAGCAGCAGGCCGAACGCATGGTGCGGGTCTACCGCGCCCAGATCGCGCCCGACGTCCAGCCGCTGATCGTCGAGGAGCGGCTGGAGGCGCAGGTGAGCGCCGACATCATCCTGTCCGGCCAGAGCGATGTGATCGCCCGCGAGCCGGGCCGGGTACGCGACCTGAAGACCGGCAAGGCCCGCTCCAACCACAAGCCGCAGCTCGGCAGCTACAGCCTGCTGGCGCGCTCCAACGGAATTGACGTGACCGAGGCCTGCGAGGACTTCATTCAGCGCGCGCCGCTGAAGAAGCCGCAGCCGGACGCGCTGATCATCAAGCACGACCTGGCCGCCGCCGAGACCGCGGCCATCGCCGTGCTTCGTCACATCGAGGACGACTTGAAGTCGTTCCGCCTGGGCAACCCCAGCGTGGGCGTTCTGCCCGGCGACGCCTGGGCTTTCCCCGCCAATCCCAACAGCAAGCTCTGCTCCGCGAAGTGGTGCCCCGCACACGGGACGTCCTTCTGCCGCGAGCATATGAGCGAGGAGTAATTCCCATGGCGCAACAGATCGCTTCCGGGCAACGCCCTCCTCTCGCGGCTCCCGCGGGAAATGAACAGAACACCATCCAGAAGCTTCTCCAGGCCCCGAAGACGGTTCAGCGCTTCCAGCAGCTCGTGCCGCGTCACCTGAACCCGGAACGCATGCTCCGGGTCATGGCCCAGGCGGTTTACAAGACGCCGAAGCTGGCCGAATGCGAGCCCGTCTCGCTGCTTGGCTCCATGATGGCGTGCGCCTCTTTCGGTCTGGAGCCGAACACCCCCCTCGGCCACGCCTACCTGATTCCCTTCGAGAAGAAGCGGAAGCAGGGCAACCAGTGGGTAACGGATCGGGTCGATGTGAATCTCATCATCGGCTACCGGGGCTTCATCGATCTCGCCCGCCGCTCCGGCAATCTCGTGTCGATCCACGCCGATGTCGTTTACGGCGCCTACGCCGACATGCCTGCCGACGAGTTCAGTTTCGAGTACGGCTCGAACATGCATCTCCGGCACGTCCCCATCGGCGACAACCAGGGCCGTCCGCCGATCTGGGCTTATGCCCACGCCAGTCTGAAGGATGGCCAGGCCTTCGAAGTGCTGCCCTATGCCCGCGTGCTCCGAATCCGCGACAACTCGCAGGGTTTCCAGGCCGCTCTCGCCTCCAAGCGCGATGCAGAGCGAAATCCGCAAAGGGACGGCTGGAAGATGCGCTCGTTCGACGCATCGCCGTGGGTGGCTCACGAACACGAAATGTCCGCCAAGACGATGGTTCGGCGCATTTCGAAGGTGTTGCCGATGTCCATCGAGTTCGCCAACGCAGTCCAACTCGACACGATGAGCGACACCGGCGGCGTGAACTACGCCGCCTTCTCCGATGGCGTGGACATGAGCGTGGCTGATGTCTCCTCCGCAGCCATCGAGCACCAGCCCGAAGAAGACCTCAATTCCGCCTTCGCGGCCGACGAGCAGGATGAGCGGGAACCCGCTGAGGTCGAACGCGGCCAACCGGCTGAGGATAAGGCCGCCCCCCGCAGGGCAGCCGCGCCGAAGGACGCCCAGCCCAAGGACGCCTCCAACCTGTTCGACGCCACCTGATCCGGGAGAATCCCATGAAAGCCAACATCCGGGATTTCCAGATGGTCGAACGCGCCGACCTGGAGATCGAAGGCATTACGCTGGTCGCCGGCCGCAACAGCCAGGGCAAGTCCAGCATCGCCAAGGGCCTCGCCGCCGCGCTGACCGGCACCGTCCAGCTCGGCGGTCTGCTGAAGAAGGACGGCGGGAAGCTGGTTCGCGCCGGCTGCTCCACGGCCTATGCGGTGGTTCAGTCCGAGTCCGGCAAGGCCACGGCATCCTGGCCGAAGTGCGAGTTCATCACCGACGGCACTCCGCCGGCCGTCAACGCCCACGCCGCCGGGCTGGAGCATCTGGTGGACATGGCGCCGAAGGATCGCGCCACCTTCCTCGCCAAGGCGCTCCACACCGCGCCCGACAAGGATGACCTGTCGCAGGCCTTCACCGACGCCGGGATACCGGCTCCGGTGGTCGAGAAGGTCTGGTCCGACATCGAAGCCACCGGCTGGGACGGCAAGGCCGCCGACGTTAAGGAGAAGGGCGCCCGGTTCAAGGGCCGGTGGGAGGGCGTGACCGGCGAAAAGTATGGGTCGGAGAAGGCCAAGGGCTGGCTCCCGAAGGACTGGACCGCCGACCTGACCGAGGCCGAACTGGACGACCTGTCGTCGGAGGTCGGCGAGGCTCAGATCGACCTGGAGAAGGCCATCGCCGGCGCCGCGGTTGATCAGTCCGAGATCGACCGCCTCACCGCCGCCTGCGCCGACATCGAGTCCCTGCACAAGGCGTCGATGGATGCGGAGGTCGCCGCATCCCAGGCCGAGGCCGCCTACAAGACCGCCAAGCGGGAACTGGACGATCTGCCCCCGGCCCAGCAGCCGGACGCCCTCGCCTGCCCCTGCTGCAAGGCGGCTCTGCAGGTGAACGGGCACGGCCCGACCATGGAACTGGTCCAGGCCGCCACGCTGTCCGACGCCGAGTTGAAGAAGCGCCAGACGGCCATCAACATTGCCGCAGGCAACGCCTCGCACGCCAAGAAGCAGCTTGACGCCGCCGACCAGACCGCGGCGGACGCCCAGCGTGCGCATCAGACGGCCCACGACGCTTCCCAGCGGCTGGCTGCCCTGAAGGCCAAGGGAGGCACCGGCAGCACTGCCGATGTCCAGGCAGCGCGCGACCGGCTGGCTCTGGCCCAGCGCCGGCACGCCGCGCTGAAGGCGAATCTGGAAGCCCACGAGCTATCCAAGCAGCTGGCCGTGAATGCGATGGTGCAGACCCTGCTTTCGCCGGAAGGCTTGCGCAAGACGAAGCTGCTGAAGGTGCTGGACACCTTCAACGGCGGCCCCCTGGCCGAGCTGTGTGCCGCCGCCGGCTGGCAGCCGGTCCGGATCGAGCCGGATCTGTCCGTCACCTATGGCGGACGGGCCTACCCGCTGTTGTCCGGTCTCGGCCCCCAGCTCTCCAGCGACCAGTTCCGCGTTCGCGCCGTCCTGCAGGTCGCCCTGGCCCAGATGGAGGGGCACCGCCTGGTCATCATCGACGCCGCCGACGTGCTGGATCACTTGGGGCGCGGCGGCCTGATCCAGATGCTGCGCGCCGCCGACGTCTCCGCCGTGGTGTGCATGACTTTCGGCAAGCCCGACCTTGTGCCGGACCTGCAGGCCGCGGGCATGGGCATGTCCTACTGGATCGACGGCGGCATCGCGCGACCGCTGGCCGAGGTGAAGGCCGCCAAGCAGGAGGCCGCATGATGGAAACCACCCCTAGCACCCCCGCGACCGCCGCCCCGGCCGCCGAATGGGCGAAGGTGGAGCTGCTCGGCCACCGGACCCGCTACGGGCTGGCCCGCGAGGTCGAGCGCTTCGGCACCAAGATGCTCCGGATCGACGTGTTCGGCCCGGGGGCCGACACCCCGATCCTGACCGAGTTCTATCCGGGACCGTCCCTCTTCGGCTACCGGCCCTGCACCGAGGAATGCGCCAGGGCCTGGGCCAGCGACCGATGGAACCTGCCGGAGGAGGTCCGCCCGGCCCTGCCCGCTCCCGAGGCGACGGTGATCGACGGCGATGATCCCGACTTCGCCGAAGTCGATGGCGAATGGATCGAACCCGCTCCCAACCACGCCCAGGATTGAAGGTGCCGACAATGATGGACGAACTGACCCACCGCACAGGCATCACCAAGACCGGGCGGTTGATCGAAAGCTCATTCCCGCCGACGCAGCAGCGGCACGCCAACCGCCACCTCCGTGCCTGCGCCACCATGGCCCCGCCGCCCGAAGAGACCACGGTGCCGGAGCAGGAGCATCCCGACGGCCGCGTCGCCTTCCCCACCATCGTGCAGTACCGGCTGAAGCGCTGGGACCCGGCGGTGCAGGCCTACGTGCCGGCCGAGCTGGTCGACCTGCCGCCGACCTTCGGGACGCACCCTGACGAGCATGCCCACGATCTGGCGCGGAAGGCTGGCCAACAGCCGCGCCCGGCCACCCTGCCCTATGTTGCCGTGGTGCACGACCTGGACGCCTACGACTCCCTGAAGGCCACGGGCGTCCTGCATACCGCGCACATGACGGCGCCTAAAGACGAGCGCACGGCGGCGGTCAACCGCGCTGCGCCGGGGGCGTGACGATGGACGGCCTGTTCACCTCCGACATGCTGCCGGTCAGCAGCATTCCCCCTTCGAAGGTCCGGACACGGGCGAAGGCCCGGCGCAACAAGCCGGTCGACCGCTCGACGGAATGGCCGCTCGAAGGCTCCATCAACGTCGTGCTGTTCGCCGGCATGGGCGGCGCCTGCCAGGGCCTTGAGGATGCCGGGTTCCCCGTGCATCTCGCCGTGAACCACGACGAGATCGCCATCGCCGCGCACAAGGCGCTGAACCCGTTCACGAAGCACCTGCAGGCGGACATCTACGAGGTCGACCCGCTGGAAGCGACCGGCGGGCGCCATGTCGGAAACCTCTGGGGGTCCCCGGACTGCACGGACCATAGCGTCGCGAAAGGCGGCGCCCCGCGGTCACCGCGCGTCCGGTCGATGCCCTGGCAGCTCTGCCGCTGGGTGGGCGTGCTGCGCAAGCGCGGCCTCGGCCCCGAGGTCGGATTCCTTGAGAATGTCAGGGAAATTCGGGGCTGGAATCATCTGGTGGCGAAGCGCGACCCGGCCACCGGCCGCGTGCTGAAGCTCGACGGGTCCATCGCCGCGCCGGGCGAGCGGGTGCCCGTCTGGGACCAGCAGCTCGTCCGCAATCCGCGCAAGTTCGGAAAGCCGAAGCGTGACCCGGCGACGGGCCGGCTGCTGGTCAAGGACGGGCGGCACATGGTCAGGGTGGCCGCCGAGGGCGAGCGGGTGCCGGACAGCAAGCGTGTCCGCGACCGCCTCCGGACGGAAGGCCGTCTCTACCGCGCCTGGAAGCTTCACATGGAGCGGCTGGGCGCCGTGTATGAGGACCGGGATCTGTGCTGCGCCGACTATGGCGTCCCGACCAGCCGGAAGCGCCTGTTCGGCGTCCTGCACTTCGACGGTCGAATGCCTGAATGGCCGGAGCAGACCCACGCCAGCCGGAAGGAACTGGTACGGCTGAATGAGGAGCGGGCCGCCGCCGGGCGGGCGCCACTTCAGCCCCACCGCGCCGCCGCGGAGATCATCGACTGGTCGCTCGACCTGCCCAGCATCTTCGACCGTCCGAAGGATCTCGCGCCAGCGACCCAGAAGCGGATCGCCGTGGGCATGCAGCGGTTCGTGCTCAATGCCGCGGAACCCTTCCTGATCCACCTGACCCACGGCGCCCGGCTGCACGACATCGGCGACGCCGGCCCGACGATGACCTGCGCGCACCGCGGCGAGGTCGCCGTCGTCGGGCCGGCCCTGATCCCGACGACGCACAGTAAGAGCCCGGCGCGGGCACACGACGGCGCCGGGGCCACGCCAACGCTGACGGCCGCGGTGAAGGGCGGCGAGTTCGCGGTGATGGGGGCGAGCATCGTCGGCGCCGGCGGCCGGGCCGCCCAGGTCCCGCCGATGGACCCGGCCAAACCGCTGAACGCCTCCACCACGAAGGAGGATCGTTGCATCGTCGCGGCCCATGTCACGACGTTCCGCAACGGCGCGATCGGCCACGGCATGGACGAGTCCACGCGGACCTTCACCGCGCAGCATTCCGACCATCATCCGGGCGGCGCCCCGTCCTTTGGGCTGGTGGCGGCTTCACTGGTCGGCATCGCCCACGGCGACGACGCCCGCAGCGGCAGCCGGGTCTACGACGCCGAGGATGCGATGCGCACGGCGACCGGCAGCAACGACCAAGCCGTGATGGCTGCCCACCTCATCCGCTACCACGGGGAGCGTAGGGAAGGCGAGGTGCGAGGCGTTGTTCCG
>NZ_JBHSLC010000115.1:0-67282 GCF_042657465.1 Azospirillum himalayense | reverse complement strand
CGACCAACACCACCGAGAACCGCTTCGGGATCGTCGGGGCCACGCTCGCCCCCTCCATCATGACCAACAACACCAACAACGTCGGGGCGGCGGTGGACGATGCCGTGCCCGCGCTCACGACCGGTAACCGGGACTTCGTGGTGGCTGCCCACCTGACGAAGTTCCAGGAGAACAGCCCCGGACAGCCTGCCGACGCACCCACCGACACGATGATGGCCGGCGCTGCCCGGTTCGGCGTGGTCGGCGCCTTCCTGGAGCAGCACAACACCCGTGATGTCGGCCGCCCGGCGGACGATCCGCTGGCGGCGCAGACCGCCAAGGAGCATTCCGCCGTGATCGGCGCTGCCCTCGTCCAGACCGGCTACGGCGAGCGCGATGGGCAGGCCCCGCGGGCGCTGAACGTGGAGGATGCCATCGGCACACAGGTCGCGGGCGCGGCGAAGCACGCCGTCGTCGGCGCCTGGATGGTCCAGCACAACAACCACACCAAACCGAACGGCGAAAGCGACGTCCACAACGGGCACAGTATCAGCCAACCGATCAGCGCCATGACCACGACTGTCAGCCACCAGCAGGTTGCCGGGGCGTACCTTGTCCACCAGCGCGGAACCGGCGTGCCCCAGGATGCCGGGGCGCCCATCTCGGCCCAGACTTCGGGCGGGGACCGCGGCGGTTCCCATCATCAGGTCACCGCGGCCTACCTGTCCGAGTATTATGGCACAGGCGGGCAGCACCAGCCCGTGGACGCGGCCCTGAACACGCTGCCCACGGTGGATCGCTTCGCCGTTCACGGCGCCGACGTCACGGCTCCGCCCCTGCCGCCTGAGAAGCTGGCGCGCGCCAGGCAGGTCGCCGCCTTCCTTCGCGCCCATGGCGTCTGGGATGATCGGGAGTTCGTGACCTTCGGACCCTGGATCGTGGTCGACATCGGCATGCGGATGCTGCTGCCGCGGGAAGCCGCTGCTGCCCATGAGCTGCGGATGCCCGACCTGATCACCGTCTACAAGCGTGATCGCAAGGGCAACATCGTCATCGGCCCGGACGGCAAGCCGGAGATGGTTACCCGACCGCTCACCAAGACGGAGGCGATGCGGCTGGTGGGGAACTCCGTCCCCAAGCGCATGGCCATGCTGCTCGCCCGGACGAACGCGGTGCATGCGCTCCATGCCCCGTCTCGCCAGATCGCGGCGGAGTAACCGGCCATGGCCCACAGCCCTCACCCGCCCGCGTCCCCGCTCCACCAGCGCATCGACGCCTTCCAGGCCCTACGCACCCGAATCGACCGGGCGTTCGCAGCCGGCCGGATCACCCCGCAGCGGCGACGTGAACTGCTGGCTGCCGCCCGTGACCGATCCGGCATCTCGACGGGCAACCTCCCCTCCGGATCGCGCCCGCGCGCTCTGATCGGCGCCCCCAAGGCGTAAGGAGTTCGACATGAACACCAAGCCCCTGAACTCGGACGCTATCGGCCATCGCACCTGGACCGATGCCGAGTACCGCATCATCACCACGAAGGGGTGGATCACCGTCAGCGGGAAGGCCCGCGGCTTCTTCGGCGTCCACCACGACGAAGCCACTGGTCAGCACAAGCTGACCCACCTGCCGAGCGGCGCGTCGCTGGGCGGCGCCCCGGTGCCGGAAGCTCCCCGGCGCGCCGCGACCGCGGTCAAGAACATGTGGAACTGGAGCTTCACCGAATACAGCGGCCAGCCGACGCCTGAAGCCATGAGGGCCATTCGCATCGTCCTGAAGAGCCACGGTCTGACCCATCCCGACAACGTGCCTCGATGGACGAGCCCGGACGTGATCGAGCGGCTGGCGGCGGCTGGATCTTCCACCTTGCCCTCGCAGTCCACCGTCTCTGCGGTCTGAGGAGAAATCCATGCCCGATATCGATGGCATCTGGGACGACGAAGAAGACCGCCAGGGCTACGTCCGGGACGGCGCCGAGCGCATGGAGCCCGCCGATGCGTGACGTCCCGATCATCTTCAGCGCGCCGATGGTTCGGGCGCTCCTCGACGGCCGGAAGACGCAGACGCGCCGCCTTGCCACGTCGCCGCTCGCCAAGGTGCAGCCGGGCGACCGGCTGTGGGTTCGGGAGAACACCTGGCAAAACGGCACCTGGGTGCGCACAGAGGACGAAACCGGAGAGATTGGCTCGAAGTGGGTGGGCACCAGCAGCGTCCGGATGATGGCCAATGAGACGAAGCCGGCCGGGTCCGGTAATTTCGTGTGGCGCTCCATCCCCTCCATCCACATGCCCCGCTGGGCCAGCCGGCTCACGCTGGTGGTGGAGCAGGTGCGGGTCGAGCGGCTCCAGGACATCAGCGAGGCGGATGCCATCGCTGAAGGCATCGAGATGTGCTCGCCGCGACCGCGCGGGATGAGCGGGTGGCGCGATTATGGCGACAAGCTGGGAGACACGTCGCGTCGCTATTTCAGCGATCCGCGCAGGAGCTTTCAAACCCTCTGGACCAGCCTCCACGGCGCCGGCGCATGGGCCGCCAACCCCTGGGTGGTCGCCCTCACCTTCCGCGTCCACCAAGCGAACATCGACAAGCTGGAGGCTCGGGAGGTGGCGATTGGCTGACCGCCTGCTGCCCGCGTGGAATTCGATAACCCAACATTCAAATTCATAGGAACCGACCGATGAAGAACGGTGACTCACTGACCCCGACCACAGTCGAGGGTGAAACCCGCATTCGGGATATTGACCTCGGGGAAAGGCTGGGGTTCGTCCGCCCGAATAAAATTCGTGAGCTGATCGAGCGATGGATGGAGGCGCTGCTCAAGATGGGGCGATGCCCCACGGTGGGGTATCGCCCTGCGCAAGGCGGCAAGGAAACCAACGCCTACTACCTGAACCGCAAACAGGCCATCTTCATCACGGCCAAGGCGGAAACAGCGGAGGCGACCGAGATCACCATCGAAATTATTGAGAAGTTCGACGCCTACGAGCGGGGCCTTAACAGCAAAGAGTCGCTCGCGGCCCGGCGAATGCGAGTTATGGAGGCGAACGCCAAAACAAATGCGCGCCGCGCAGCAAATAATGCGCTGATGCTGATCGGAAAGGCCGGTGGCACTCGATCAATCGCCCGTAACGCGAGCCGGGTCTATGGTGAGCACGGCTTCAAGGTCGATATGGGCGATGCCTTCGATCAGGGCGAATTGTTCGATGGGCGTGATGACGACGATAAGGACGACGGCAGCGGGAGTGACGGCGATGCATAAAGCGACCCCCGCGACGGAACTGTGTCTCGACGTTGCCCGCGCCACCATGCGGGTACAGCCCACATCCGGTGGCCTCCCGCTCGCCAGCACCGTCGGTTCTGATCTCGCCGACATCTTGGCGCTGGAGTTGGCCAGCCGTCTCGCCGCGGTCATGCCCTCGGCCCTGGTCCGCACCATCGGTGAAGACCTTCTCGAAGGGGCCGACGCCATTGCCGAGTTCGTCTATGGCGACGCGGCGGACAAGCGCAAGGTCTATCACCTCGTTCAGAACGGGCGTTTCCCTGCCTTTCGCCTGGGCGACAAGGTGTGCGCGCGGAAGTCCACCGTGCTGGAATGGATCAAGCAGCAGGAGGAAAGCGGCACCTCCTCTGATCGGTGACGCGCCACGTTGCCATTTCGAAAAAGCGTGGCACTCTGAACCTTCCGCAACTATCACACGGGGTGATCTATGGCATCCGTGACGAAGCGGACTTTGCCCAGCGGGGAAACTCGCTGGCAGGTCCGCTATCGGGATCAGGGCGGACAGCAACGATCCCGACAGTTCCGAACGAAGAAAGAGGCGGAAGCGTTCGAGACCCGCACTCGCGGCGAAATGGTGACCGGCACCCATACGCCGGACGCCACGTCCATCACCGTGGCCGAAGCTGCTGACCTCTGGCTACAGACCTGCGAAGGGGAATCGCTCCAGGCATCGACATTGAAGGGATACCGGGAGTTTGTCAAAAACCACATCAAGCCGTCTCTCGGCTCGGTGAAGCTCTCCCGGCTGAGCCGCCCCCAGGTTGTCGCCTTCAAAACAACCATGGTCGAGAAGCGCTCCCGCGTCACCGCTCGTAAGGTCGTCTCCGCCCTCGGGGCGATCCTGAAGGACGCGATGATGCGGGGTCTCCTTGCTCAGAACGTCGCTACCGGCATCCGGGTCGAGAGCCGGCGCGCCGAGGACTTCGATGGGGAGAACGAAACCGATTCCATTGACCGCATCCCGTCTCCGGATGAGATAGGCGACATGCTTTGCGCGGCGGAGCGGATGTGGCCGCTGGTTATGGAGGTGGAGGGCGACGACGGCGAGATGGTGCGCCGGCCTACGCCATGGTACCCCCTGCTGACCGTGGCGGCGTTCACCGGCTTGCGCATATCGGAGGTTCTTGGGCTGGCCTGGGCCAACATCGACTTTCGGGCTGGCCTCGTGAAAGTCCGGCGTCGGGTCAACTTCAAACGGGACCTCGGGCCGGTGAAGTCCAAGACGGGTCGCCGAGAGGTGCCGATCCCACCCATGGCTGTCCGGGTCCTGAAAGAGTGGAAGATGGCGTGCCCACCCACCGAACTGGATCTGGTGTTCCCGTTCTGGGACAAGAAGCCGATGCACTACAATGTGGCTCGGAAGCAGTGCATGGTGCCGGTTCAGGTCGCCTGCGGTTGGTCAAAGACGCGTCCGGCGATCGAGGCGAAGGATGGGAAGAAGCGCCGCATTCCCCTCCCAGAGGTCCGTTATGGGTTCCATGATCTGCGCCATTTCGCGGCCAGCATGTTCATCGACCTGGGCTGGAACGCCAAGCGGGTGCAGGCGGTCATGGGCCACAGCACGATCACCATGACGTTCGACCTCTACGGCCATCTGTTCGACCGGAAGCACGACAACGCGGACGCTATGGCGGCCTTCGAAAGCAGCGTGTTCGGACGGCGATAAGCCATGTGCACATGGTGTGCACACAAAGGCAAATTTGTTAATTGAATCAATAGGGTTTGGCAGATTTTGGTACCGCCATTCCCAGGTTCGAATCCTGGCGCCCCAGCCACCTAATTCGCTAAGAATTCAGGTACTTGACCCCGCCCAACGGCGGGGTTTGCATTGCTGGCGCGGCAGGCCGGTTCAGCGAAGCATCTCTCCTTCTCAAGATTTGCCCAAAATCCTTGCAGCGTGAACGCGACACGGCGACAGCCTCAGGTGGGGTTTCCGCTCAGGGTGCGGGATGACAGTTTGAACACGGCGAACGCAGGTGTGAGCTTGGTCTGCCCTGCCCCTCATATGCCGGCGTCAACAGGGAACAGGAGGAAGACACCCATCTCGCGGTGTCACGACCCGATATTCCTAGCGCGTGCCGCTGTGACCTTATGGCTTTCCCGCATGACCCTGCGCATTTCATGTGAAGTTCATCACATGCTTTTCGGCCAAAACTCCGCGACCGTTCACACATAAGAGTGCAACGTGTCGCGCAGCGGGCATGCCATGTCATCGAAGAAGCTCAGGAACGTCTATGTCGCCGGAAAGCGCACCAGCATGCGGCTGGAGGCCGCGTTCTGGGAGGGGTTGGAAGAAATCGCGCAGAAGGAAAGCCTGACCTTGGGCGAGTTGTGCAACCGGCTCGCCGAGCGGGTGGACGTCGTGGATGCGAGCAACCTGTCCAGCGCCGTACGGGTCTACGTGCTGGACTATTTCAGGGCGGCCACGCCGAAACGGCAGGAAAGCTCCTACAACCCTCTGGCGGTCGCGGCGGAGTAGCGCGCGGTTGTGCGGCTGGGGCAATCCAGCCTTCACTTTGGTCAGGTCGGGCTGGCGCAATGGATTGATCAGCGTCCACAGGGCGGCGGTCGGGAGGAGTGCAGGATGCCTCTCCCGACCGCCGCCCCCATTCCACCAAACGCTCTTACTGCGCGGTCCAGCCGCCATCCATCAACAGGCTGGCACCGGTCATCTGGGCCGCCGAGTCGGAGCACAGATAGACCGCCAGCCCGCCCAACTCGTCCGGCGTCACGAAGGCGCCGGAGGGCTGCTTGGCGCCGAGCAGTTCCGCCTTTGCCTGCGGCTCCGGGATGTTCTTGGTCGAGGCGATCGCGTCGATTTGCTTCTGCACCAGCGGAGTCAGCACCCAGCCCGGACAGATGGCGTTGCAGGTGACACCAGTCCCCGCCGTCTCCAGCGCCACCGTCTTGGTCAGCCCGACCACGCCGTGCTTGGCCGCGACGTAGGCCGCCTTGTTGACCGACGCGACGTGACCATGCACCGAGGCGATGTTCAGGATGCGCCCCCAGCCGCGCCGCTTCATGCCCGGCAAGGCATGGTGGGTGCCGTGGAAGACCGCGGACAGGTTGAGCGCGATCACCGCGTCCCAGCGGTCGGTCGGAAACTCCTCCACCGGGGCGACGTGCTGGATGCCGGCGTTGTTCACCAGCACATCGACGGAGCCGAAAGTCTCCTCCGCGTGGCCGATCAGCGCGGCGATCTCCGCCGGTTTGGACAGGTCGGCACCGTGGTAGCCGACGCGCACGCCGAATTCCGCCGCCAGACCGGCGCGCAGCTCCTCGATGGCGGCGGCCTCGCCGAACCCGTTCAGCACCACGTCCGCCCCGGCTCCGGCCAGCGCCCGCGCGATGCCCAAGCCGATCCCGCTGGTCGAGCCGGTGACCACCGCGACCTTCTGAGTCAAGGTCATGGCTTATCCTCTGTTGTCTTGTTGGTTCGGGTGCCCTCCCCCCGCCCGGGGAGAGGGCTGGACGCCGGTCAGCCTTCCAGTTCCGGGCGCTCGCGGAACTCGTCGAGCGCCATGGGATTGGCCAGCGCCTCGGTGTTCTTGATCGGGCGGCCGTGCACCGCGTCGCGCACCGCCAGTTCGGTGATCTTGCCCGAGCGCGTGCGCGGGATGTCCTTGACCGCCACGATGCGCGCCGGGACGTGCCGCGGCGAGCAGTTCTCCTTGATGCGCTTGCGGATCGTGTCCTCAAGCGCCTTGTCGAGCGTCAGCCCCTCGCGCAGCACCACGAACAGGATGACGCGCACGTCGCCGTCCCATTCCTGGCCGATGCACACCGCCTCCAGGATCTCCGGAAGCTGCTCCACCTGCCGGTAGATCTCCGCCGTGCCGATGCGCACCCCGCCGGGGTTGAGCACCGCGTCCGAGCGGCCGTAGATCACCCAGCCGCCATGCACCGTGCGCTCGATGAAGTCGCCGTGCGTCCACACGTTGGGGAAGCGCTCGAAATAGGCCGCCCGGTACTTCGCCCCGTCCGGGTCGGCCCAGAAGCCCACGGGCATGCAGGGGAAAGGCCGTGTGCAGACCAGCTCGCCCTTCTCGCCGCTGACCGCGTGGCCGGCGTCGTCGAAGGCCGCGACCGCCATGCCGAGCCCCGCCGTCTGCAGCTCGCCCGCCCACACCGGGGCCGTTGGGTTGCCCAGCACGAAGCAGGACACGATGTCCGTGCCGCCGCTGATCGAGGCCAGGTGGATGTCTGTCTTGATCGCCCGATAGACGTAGGCGAAGTTCTCCGGCATCAGCGGCGAGCCGGTCGAGGCCAGCGCCCGCAACGTGTCGAGCCGGTGCGTGCGCATCGGCTCCAGTCCCGACTTCTCGGCCTGCTGGATGAACTTGGCCGAGGTGCCGAACAGCGTCATGCCCTCGGCGTCGGCGTAGTCGAACAGGATGTTGCCGTCCGGCGCGAAGGGCGAGCCATCGTAGAGCAGCAGCGTCGCCCCAGCGGCCAGCCCGGAGACCAGCCAGTTCCACATCATCCAGCCGCAGGTGGTGTAGTAGAACACCCGGTCGCCCGGCTTCACGTCGCTGTGCAGCCGGTGCTCCTTGACGTGCTGGAGCAGCGTGCCGCCGGTGCCGTGGACGATGCACTTGGGCTTGCCGGTGGTCCCCGACGAATAGAGGATGAACAGCGGGTGGTTGAAGGCCACCCGCTCGAAGCGCGGCTCCGCCGCCGCGAAGGGGGCGATGAAATTGCCCCAGGTGACGCCGCCGCGGATGGCCGAGACGTCCGGCGTCTCGTTGATATAGGGGATGATGACGGCGGCCTTGACGGTGGGCAGCTCGGTCAGCACCTGGGCGATCTTGGCACGGATGTCATGGCTCTTGCCGTTGTACCAGTAGCCGTCGGGAGCGAAGAGGACGGTCGGCTCGATCTGGCCGAAGCGGTCGGTGATCCCCTGGGCGCCGAAGTCGGGGGAGCAGGAGGACCAGATGGCCCCCAGGCTGGCCGTGGCGAGCATGGCGGCCAGCGTTTCGGGCATGTTGGGGACGACGGCGGCGACGCGGTCGCCCTTGCCGACGCCGGCGGCCTTGAGCGCCTGCTGGAGGCGGGACACCTCCGCCCTCAGCTCGGCGCCGGACCAGCGGCGCTTGACCTTGTCCTCGGCCCAGAAGACGACGGCCTCGCCCTCCGGCGCGTTGGCGAGCAGGTTCTCGGCGTAGTTCAGGCTGGCCTCGGGGAACCAGCGGGCGCCGGGCATCCGGTCGCCATCGGCCAGGGCCACGCCGCCGAGGTCGCCCTTGAGTCCGGCCCACTCCCACAGGAAGCGCCAGAAATCCTCCTTGCCGGCGACCGACCAGTCGTAAAGCGCGTCGTAATCGTCCAGCCGCAGCCCGAAACGGGCGCTCGCGGCCTGCCGGAAGGCCGTCAGGTTGGAGGCGGCCACGCGCGCCTCAGACGGGGTCCACAGCGGCTGATCAGAGAGCGGTTGATCCATCGGGCGGTTCCTGATTTTGGCTTTTTATACCGTTCGGTTCTTGACGTTCAGCGGCGGCCGAAGCGGGCCTGGAGTTCACCCACGATACCACGGCGGAAGACCAGCACGCAGACCACGAAGATGGCGCCGATCACCACGGGAACCGGCATGCTGGTGGCCGCCAGATAGCTTTCCAGCGTGACGACGATGGCCGCACCCACCACCGGGCCGAGCAGCGTGCCCATGCCGCCGAGCAGCGTCATCAACACCACCTCGCCGGACATCTGCCACGTCACGTCGGTCAGCGAGGCGAGCTGGAAGACCAGCGCCTTGGTCCCGCCGGCCAGCCCGGCGAGGCTCGCCGACAGCACGAAAGCCAGCAGCTTGTAGCGCTCTGTCCGGTAGCCGAGCGACACGGCGCGCGGCTCGTTCTCGCGGATCGCCTTCAGCACCTGACCGAAGGGCGAATGCACGGCGCGCCAGACCACCGCGAAGCCGACCAGGAACACCGCCAGCACGAAGTAGTACATGGACAGCGAGTTGTTGAGGTCGATCACCCCGAACAGATGCCCGCGCGGCACCGCCTGGATGCCGTCCTCGCCGCCCGTGAACTTGAGCTGCAGGGCCATGAAGAAGACCATCTGAGACAGCGCCAGCGTGATCATGGCGAAGTAGATGCCCTGCCGGCGGATCGCCAGCGCGCCGAAGGCGAGGCCCAGCAGCGCGGAGAAGCCCATGCCGAGCAGGATGCTGACCTCCGGCCCCAGCCCCCACACCTTGGCGGAATGGGCGGTGATGTAGGCCGCCCCGCCGAAGAAGGCGGCGTGGCCGAAGCTCAGCAGGCCGGCGAAGCCGATCAGCAGGTTGAAGGCGCAGGCGAACAGCGCGAAGCACAGCACCTTCATTACGAAGACGGGGTACAGCACGAAGGGTGCCGCCAGCGCGATCAACAGCCCGATGCCGAGGATTACGGCGTTGCGGGTGCTGTCCTGCCCCGGACGGCGCAGCGCGATGGTCGTCGTCTGGGTGTCGGCCGTTTTGATGCCGGCCGTTTTGATGCTGGTCGTCTTGATTTGGGCGGCCATGGCTCAGCGCTCCCGTCCGAAGAGGCCCGCGGGCTTGATGAGAAGGACGATCGCCATCACGACGAACACCACGATGTTGGAGGCTTCGGGGTAGAAGACCTTGGTCAGGCCCTCCAGCAGACCCAGCCCCAGGCCGGTGACGATGGCGCCGAGGATCGAGCCCATGCCGCCGATCACCACCACGGCGAAGACGACGATGATCAGGTTGGAGCCCATCAGCGGCGACACCTGATAAATGGGTGCCGCGAGCACACCGGCCAGCCCGGCCAGCGCCACGCCGAAGCCGTAGGTGGCGGTGATCATCACCGGCACGTTGATGCCGAAGGCCTGGACCAGCACCGGATTCTCGGTGGCGGCGCGCAGATAGGCGCCAAGCCGCGTCCGCTCGATGGCGAACCACGTCCCGAAGCAGACGATCAGGGAGGCGACGACGACCCAGCCGCGGTAGTTGGGCAGGAACATGAAGCCCAGGTTCTGACCGCCCTTGAGCGCGTCCGGGATCGGATAGGGCTGGCCCGACACGCCGTAGAAGTGGCGGAAGGCGCCTTCCATGATCAGGGCAAGGCCGAAGGTCAGCAGCAGGCCGTAGAGATGGTCGAGCTTGTAGAGACGCGACAGCATGGTCTTTTCCAGCACCACGCCCAGCAGCCCAACGATCAGCGGCGACAGGCCCAGCGCCCACCAGTAGCCGAGGCCGAGCTTCGTCAGCAGCAGCCACGCCACGAAGGCGCCGATCATGTAGAGCGCGCCGTGGGCGAAGTTGATGACGTTCAGCATGCCGAAGATGACCGCCAGCCCAAGGCTGAGCAGCGCGTAGAAGGACCCGTTGATGAGGCCGAGCAGAAGCTGGCCGAACAGGACCTGGGGCGGCACCCCCAGCAAGTCGAACATGACCGTCCCTCCCTGTGTATCGGACTTGTGTTTTTTTTGATTGATGTCAGAAGGGGCCCCCACCCAACCCTCCCCCGCTTCGCAGGGGAAGGCTTTATCTCCTCCCCCTGCGAAGCGGGGGGAGGCCGGGAGGGGGGCCCGTCTAAAAACTCTGACCCTTACTTCACCAGCGCGCAACCGCTCTTGGCCGGGTCGAGGAACGCCTGCTCGGCCGGGATCGTCTTCACGATCTTGTAGTAGTCCCAGGGGGCCTTGGACTCGCCCGGGGTCTTCACCTGGGCCAGATACATGTCGTGGAACATGCGGCCGTTCGCGGCGATCTTGCCGTTCTTGGTGAACATGTCGGCGACCGGGGTCTCGCGCATCTTGGCGGCGACCTTGTCCGGATCGTCGGAGCCGACGGCCTCGACCGCCTTCAGATAGTGGCGGACCGCGGAGTAGACGCCGGCCTGGACCATGGTCGGCTTGCGGCCGGCCTTGGCCTCGAACTTCTTGGTCCACTCGCGGGTCTGCTCGTCCGTGTCCCAGTAGAAGCCGGTGGTCAGCAGCAGGCCCTGGGAGGCCTGGAGGCCCAGCGCGTGGATGTCGCTGATGAACAGCAGCAGGCCGGCGAGGCTCTGGCCCGACTGGGTGATGCCGAACTCCGACGCCTGCTTGACGGCGTTGGTGGCGTCGCCGCCCGCGTTGGCGAGGCCGATCACGTCGGCCTTGGAGGCCTGGGCCTGGAGCAGGTAGGACGAGAAGTCGGCGTTGCCCAGCGGATGGCGGACGTTGCCCGCGACCTTGCCGTCGAGCTGCTTGACCATCTTCGAGGTCTCATCCTCCAGCGAATGGCCGAAGGCGTAGTCCGCGGTGATGAAGTACCAGTTCTTCTTGCCCTGCTCGACCAGCGCGCGGGCGGTGCCGGCGGCCATGGCGTAGTTGTCGTAGGTCCACTGGAAGCCGTAGGGGCTGCAGGACTTGCCGCTGAGGTCGGTCGAGCCCGGACCGGACATCAGGAAGATGCGCTTCTTGTCCTTGGTGATGCCCTGGACGGCCAGCGCGGCGGCGGAGTTCGGCACGTCGGCGATGACGTCCACATTGCCGGCGTCGATCCACTCGCGCGCCGTGTTGGCGGCGATGTCGGCCTTGTTCTGGTGATCGGCGACGACGATCTCGATCGGCGCGCCGGCGATCTTGCCACCGAACTCCTCGGCCGCCAGACGGGCGGCGATGGCCGAACCTTCGCCGGCGAGGTCGGCGTAGATGCCGGACCGGTCGTTCATCACGCCGATCTTGATCACGTTGTTGGAGACCTGGGCGTGCGCGGCCCCGGCGGTCAGCGCCAGCAATGCGGTCCCGCAAAGCAACGTCTTGAGCATTTCGAACTCCCTTCGATTGGCTTTGTTTTGAGTGTTTTCGGCAGAGGGGGTGATTTGGTCAGACACCCAGATAGGTGTGGAGCTTGTCCATGTTCTGGGCGAGCTGGTCGTTGGGGATCATGTCCACGACATGGCCTTCCTCCATCACGTAGTGGCGGTCGGCGATGGTCGCGGCGAAGCGGAAATTCTGCTCGACCAGCACGATGGTGAAGCCGCGCTGCTTCAGCTTGCGCACCGCCACCCCGATCTGCTCGATGATGACGGGGGCGAGCCCCTCGGTCGGCTCGTCGAGCAGGATCAGGTCGGCGCCGGTGCGCAGGATGCGCGCGATGGCCAGCATCTGCTGCTCGCCGCCCGACAGGCGCGTGCCCTGGGTGGTGCCGCGGCCCTGGAGGTTGGGGAACAGCTCGTAGATCTGCGGCACGGTCATGCCGCCCGACTTCACCACCGGCGGCAGCATCAGGTTCTCGTCCACGCTGAGCGAGGAGAAGATGCCGCGCTCCTCCGGCACGTAGCCGATGCCGAGGCGGGGGATCTTGTGCTGCGCCATGCCGATCAGCTCCTTGCCCTGGAAGCGGATCGAGCCGTTGCGCTTGCCGACGATGCCCATGATCGAGCGCATGGTGGTCGTCTTGCCGGCGCCGTTGCGGCCCAGCAGGGTCACCACCTCGCCCTGGCGCACGTCGATGTTGACGCCGTGCAGCACGTGGCTCTCGCCGTAGAAGGCCTGGAGGTCGCGGATTTCCAGCATCGCGGTCTTCACGGTCGCGCCGTCAGGCATGGCCCACCTCACCCGTGCCCATATAGGCCTCCATGACCTGCGGGTTGCGCGATACGACGTCGTATGCGCCCTCCGCCAGGATCTCGCCGCGGCGGAGCACGGTGATCGTGTCCGACAGGTGGGCGACGACCGACAGATTGTGCTCCACCATCAGGATGGTGCGGTCGGCGGAGACGCGCTTGATGAGGGCGGCGGTGCCTTCGATGTCCTCGTGGCCCATGCCGGCCAGCGGCTCGTCGAGCAGCATCACCTCGGGGTCGAGCGCCAGCGTCGTGGCGATCTCCAGCGCGCGCTTGCGGCCGTAGGGCAGCTCGGCGGCGGTGTGGCCGGCCCAGGGGGTGAGGTTCACCGCCTCGATCAGTTCCTCGGCGCGGTCGTGCAGGTCGTGCAGGCTGGCCTCGGGCTTCCAGAAGTGGAAGCTGGTGCCGCGCGGGCGCTGCAGCGCGACGCGGACATTCTCCAGCACGCTGAGGTGCGGGAAAACGGCGGAGATCTGGAAGGAGCGCACCATGCCGAGCAGCGCCACGTCGGCGGGCTTCATGGCGGTGATGTCGCGCCCCTTGTAGAGGATCTGGCCGCGCGTCGGCGTCAGGAACTTGGTCAGCAGGTTGAAGACCGTGCTCTTGCCAGCGCCGTTCGGGCCGATCAGCGCGTGGATCGTGCCGCGGCGAACCTGGAGGTTCACCTCCTTCACCGCGATGAAGCCCTTGAACTCCTTCGAGAGTCCGCGCGCTTCCAGAATGATGTCGTCGGCCATGGGTGCCGCTTTTCCCTCCCTGTTCGTCCGCGTCGTCTGCCGGTCCGCGTTTTTGGTTACGCTGGTATAAGCACACGGCATGCCAACTGTGACAGCCTTTGGTAAGTCGTTGAAATTTATGAATCGGCCAATGTTGGCGTTGGGCATCGCACGCGGTCCGGAGTGTCAGCTTTCCAGACAGACTGTACCGATCTTCCGACACACCAACGGCGGGACGGGCGGAGCGTTCCGGGTTCGACGGCACGGTTTTCGGGCGCCAAATGGCCGCTTGCAAATCGGGGGTCCGCCTGCAATTCTGCGCCTCCGACGGTGCCCCGTCCGCCGTGAAGGCGCGGGGATAATAGGGAATGCGGTGCGGACCCGGATGGAGTCCAAGGCCGCGGCTGCCCCCGCAACTGTAAGCGGCGAGCCTGCCTCCGGAAATGCCACGGGCCGACAGGCCGGGAAGGCGGGAGGCGCGGCGACGACCCGCGAGCCAGGAAACCTGCCGCCGGACCGACACTCATCCAATCCGCCGGGTGTGGCGGAGACAAGGAAGCCAGATCATGACCACCGGCCCGCTGACCGCCGGAAAGACCCCGGCCACCGTCATCACCGGCTTTCTCGGCGCCGGGAAGACGACGCTGATCCGCAGCCTGCTGGAGCAGGCCGGCGGGCGCCGTCTGGCGCTGATCATCAACGAGTTCGGCGATGTCGGCATCGACGGCGAGATCCTGCGCGCCTGCGGCGACCCGACCTGCACCGAGGACGACGTGATCGAGCTGGCGAACGGCTGCCTGTGCTGCACCGTCGCCGACGATTTCGTCCCGGCCATCGAAAAGCTGCTGTCCCGCCCGCAGCCGCCGGAGCACATCATCATCGAGACGAGCGGCCTCGCTCTGCCGAAGCCCCTCGTCCAGGCCTTCCACTGGCCGGCGATCAAGACGCGGGTGACGGTGGACGGAGTGGTCGCGGTGGTCGACGCCGCCGCCGCCGCGGAGGGCCGCTTCGCCCCCGATCCGGCGGCGCTGGCCGCCCAAGCCGCCGAGGCCGGGCAGCTCGACCACGAGACTCCGGTCGAGGAGGTGTTCGAAGACCAGCTCCTCTGCGCCGACCTGATCGTGGTGAACAAGACCGATCTGGTCGATGCCGCCGATCTGGCGAAGGTCGAGGACCTGATCCGCGCCGCCATGGCGGAGGGCGGCATGGCTGAGGGCGGCATGGCTGAGGGCGGCGCTGGGCGCGAGCCCAAGATCCTGCGCGCCAGCAACGGCAAGGTCGACCCGGTGGTGCTTCTCGGCGTCGGCGCCGGGGCCGAGGACGACCTCGCCAACCGACCCAGCCACCATGACGAGGAGGAGGGTCACGACCACGACGACTTCACCAGCTTCGTCGTGGAACTCGGCCCGCAGCCCGACCCGGCGGCGCTGGCGAAGACGCTGGAGCGGGTCGCCGCCGCCCATGGCGTGCTCCGTCTGAAGGGATTCATCGACGTGCCGGGCAAGCCGATGCGCCTTCTGGTGCAGGGTGTGGGAACGCGCATCCAGACCCATTTCGACCGCTTCTGGAAGCCCGACGAGCCGCGCCGCAGCCGTCTGGTGGTGATCGGCGAGACGGGCCTGGACCGCGACGCCGTGACCGCGGCGCTGTCTTAAAAGCCCTCTCCCGCCCCGGGAGAGGGAGGGACCCGCGCGAAGCGTGGGAGGGTGAGGGTCGCCCGCGGAGACCGCAGCGATCCTTGCCAGCACCCTCACCCGCCCGCTTCGCGGGCACCCTCTCCCGGGGCGGGAGAGGGAGTGTTTGCAAAGCTGTAGCCCATGCACCTACTCGCCGCCCGCCAGGAAGACCTCGACGCCGGCCCCCAGGCCGTGGATCTGGGGCAGAGCCCGGCGGACCTCGTCGTCCTGTCCTTCTCCGACAGCGACTTGACGGCGCTCGCCGCCTGCTGGAAGCGCCACCGTGACGAGTTGCCGACCCTGCGGCTGGCGAATCTCGCGCGGCTGGGGCACCCGCTGTCGGTGGACCTCTACGTCGACTCCGTGATCCGCAAGGCGAAGCTGGTCGTCCTGCGGCTGCTCGGCGGGGCGGGCTACTGGCGCTATGGGCTGGACCATGTCGCCGCCGCCTGCCGGGAGTCCGGGGTGGCGCTGGCCGTGCTGCCCGGCTGCGCCCAGCCGAACCCCGCCCTGGAGGGCTACGGCACCGTTCCGGCCGAGGCCGCGCAACGGCTGTGGCGTGGATTCACCGAAGGCGGGCCGGACAACATGGCCAACCTGCTGGCCTACGCCGCCACTCTGAGCGGACAGGAGCGCCCCTGGCGCGAGCCGGCGCCGGTGCCGCGCTTCGGCGTCTATGAGGGCTGGTCCGGTCAGGTTGCCGGCCCCTGCGCGCCGGTCGTCTTCTACCGCTCCCACCTGCTGGCCGGCGATCTGGAGCCGGTGCACGCGCTGTGCGACGCGCTGGCCGCGCGCGGCCTCGCCCCGCTGCCGCTGTTCGTGGCGAGCCTGAAGGAGCCGGACTGCGCCGCCTGGATGCGCGCCACCCTGACCGCGCGGAACGCCGCCGTCGTGATGAACCTGACCGGCTTCTCGGCGGCGCGCGAGGACGGGTCGCCTCTGGATGCCAACGGCACGCCGGTGCTCCAGGCCGTGCTGTCCACCACGCCGGAGGAGGGCTGGCGCGGCTCCGCCCGCGGCATGGGGCCGTCCGACCTCGCCATGAACGTCGTGCTGCCGGAGATGGACGGGCGCATCCTGACCCGCGCCATCGCCTTCAAGGCCGAAGGGGCGCTGGACCCCGACCTGGAGTTCGCCCCGACGCTGATCCGCCCGGTGCCTGACCGGGTCGCCTTCGCCGCCGATCTGGCCGCCGCCTGGGTGCGGCTGGGTGCCACGCCGCGGGCCGAGCGCAAGCTGGCGCTGGTACTGTCCGACTATCCGGGGCCGGGCGGCGGCATCGGCCATGCGGTCGGCCTCGACACCCCGGCGAGCGTCGTCGGCATCCTGGAGCGGCTGCGCGCCGAGGGCTACGCGCTGGACGGGCTGCCCGCCGGCCCCGCCGCCCTGATGGAGGCGCTGACCGGCGGCGCCACCGCCACGATGAGCCTGGACGACTACCGCCGCCTCGCCCCCGCCGAGGCCCGCGCTTGCATCACAGAATGCTGGGGCGATGAGCAGGCCGACCCGCTGGCTGACGGCACCATCTTCCGCTTCACCGTGCTGGCCTGCGGCAACGCCACTATCGCGGTGCAGCCGAGCCGCGGCCACGGCCCGCTGACCACCACCCAGCACCACGACCCCGACACGCCTCCCAGCCACGGTTACTTCGCCTTCCACCTCTGGCTCCGCCATATCCTGGGCATCCACGCGCTGGTGCAGGTGGGGGCGCACGGGACGCTGGAATGGCTGCCGGGCAAGGCCGTCGCCCTGTCCGCCGAGTGCTGGCCGGAGATCGTCGTCGGTCCTCTGCCCTGCCTCTACCCCTTCATCGTCAACAACCCCGGCGAGGGCGTGCAGGCGCGCCGCCGGCTGGGCGCGGTCCTGATCGGCCACCTGACCCCGCCGCCGGTCGAGGCCGGGCTGCACGGCGACCTCGCCGCGCTTGAAACGGCCATCGACGAGTATTCGATGGCGACCGGGCTGGACCCGCGGCGGCTGGGCGCGCTGCGGCAGACCATCCTGGATCTGGCCTGGAGTTCCGGCGTCGCCGCCGACTGCAACCTGCGGCCCGACGACGACCCCGACGCCATCCTCAGCCGCCTCGACGCCCATCTCTGCGACATCAAGGAGATGCAGATCCGCGACGGGCTGCACGTCTTCGGCACCACGCCCGAGCCGGAGCGCCGCGCCCGCCTGCTCGCCGCCGTCGCCCGTTTCGGCAATGCCGAAGACGTCGCCCCGGCGCTCGATGCCTGCGGCGAGGCGGAGATGACCGCCCTGCTGGCCGGGCTGGATGGGCGCTTCGTAAGGCCCGGCCCCGGCGGCTCCCCGGCGCGGGGGCGGGCCGACACGCTGCCCACCGGGCGGAACCTCTACGCGCTCGACCCGCGCGGCGTGCCGACGCCGACCGCCTGGACGCTGGGCTGGCAGGCCGCGGACGCGCTGATCACCCGCTATCTTCAGGACCACGGCGACTGGCCGAAGCGGCTGGTGGTGGATTGCTGGGGCACCCCGGCCATGCGCACCGGCGGCGACGAGCTGGCCCAGGCCATGGCGCTGCTCGGCGTGCGCCCGCTGTGGGAGAACGGCTCCGGCCGGGTCACCGGCTTCGAGGTGATGCCGGCCTCCGTCCTCGGCCGCCCGCGGGTGGACGTGACGCTGCGCATCTCCGGCCTGTTCCGCGACGTCTTCCCGCAGCAGATCGCCCTGTTCGATCAGGCCGTCCGCGCCGTGATGACGGAGGACGAGCCCGACGACGTGAACCCCGTCGCCGCCGCGCTCCGCACCGACCGCGCCGAACTGGAAGCCGGCGGCACCCCGGCGGCGGAGGCCGAGCGCTGGGCCAGCGCGCGGGTCTTCGGCGCCGCCCCCGGCGCCTACGGCACGGCGCTCCCCGGCCTGATCGCCCGCGGCGACTGGGCCGTGCGGGCCGACTTCGGCGCCGCCTATCTGGAGGCAAGCTGCCACGCCTACGGCAAGGGGCTGGAGGGCGTGCCGCTGCCCAGCCTGTTCCGCCGCCGCATCGGCGGGGCCGACGCGCTCGTCCACCACCAGGACCAGCGGGAGCATGACGTCCTCTCCACCGACGGCTTCATGCAGTATGAGGGCGGCTTCTCCGCCGCCGCCGCCTTGGTCGACAACGACCCGGCGCTCTATCACCTCGACAGTTCGGAGCCGGAGAGCGTGACCGTCCGCACGCTGGGCGAGGAGATCGCCCGCGTGCTGCACGGCCGGGCGGCCAACCCGCGCTGGATTGACGGCATGATGCGCCACGGCTACCGCGGCGCCGGGGAACTGGCGGCGAGCGTGGACACGCTGTTCGCCTTCGCGGCGACCACCACGGCGGTGCGGCCCCATCATTTCGACCAGTTGTACGACGCCTATGTGGACGACCAGCGGGTGTGGGACTTCCTGGCGCAGTCCAATCCGGCCGCCGCCCGGCATATCCTGGACCGGTTGACCGAAGCCCTGGAGCGCGGTCTCTGGCACCCACGCCGCAATTCGACGGGCGACGATCTGCGCCGCCGCAAGGAGATGTCCGCATGAGCGCGATCACCCAACTCCGCAATCCTCCCCGCCGGCGCGGCATGTGCCCCGGCGTCCTGGCCCCGATGGAGGTCGGCGACGGGCTGCTGGTCCGCGTGCGCGTTCCGGCGGGTGTGCTTCCCGCCGCCTCGGCGACGCGGATCGCGGAGCTGGGGCGGCGTTACGGCAACGGTCTGGTCGACCTCAGCCACCGGGGCAACCTGCAACTGCGCGGCGTCGCTGCGGCGGACATGGCGGCGCTGATCGCGGCGCTTCGCGCGCTCGGCTACGTCTCGGCGGACGCGGAGAGCGAGGCGGTGCGCAACGTGCTGACCTCCCCCTCCGCCGGGCTGGACGGGACGGCGGTGCTGGACGTGCGCCCCTACGCCCTGGCGCTCGACGCCCGGCTGGCGGCCGACCGGGACCTCCACCGGCTGCCGCCGAAGTTCGGCTGGCTGGTCGATGGCGGCGGGCAGGCCACCCTGTTCGACAGCAGCACCGACGTGCGCTTCGATGCGGTGGCAGGGGCGGTGGACAGGCCGCTGTTCCGCGTCGGGCTGGGCGGGACGGTCGAGGGAGCCGCGCTGCTGGGCCACTGCCGCCCCGACGATCTGGTCGAGCTTGCGGCGGCGCTGGCGCGGGCCTTCCTGGAGCTTCGCCAGACCCTGGCCGAGCCGCCACGGCGCATGGCCGGGCTGGTCAAGGCGCTGGGGGTCGAGGCGTTGAGGGAGCGGGCGGCAGCGTGGTTGCTCACTTGCCCCCACCCTTCCCATGCTGCGCATGGGCCCCTTCCCTCCCCCGCTTCGCAGGAGAGGGAGCCTCAATCCCCTCCCCTGCGAAGCGGGGGAGGGTCAGGGTGGGGGCAAACGCCGCCCACCCGACTCTTCCTCGGCCTCCAACCCTCTTGGCTGGGCGTCGCCTTCCCCTTCGGCCGCCTCGACGTCGACCGGCTAGAGGCGCTGGCCGCCCTCACCCACGAGATCCGCATCACCCCCTGGCGCGCCCTGCTGCTGGCCGCCCCACAGGAGGGCGCCGCGGAGAAAGCCACCGTCCTCGGCGGCATCCTCGACCACGGTGACATCCGTCTGAAGCTCACCGCCTGCAGCGGCGTCACCGGCTGCGACGTCGGCACCACCGACACCCACGCGGATGGCCTCGCCATCGCGGAGCGCGCGGCGGGCTTGCTGGAGGCGGTGCGGATGGTGCATGTCTCCGGCTGCGCGAAGGGCTGCGCCCATCCCGGTGCGGCGGATGTCACGCTCACCGCGCGGGACGGCGTCTACGACGTCGCGCTGAACGCCGCCCCCGGCGGCACGCCCTGGCGGTCCGGCCTGACACCGGAAGCCGCCATAACCGCCATGGCCGATTTGTCTGTTGAGGAGTTGTCCCGTGTCCGCTGAGCCGCTTTACGACTACATCCGCGATGGAGCGGCCATCTACCGCCAGTCCTTCGCCACCATCCGGGCGGAGGCCGACCTGTCGGCCATCCCCGACGACCTGAAGCCGGTGGCGGTGCGCGTCATCCACGCCTGCGGCATGGTGGACGCGGCCAAGGACCTGATGTTCTCCCCCGACGTGGGAACGGCGGCGCGAACGGCTCTGCGCAGTGGCGCGGCGATCCTCTGCGACAGCGAGATGGTCGCCCACGGCATCACGCGGGCGCGGCTGCCGGCCGACAACGCCGTCGTCTGCACGCTGCGCGACCCGGCGGTACCGGAGCTTGCCAAACAGGTCGAGAACACCCGCTCCGCCGCCGCGCTGGAGCTGTGGGTGCCCCGGCTGGCCGGTTCCGTCGTCGCCATCGGCAACGCGCCGACCGCTCTGTTCAAGCTGCTGGAGATGATCCGCGACGGCGCGCCGAAGCCGGCGGCGGTGCTGGGCTTCCCGGTCGGCTTCGTGGGTGCGGCGGAAAGCAAGGATGCGCTGGCCGAGGCGCCCTTCGGCCTGCCCTTCCTGGCGATCAAGGGCCGCCGCGGCGGCAGCGCCATGGCGGCGGCGGCGGTCAACGCCCTGGCGAGCGACGTGGAATAATGAGCAACGCATCCAAGACCACCGGCACCCTCTACGGCGTCAGCGTCGGCCCCGGCGACCCGGACCTGATGACCGTGCGGGCCATGCGCACCATCGGCGCCTGCCCGGTGGTCGCCTATTTCTGCAAGCGCGGCACCTCCGGACAGGCCCGGCGCATCGCCGAGGGCTGCATCACGGCGGAGCACATCGAGCTGCCGATGGTCTATCCGGTGACGGTGGAACTTCCGCCCAGCCACCCCGACTACGGACGCCAGATCGAAGCCTTCTTCGACGAGTCCGCCGAGCGGCTGGCCGAGCATCTCGCCGCCGGACGCTCCATCGCCGCGCTGAACGAGGGCGACGCCTTCTTCTACGGCAGCTTCATGCACCTGTTCCTGCGGCTGGCCTCGCGCTTCCCGACGGAGGTGGTGCCGGGCGTGACCTCGATGATGTGCAGCGCCTCGCTGCTGCCGCGCCCGCTGACCCTGCGCGACGATGTGCTGTCGGTCATCCCCGGCACGCTGGGGGAGGAGGCGCTGCTGCGCGCGCTGCGCAACGCCGACGCCGCGGTCATCATGAAGCTGGGCCAGAACCTGCCGAAGGTCCGCCGCGCCGTGGAGGCCGCCGGTCTGGCCGACCGCGCCTGGTACATCGAGCGGGCAAGCATGGCCGACCAGCGCGTCATGCCCTTCCGCGAGGCGCCGGAGACGGCCCCCTATTTCTCGCAGATCGTCATCCCCGGCGAAGGGCTGCGGCGATGACAGGATGGTTGAAGGTCGTCGGCCTCGGCCCCGGCACCGAGGACTGGCTGACACCGGAGGCCCGGCGCGATCTGGCGGAGGCGACCGACCTCGTCGGCTATTTCCCCTATGTGGACCGCGTGCCGCCGGGGCCGCAGGTGCGCCACGCCTCCGACAACCGGGTGGAATTGGACCGCGCCCGCCACGCCCTCGAACTGGCGGCGGAGGGCCGCCGGGTGGCGGTGGTGTCGGGCGGCGACCCCGGCGTCTTCGCCATGGCCGCCGCCGTGTTCGAAGCGCTGGACGATCCGGCCGCACCCGCGGCGTGGCACCGCGTGCCGCTGTCGGTCGATCCCGGCATTTCCGCCATGCAGGCGGCGGCGGCACGGGCCGGCGCCCCGCTCGGCCATGATTTCTGCGCCATCTCGCTGTCCGACAATCTGAAGCCGTGGGAGGTGGTGCTGAAGCGCCTGCGTCTGGCGGCGGAGGCGGATTTCGTGATCGCGCTCTACAACCCGATCAGCCGCGCCCGCCCCTGGCAACTCGGCGCCGCCTTCGACGCGCTGCGCGACCTGCGCTCGGCGGACACGCCGGTGATCCTCGCCCGGGCGGTCGGCCGCCCCGACGAGGAACTGACGATCACGACGCTGGGTGCGGTGGACGCGGCGCAGGCCGACATGCGGACCTGCGTCATCATCGGCGCCTCGCACACCCGGCTGGTGCCGCGCGAGGGTGCCCAGCCGTGGGTCTACACGCCGCGCAGCTATGCGGTGCGGGGGTGAGAGCCTTGTCGAAACGTGCCCCCACCCTAACCCTCCCCCGCTCCGCAGGGGAGGGAATTGACTCCTCCCCCTGCGCAGCGGGGGGAGGTCGGGAGGGGGGCCCGACTCGACAGCGCCTCCAACCACGCCAACGCCGCCGCCGCTGCGTGCACTTCGGCCACGCCATTACCCTTTGGGCGGTCGACCATCACCACGGAAATGCCCCGGCGACGGGCGGCCTCCAGCTTCGCTTCCGTCGCCGTCCCACCGCTGTTCTTACTGACGATGACCTCCACCCGATGCTCCTCCAACAGGGCGCATTCCCCCTCCAGCGCGAAGGGGCCGCGGTCGAGGATCAGGCGGTAATCCGGCAGCTTCGGCGCCGGCGCCGGCGGATCGACGGCGCGGATCAGGTAGCGCTTGTCCGGCACCGCCTCGAAGGCCGCGACCTCCTGCCGGCCGATGGTCAGGAAGACGCTTTCGCCGAGCGGGCGCAGGGCCTCGGCGGCGGCGGCCATGTCCGGTACACCGATCCAGCGGTCGCCCTCGCCCGGTATCCACGGCTTGCGGGTCAGCACCAGCAGCGGCACCCTCACCCGCGCGCAGGCCGCCGCGGCGTTGGCGGAGATCTGGTCGGCGAAGGGATGCGTGGCGTCCACGACCGCTCCGATGCCGTTCTCCACGAGATGCGCCGCCAGCCCATCCACACCGCCGAAACCGCCGATGCGGGTCGGCAGGGGCGGCAGGACCGGCTGTTTGGTGCGCCCGGCCAGCGACACCGCCGCGTCGATGCGCGGGTGGCCGCCGAGCAGGCGGGCCAGCGCCGTGGCCTCGGTGGTGCCACCCAGAATCAGCGCCTTCATGCTTGTCCTCCTTGGGGTGCGCCATGAATAGCACAGCGCAGAGGCGTTGGCTGAGCGTCGTCGGCATCGGCGAGGACGGATGGGACGGTCTGTCGCCCGCCGCCCGTGCGCTGGTGGAAGGCGCGGACCTGCTGGCCGGCGGCGCCCGCCATCTGGCGCTGGTGCCCGAAGCCACCGGACAGGAGCGGCTGCCCTGGCCCTCCCCCCTGTCGGACGCCTACCCTGCCCTGCTGGAGCGGCGCGGCCAACGGGTCTGCGTGCTGGCGAGCGGCGATCCGTCCTGGTACGGCATCGGCGCCACCCTCTCGAAACTCGTTCCGGTTGAGGAACTGTCGATCGTTCCGGCCCCGTCATCCTTCAGCCTCGCCGCCGCCCGTCTGGGCTGGCCGTTGCAGGAGTGTGGCACACTGACGGTGCATGGCCGCCCGCTGGAGCTGGTCATTCCGCATCTGCAACCAAGCGCGCGGCTGTTGGTTCTGTGCTGGGATGGAACGACCCCGGCCAAGCTGGCGGCGCTGCTGACGGCGCGCGGCTTCGGACCGTCGCGCCTGACCGCTCTGGAATGCATGGGCGGACCACACGAGCGCTGCATCGTTGCGACCGCGGAAGAGTGGTCCGCCGAGCGCGTGGCCGACCTGAACACGCTGGCGGTGGAGTGCGTCACCGCGCCCGGCGCCCGCGCCCTGCCCCGCACGCCGGGCCTGCCCGACGACTGGTTCGAGCATGACGGCCAGATCACCAAGCGCGAAATCCGCGCCGTCACCCTGTCCTGGCTGGCCCCGCGCCGCAGCGAACTGCTGTGGGACATCGGCGCCGGCTCCGGCTCCATCGGCGTCGAATGGATGCTGAGCGACCCGGCCAACCGCGCCATCGCCGTGGAGCACAAGGCCGATCGCGCCGCCCGCATCCCCGCCAACGCCGCCGCCTTCGGCGTGCCGGGGCTGGAGTTGGTGCGCGGCAAGGCGCCGGAGGCGCTGGATGGGCTGCCAGAGCCGGACGCCGTGTTCATCGGCGGCGGGCTGACCAACGACGGGGTTCTGGACGCCTGTTGGTCGGCGCTGAAGCCCGGCGGGCGGATTGTCGCCAACGCCGTGACGCTGGAAAGCGAGGCGATGCTGATCGCCACCCACAAACGCCTGGGCGGGCAACTGTCGCAGATCGCCGTCAGCCGCGCCGCGCCCATCGGCGGCTTCACCGGCTGGCGCCCGCTGATGCCGGTCACCCTGTGGCTGGCGGAGAAGCCGCTGTGACGGCGGTTCGAATCATCGCGGCGGGGATCGGCTGTCGGGCCGGCTGCCCCGGCGACGAGATCGCCGGGCTGGTCCGCGCCGCCTTCGAAGAGGCCGCGCTGGACGAGGCGGCACGCCGCTCTGTGCAACTGGCGGCACCAATGCGCAAGCGCAACGAAGCCGGAATGGCCGAGGCGGCGCGGCGGCTCGCCCTGCCCCTTCAATTTGTTGACGATTCAGCGTTGGCCGCGGCGCAGGACCGGACACAGACCCGCTCCGCCCGCGTCGAGGCCGCCATGGGCGTCGCCTCGGTCGCGGAGGCCGCGGCCCTGGCCGCCGCCGGGCCGGGCTCCACACTTCTGCTGCCGCGCCGTTCCACCCCGCGCGCCACCTGCGCGCTGGCGATTTCTGGGGAAGTTTCCGCATGACCGTGCATTTCATCGGCGCCGGACCGGGCGCGCCCGACCTGCTGACCCTGCGCGGGCGCGACCTGATCGCGTCCTGCCCGGTCTGCCTCTACGCCGGGTCGCTGGTGCCGAAGGAGATCATCGCCCACGCCCCGCCGGGCGCCCGGATCGTCGACACCGCCCCGCTGACGCTCGACCAGATCGTCGCCGAGTTCAAGGCGGCGCACGCGGCCGGGCAGGACGTGGCGCGGCTGCATTCCGGCGACCTGTCGGTCTACAGCGCGCTCGGCGAGCAGACGCGGGCGCTGCGCGAACTGGGCATCCCCTACGACATCACGCCGGGCGTGCCGGCCTTCGCCGCGGCGTCGGCCGCGCTGGGGAGGGAGCTGACCCTGCCGGAGGTCAGCCAGACGCTGATTTTGACACGGACGGAGGGCCGCGCCTCGGCCATGCCGGCGAACGAGACGCTGGAGGTGCTGGGGCGGTCCGGCGCTACGCTGGCCATCCACCTGTCGATCCACGTCATTGACCGGGTGGTGGAGCGGCTGACCCCGCTCTACGGCGCGGACTGCCCGGCGGCGGTGGTCTACCGGGCGACTTGGCCGGACGAGCGCGTGCTGCGTGGCACTCTGACCGACATCGCCGCCCGGGTGGCGGACTCGCCGATGGAGCGCACTGCCCTGATCCTGGTCGGCCCGGCGCTGGGGGTGGAGGATTTCCGGTGCAGCGCGCTCTACGACGGGTCGCATGTGCGCCGCTACCGGGGGCTGGGCGAGTGAAGGGATTAAGGTCCCGCCCAGCCGGAACCACCGACAATGTTGCCTTGGCGGTCGGTGACCAGCACCTCGACCGCGACGGGGGCGCCATCCAGCGTATCCAGCGCCGTGCGCTGGGCCAGCGCCGCCACGCGGTCGGCCAGCGGCAGGCCGGCCTGCCCGGCGATGCTCAGGACCTGCGCGGCGGTGTTGGCGGTACGGGCCTCGGCCACAATGTCGGGGCGCGCGCCCAGCTCGGCCATGCGGTCGGCGAGCCAGTCGAGATCGACGCTCCCCCGCTTGGAATGCAGGTCGAGCAGGCCGCGCGCCAGTTTGCCGAACTTGGCGAAGCCGCCGCACAGCGTCAGGCGCGGGATCGGGTGGCGGCGCAGGTACTTCAGCGTGCCCCCCGCGAAGTCGCCCATGTCGAGCAGCGCGTGCTCGGGCAGGCCGTAGTGCGCGACGACCGCCTTTTCCGAGGTGTCGCCGGTGCAGGCCGCGACGTGGTCCAGCCCGGCCGCCCGCGCCACATCGACGCCGCGCTGGATCGAGGCGATCCAGGCCGCGCAGGAATAGGGCACGACGATTCCCGTCGTCCCCAGAATCGACAGCCCGCCCAGGATGCCCAGCCGCGGGTTCATGGTGCGGCGGGCCAGCGCCTCGCCATTCTCGACGGAGACTTCGACGACGACGTCGGGGGCCTCGCCGGCCAGCGCCGCGGCCTCCGCAACCGCTTGGCGGATCATGGCGCGGGGCACCGGGTTGATGGCCGGTTCGCCGACTGGGACCGGCAGGCCGGGGCGGGTCACCGTGCCCACCCCCTCGCCTGCGCGGAAGACGACGCCCTGGCCCGGTTCGGCGCGGCGGACGCAGGCGCGGATGAGCGCGCCGTGGGTGACGTCCGGGTCGTCGCCGGCGTCCTTGACCACCCCCGCCGCCGCCCAGCCCTCGCCGCGGTCCGTCCAGGCGAGCGCGAAGGCTGGCGTCTGGCCACCGGGCAGGGTTACCGTCACCGGATCGGGGAAGTCGCCGGAGAACAGCGCCCCGCAGGCCGCCCGCGCGGCGGCGGTGGCGCAGGCGCCCGTCGTCCAGCCCCGCCGGAGCGCCTTGCCGTCGCCGCTTCCGTCGCCGTTCCCCTCGCCGCCGTCCACACCGTTTTCCGTCGCTGAGTGCTCGTCCATGACCGCAGAGCCGTCGCCCGACTCCCTTTCTCTTCCTCTGGAACTGGCCGACTTCCGGCCCGGCAGCGTGTGGCTGGCAGGGGCCGGTCCCGGCGATCCCGGCCTGCTGACCCTGCTGGCCCTGCAAGGTCTAAGGCAAGCCGACGTAATCGTCCACGATGCGCTGGTCGGTGAACGGATCATGGCGCTGGCGGCGCCCTCGGCAAGGCTGGAGTTCGCCGGCAAACGCGGCGGCAAGCCCTCCGCCCATCAGGACGACATCACCAACCGCCTGATCGAGCTGGCGCGCGAGGGGCACCGCGTGCTGCGCCTGAAGGGCGGCGACCCCTTCGTGTTCGGGCGCGGCGGGGAGGAGGCGCAGGCGCTGGCCGAGCGGGGCATCCCCTTCCGCATCATCCCCGGCATCACGGCGGGCCTCGCCGGCCCGGCCTACGCCGGCATCCCGGCCACCCACCGCACGGCGAACCAGGCGGTGATCCTGGCGACCGGCCATTCCTGCGCGGGCGGGCCGGACTGGAAGGCGCTGGCCGCCACGGGCGCGCCGCTGATCCTCTACATGGCCTGGAAGGGCCTGCCCGGCATCGCCGCAGCATTGATGGAAGGCGGGCGGTCCGCCGACACGCCGGTCGGCGTGGTGACCGACGCGACGACCGAGCGGCAGCGCGTGCTGGTGACCTCGCTCGGCGCCTGCGTCGCCGACCTGGAGGCGAGCGGGATGGAACCCCCGGCCATCATCGTGATCGGCGAGGTGGTGCGGCTGCGCCCCGTGCTTGACTGGCTGCCCAAGGAGCTTCCCCATGGCTGAGCCTCCCATGGCTGAGGCCACGCCGCGCGGGCTGATCGTCGGGGCGCCGGCGTCGGGCACCGGCAAGACCACCGTCACGCTGGGGCTGCTGGTGGCCCTGAAGGCGCGCGGCCTGCGCGTCGGCGCGGTGAAGGCGGGGCCGGACTACATCGACCCGGCCTTCCATCAGGCGGCGACCGGGCGGCCCAGCGTCAACCTCGACAACTGGGCGATGGGGCCGGACCTGCTGGACTCGCTGGCCCGCCGCGCCGGGGAGGACACGGACCTGCTGGTTTGCGAGGCGCTGATGGGCCTGTTCGACGGGGTGGCGGGCGTCGGGGCGACCGGCACCGGCGCCACGTCGGAGCTGGCCGCGCGCACCGGCTGGCCGGTGATCCTGGTGGTCAACGCCAAGGGCCAGTCGCAGTCCGCCGCCGCCCTGGTCAAGGGCTTCGCCACCTACCGCGACGATGTGCGGATCGGCGGGGTGATCCTGAACAACATCGCCAGCCCGCGCCACCTCGCCTTGGCCGGCGGCGCCATCGAGACGCTGGGCATCCCCGTCCTCGGCTCCCTGCCCCGCACCCCCGACGTGATCCTGCCCGAACGCCATCTCGGCCTGATCCAGGCGGAGGAGACGGCGGACCTTCAGGAGCGTCTGGCGGCGCTCGGCCGCTTCATCGCGCAGCATGTGGACCTCGACCGGGTGGCCGCCCTCGCCGCCCCCTCCCGCGCGCCGGAGGGGAGCTTCGCACCGGCCCTGCCGCCGCTAGGCCAGCGCATCGCCATCGCGCACGACGCCGCCTTCACCTTCGTCTACCCGCATCTGCTGGAGGGCTGGCGCGCGGCGGGCGCCGAGGTGACGCACTTCTCGCCCCTGGCCGACGAGGCGCCGCCCGACGACGCGGACGCCGTCTATCTGCCCGGCGGCTATCCCGAACTGCACGCCGAACGGCTCGCCGCCGCCGGACGCTTCCGCGACGGCATGCACCGCGCCGCGCAGGCCGGGCGCCCAATCTATGGCGAGTGCGGAGGCTACATGACGCTCGGCGAGTCGCTGGAGGACGCGGCGGGTACCACCCACCCGATGCTCGGGCTGCTCGGGGTGCGGACGTCCTTTGCCAAGCGCAAGCTGCATCTGGGATACCGCCGCGCCGTCCTGCTGGCCGACACGCCGCTGGGCCGGGCGGGCACCGCGCTGCGCGGGCACGAGTTCCATTACGCCTCGATCCTCGACCGCGGGGCCGACGAGCCGCTGGTCACCGCCACGGCGGCGGACGGGTCGGACCTCGGGCCGCTCGGCGGGCGGCGCGGCAGTGTCTTCGCCTCGTTCTTCCACATCATCGCGGCGGACCAATGAGCGACCACGCCTTCGCACCGGAGGAGCGGGACGCGCTCTACAAGGCGATCTTCTCGCGCCGCGACGTGCGCGGGCAGTTCGCTCCCGACCCGGTGCCCGAGGAGGTGCTGACCCGCGTGCTGACCGCGGCGCACCACGCGCCCTCGGTCGGCTTCATGCAGCCCTGGAACTTCATCGTCGTGCAGGACCCGGCGGTGAAGGCGCAGATCCACGCCGACTTCTCCCAGGCCAACGAGGAGGCCGCCGCCCTCTTCACCGGGGAGCGCAAGGCGCTTTACAGCCGCCTGAAGCTGGAAGGCATCCGCGAGGCGCCGGTCAACCTGTGCATCACCTGCGACCGCGAGCGTTCCGGCCCGGTGGTGCTGGGGCGGACGCACATCCCGACCATGGACCTCTATTCCTGCGTCTGCGCGGTGCAGAATCTCTGGCTGGCCGCCCGGGCGGAAGGGCTGGGCGTCGGCTGGGTCAGCATCCTGCATGAAGACAGGCTACGCGAGGCGCTGGGCATCCCGGAGCGGATCGTACCCGTCGCCTACCTCTGCCTCGGCTACGTCTCCCATTTCCACGAGACACCGGAACTGGAGAAAGCCGGCTGGCGCAGCCGGCTTCCCCTGGAGGACCTCGTCTTCCGCGACCGCTGGGGCGAGACGACCTAAAGCGAATTTTCATTCGCTTTAGGGTCATATGGCCTCATTTGCCGGCCTGGCTTCGGCCGCATGTGCGGCCGGGTCCGCCGTCGCGGCCCAAAGCGGATTGCAATCCGCTTTAACCGGTGGCCGTCAGGCCCCGAAGCCGCCGTCGATGGTCTGGAACGAGCCGGTGATCATCGCGCCGTGCGGGCCGGCGACGAAGGCGGTCAGTTCGGCGACCTCGCTGGCGTGGGCGTGGCGCTTGATCGCCATGAAGCCGTGCATGGCGGCGGCCATCGGGCCGTCGGCCGGATTCATGTCGCTGTCGGTCGGCCCCGGCTGGATGGCGTTGACGGTGATCCCGCGGTCGCCGAAGTCGCGCGCCAGACCACGCACCATTCCCTGGACCGCCGCCTTGGTGAGCGCGTAGGCCGCCCCGCCCGCGAAGGGCATCCGGTCGCCGTTGACCGACCCGATGACGATGATGCGCCCCGGCCCGGTCATGTGACGCGCCGCCTCGACCGCGGCGTGGTAAGGCCCGCGCACGTTGATGTCGATCATGCGGTCCACCGCGTCGGGGTCGAAGGTCAGCGGATCGCCGATCATCGCGACCCCGGCGTTGACGACCAGCACGTCCAGCGCGCCCCGCCCGGCCACCGTGGCGATCACCGCGTCGCGGTCGGCGCTGTCGGTGCGGATCGCCTCGGACCCGGTCTCGGCGGCCAGCGCCGCGGCGGCGTCCGCCGAGCCGGCGTAGGTGAAGGCGACCTGCCCGCCGCCCGCCGCGAAGCGCTGGACGATGGCCTTGCCGATGCCCCGGCTGCCGCCCAGCACCAGGATGTTCTTGCCCGCGAAGTCGCTCATGATCGGTTCCTTGAATTAATGTAGTGACCGCTATATAAAATCACCCCAGGGCATCGCGCAAGGATTTTTTATAGTGATCGCTACAAAAAAATCGGAGCCGCGCGGACGGCGGCGTTCCTTCGACGTGGACGAGGCGGTGGAGACGGCGATGCGCCTGTTCCACGCCCGCGGTTACGATGCGGTCGGCGTGGCCGAGTTGGGCGCCGAGTTGGGCATCAAGCCGCCGAGCTTCTACGCCGCCTTCGGCAGCAAGGCCGGGCTGTTCGAGCGGGCGCTGCGGCGCTACGCGGCGGGCGAAGCAAACATCTTCGCGCGGGCTTTGGCGGAGGGCGGCGACGTGGCAACGGTGATCGGACGGACACTGGCGCTCGCCGCGGAGCTGTATCCCGGCCAGGGTGGAACGGCGGGGTGCCTCGTGCTCGATGGCGCGCGCAACAGCGCCGACCCCGAGGCGCAGGCTCTGGCCGACGCGGCCAAGCGCGAGGGTTGCGCGGCGGTCCGCGACTTCATCGCCACCGAAGCGCCGGACCGCGCCGACGCGCTGGCCGACCTGGTGGTGGTCGCGATGATGGGGATGTCGGCCGCCGCCCGCGACGGCGCGGACCGGGAAAGGCTGGAACGGGTGGCCGCCATGATGGACCGCGCCTTCCGCCGGGAGCTGGCGGGCGCCTGACCAATCCCCCCTGCGGAGGATGGTACAGGATTTCCGTCACGTCTTGGTCCTTACGGCTGACCGGCGGGCGATGCAGGATCAGCGGCAGCCGGGAACCTCCCGCATCCCCATTGAGGACCAACCGCCATGTCCCCGCGTCTCGACTACCACGCAACCGCCCCTGCCGGCATGAAGGCCCTTGCCGGCGCGCATGGCTACATCGGCCAGTGCGGGCTTCCGGTCACGCTGATCGACCTCGTGTATTTGCGCGTTTCGCAGATCAACGGCTGCGCCTATTGCATCGACCTGCACAGCCGCGATCTGCTGAAGAACGGCGTCACCATCGACAAGCTGGTGCTGGTGCCGGTCTGGCACGAGGCCGAAGCGCTGTTCACCGACCGTGAACGCGCCGCGCTGCGCTGGGCGGAGACGGTGACGCGGGTGGCCGAGACCGCCGTCCCGGACGCGGAGTTCCAGGCGGTGTCGGCGCAGTTCTCCGAGAAGGAGGTTGCCGACCTGACGATCGCCATCGGCCTGATGAACCTCTACAACCGCCTCGCCATCAGCTTCCGCACGGTTCCCGCCGCGGCCCGCTGAGCGCGTTCTTGCAGAGTCAGCCGTGCCGCTTCACCAGATCGATCAATCGGCGGCAGTCGTCGGACAGGCGCCGTTCCTGCAGATTGGTGATGCCCAGCAGCAGGCCTCGGGGACGAGCGGCCCCCGGGCCATCGGCGTACCAAGGCGACAGCGGCACCGGAGCGAGGCCGTCCGCCTGCGCCGCCGCGGCGATGCCGACGTCGCGGCTGCCCAGTGGCAGGTCCAGGCGGACCGACAGGCTTCCCGACGCCTCCACCGCCATCGGTGACTCCGCCCCCGCGGCGTCGCCCATGGCCGCCAGAAGCGCCTGCTGGCGGACGGCGTAGAGCCGCTTCATCCGGCGCAGGTGTCGGAAATAATGCCCGCTCGCCATGAAGTCCGCCACCGCCCGCTGCATCGCCGCCGCCGGAGCCGGGGACAGGCAGGCGGCGGCCTCGCCGAACAGGCCGGCCAGCCCCGGCGGCACCATCAGGAAACCGAGCCGCAGCGCCGGGGTGATCGTCTTGCTGAAGGTGCCGGCGTGCAGCACCCGCCCATCCCGGTCGAGGGAGGCCAGCGCCGGAGCGGCCCGGCCCTTCAGTTGCAGTTCGCTGAGATAGTCGTCCTCAACGATCCACGACCCGGCCCGCGACGCCCATTCCAGCAGGGCGAGGCGGCGCTGCAACGTCATGGTCACGCCAAGCGGCGCCTGCTGGCCGGGCGTCACCACGGCCAGACCCGCCGCCGGCGCGCAGGCGATTCCGGCATCCACGTCGATCCCGCTGCCGTCCACCGGCACCGGCACCACGGTCATGCCGGCGAGGTGAAGGGCGCGCCGGGTCAGGGGAAAGCCGGGATCCTCCATCCAGGCGCTGGTTCCGTCCAGCCGCAAGGCCCGGACTACCAGGCCGAGCGCGCCGGAATAGCCCGCCGTGATGAAAATCTGCTCCGGCCCGCAACGGATGCCGCGGGCGATGGCCAGCACGGCGGCGATCTCGCGCCGCAGATCGGGATGGCCGCGAGGATCGGGATAGCCGACCGGGGCCGCCGCCGCGGCCCGCGCCGCCCGCCCGACGATCCGGGACCACAGCGTGAAGGGGAAGGCGTCCTGCGCCGGCACGCCCATCTGGAAAGGCAGCGGCACCCGCTCAACATTGGAGAACAGCTCCAGGACCGACGGAGCCTTGACCGGCTCGACGGGGGACGGCCCCGCCATGGCCCCCTCGGCGACCCGCGTCCCCGCGGCGCCCAGGCCGACCGCGAGCTGTTCGTCGATCAGCCGCTCATAGGCGTCGCGCACCGTCCCACGAGACACCCCGAGCTGCACGGCCAGATCCCGCCAGGACGGCAACCGCGCCCCTCCGGCCAGCCGGCCATTGCGGATGGCGTCACGCAAGGCGGCGTGGATCTGTGCGGACAGCGGAACCCTCGCGGTCCGGCTGAGGGCGATATCCAGGGTTTCCGGCGGCGGCAGGGCGGGCATGGGCCGAAGGATAGCGCAAGCTTGCCCGTTCGCAATCCACCGCAAGCTCCCCCGATTTCCCGCTGGCTGGCCCCGGCGTCCGGCGCGGCGCGGACGAAAAAAAGGCCGGAGCAGTCGCTCCGGCCTTGAGTCTTGGGAGGAAACGCCCCGAGAATGGGCTGGCGGAGAATAGGGGCACCCCTTTCGAACTGGTATTACCAATGCGGAATGGGTGCGGTGCAGCATCCGCATAGGCCGATAATTCCCTGTAAATACTATGGCCTTTTGGCAATTCCGTTCCACCGCGGCGTCCCGGTGCCGTTCCGTCGTGGAACGGGGCGATTTGTCATCCTCGGTACAGCTTCACCACCGACGCGCGAACGCGCATAATCCGGCGCGGAACTGGGGGTGCGGCCCACAGCGGCGACGGCCGTGCGGGCGCTGGATGGGGAACGACGGCATGGGATTCGGCAGGGGCGCCCGGCGGCGCCCGGTGGTCGCGCTGCTTCTTGGAATTCTGGCCGGCGGGATTTTGGCCGGCGGGATTTCAGCCTGCGGAACCGCCTGGGCGGACCCCACCCGCTTCACCATCCTCTATGCCCACAGCACGACCGAGCTGGAGGACGTGCAGGGACGCGGCGGCATCGCCCGGCTCGCCACGCTGGTCCGCCAGGAACGGGCGGCGGGCGGCACCGTGCTGGTCCTGCACGGCGGGCAGGCGCTCGCCCCCTCCGTTCTGTCCTTCTACGACCAGGGGGCGCACGTCATCGACCTGCTGAACGGGGTCGGCATCGACGCCATGGCGGCGCTGAACCGGGAATTCCATCACGGCGACGACGTGCTGATGACCCGCGCCTTCGAGGCGAGCTTCCCCATGGTCGTCTCCAACGCGGTGGACCGCCAGACGGGCAAGCCGCTGGACGGGCTGGAGGACCGGGCGATGCTCAACGCCGGGCCGGTGCGCGTCGGGGTGCTGGCCGCGACGCCGGCGCGGACGGGGGAGATCACCCGCTCGCCGCGCACCGACTTCCTGCCGCCGGGTCCGGTGCTGGCCCGGAAGGCGAAGGACCTGCGCAACGCCGGCGCCGATCTGGTGGTGGCGCTGACCGGCGATTCCGGCGGCACCCACCGCGAGGTGATCGCCTCCGGCGCCGCCGACATCGTGCTCTACCAGGACCGCGGGCGGGTGGTCGCCGTGGATTACGACGGCAAGACCCTGAACGCGACGGTCGAGCCGCAGGCCGCCTGGGTGCTGGCCCTGGACGTCACCGCCGAGACGGTGACCAAGGGGGGCGCCACGCGCACCGTGTGGAGCAGCGGTGTGCGCGCCATCGACACCGCCACCGTTCCTCCCGACCCCGCCCTCGACGCCCAGGCCAAGGCCTACCGCGCGCGGCTGGACAGCATGCTGGGCATGCAGGTGGGCCGGCTGGACACCGCCATCGACACGCGGCGCGAGGCGGTGCGCGCCAGCGAGAACGCCTTCGCCAACACCGTCGCCGATTCGCTGCGCGAGGCGATGGAGGCCGACGTGGCGCTGATCAACGGCGGCTCCTTCCGCGGCGACCGCGCCTACGCGGCGGGCACGGTGTGGACGCGCCGGGACATCCAGACCGAGTTCCCCTTCCACGACACCGCCGTGCTGATCGAGGTCACCGGGCAGCAGCTGCGCGAGGCGCTGGAGTTCGGCGTCTCCGGGATCGAGCAGTTGCAGGGCCGCTTCCCGCACCTGTCCAACGCCCGCGTCACCGTCGATGCATCGCGCCCGCCCGGCCAGCGGGTGGTGGCGCTGACGGTGGGCGGCAAGCCGGTCGAGCCGATGGCCCGCTTCCGGCTGGCCACCGGCAGCTACCTCGCCAACGGCGGGGACGGCTATGCGATGCTGTCCACCGCCCCGCGGCTGGTGGATGACCGCGACGCCGATTTCGTCTCGACCATCCTGGCCAGCCGGATCGCCCGCACGGGCAGCTTCGCGCCGCGGCTCGACGGCCGCCTGACGGTCCAGCGGTAGCCGCGGAATGGACGCCACGCCGCCTTCCACCGACCGCACCGATGCCGCCGCGCCCCTGCGCCGGCGCCGTGGGGCGCGCGCCGGCATCGTGCTGCGCATCTCCATCGGCCTGACCATCATGACGATGCTGGTCCTGCTGGTCGGCGTCGTGTCGCTGTCCTCCTTCCAGCTGTTCCGGGGGGAGGTGTCGGTGCTGTCCTCCACCACCCTGCCGAAGGTCATCACCAGCGCGGAGCTGCGCGGCTCGCTCCAGAAGCTGGTCGCCCGTCTGCCCGTCCTGGCCGGCGCGGCCAGCACCCCTCAGCGCCGGGCCATCTACGACGAACTCATCAGCGAACTTGAGTTCCTGAGGAAGCTGGTGGAGCGCATGCGCGACCTCCACCAGCAGGGCGAGCCGGGCGGCGATGGCGAAAGCGACGAGCTGCGGCTTCTGGAACAGGCCCAGTCCACCCTGCTGATCCTGGCGGCGACGGTGGCCGACCTGAACGCCGAGGTCGGGCGGCAGATCGAAGCCGGCGCCCGTCAGGCGGAGGCGATCCGCGCGCTGGCGCAGCTCGCCGACGCGCTGGAGCGGCTTCCAGGGGCGGAACCCGGAACCGGTCCGACCGTGGCGGCGCCCGGCGAGGGCGGGATGCTGGGCGCCTGGGCGGTGCGGGCGGGGGCGCTGATGGCGCGGGCCGCCGGGGCGATGCAGACCGACCATCTGAACCGGCTGCGGGTCGAGCGCCGCAACGCGGAGAACACGCTGGCCGAGCTGGGCCGCCTGGCCGCCGCCACGCCGGAGCCGGAGGGCTCCGCCATGGAGCGCATCCGGGCCGATCTCGCCACGATCCTGGTGGCGCCGGGCGGGCTGTTCGACAGCTCCGCCGAGCGGCTGCAGGCGCGCAACCGCGCCCAGGCGCTGTCCGGCCAGTCGCGCGTCCTGGTGGAGACGGTGGACCGCTTCACCCTGGCCCTGTTCGACGCCATCCACGACCAGTCCACCGACCGCACCGGCGATCTGGCGGCGATGATCCAGGAGCGCTCGCGCACGGTGATGGTGCTGGGCGGCGCCTCCATCCTGCTGGCCATCCTGGTCCATCTCTTCTTCCGGCGCTTCCTGACCTCGCGGCTGGTCGCGCTAAACGGCGCCGTGCTGGCCCGCCTGTCCGGCAGCGACGCGACGGTGCCGGTGGAGGGCAACGACGAGATCACCGACATCGCCGCCTCCATCCGCTACTTCATCGACGAGATCGACCGGCGCCAGATGGATCTGGCCGACAACGAGCGGCGCTTCCGCGACCTTGTCGAAGGCTCCATCCAGGGCATCATCATCCACCGCGATTTCCGCCCGCTCTACGCCAACGACGCCTTCCTGCAGATGCTGGGCAGCAGCCTGGACCGCGCGCTGCGGGTGCGCTCGGTGCTCGACTTCATCGCCGAGGACAGCCGGCCGCTGGTCGAGGACAACTACCGGCACATCGTCGCCACCGGCCTGCCCAGCGACCGCCGGCGGCTGCGCGCCCGCCGGCTCGACGGGTCGGAGCGCTGGATCGAGCTGACCAGCCGCCGCATCGACTGGAAGGGGGAGACCGCCGTCCAGTCCATCGTCGTCGACGTGACCCGCGAGGTCGAGGCGGAGGCGGCGCTGCGCCGGTCCCGCGACGCGGCCGAACAGGCGTTGCGCGAACTGAAGGAGACCCAGGCCAGCCTGATCCAGGCGGAGAAGATGGCCTCGCTCGGCCAGCTCGTCGCCGGGGTGGCGCACGAGGTCAACACCCCCATCGGCATCACCATCACCGGCGCCTCGCAGCTCGCCGTGCAGTTCGAGGAGCTGACCCGACAACTCGCCGCCGGGACCATCAAGAAGTCGGAGTTCCAGCGCTTCCTGGCCGACGGCGGGGAGATGGCCCGGCTGATCCTGTCCAACAGCATGCGCGCCGCCGATCTGGTGCAGAGCTTCAAGATGGTCGCGGTTGACCAGTCGAGCGACGAGCGCCGCCGGTTCGAACTGAAGACCTACATCGGGGAGCTGCTGCGCAGCCTGCGCCCGACCTACAAGGACGTGGCCGGGCTGGACATCGGTCTGGACAGCCCCGACGATCTGGAACTGGACGGCTATCCCGGCGCGCTGTCGCAGATCCTGACCAACCTCGTCCTCAACGCGCTGACCCACGCCTTCACGCCGCACCATCCGGGCCGGCTGACCATCGCCGCCCGCCTGCTGCCGCAGGATCAGGTGGAGCTGACGGTGGCCGACGACGGGCTGGGCATCCCGTCGGACATCCTGCCGAAGATCTTCGACCCCTTCTTCACCACCCGTCGGGGCAGCGGCGGCAGCGGGCTGGGGCTGCACATCGTCTACAACCTCGTCACCGGCACGCTGCGCGGCACCATCACGGTGCAGAGCATCCCCGGTGAGGGCACCCGCTTCACCTTGCGCTTCCCGCGCGTCACGCCCACGGCGGGCACAACGGTGGGAAAGGCGGAATTGGTGTGATCCGGCGCCGTTCCGCAGAACGGGGTCAGCGCACCTCGCCCTCGAACCAATGACGGCCCTTGCGGTCCTCGACCTCGATCACCCAGACGTCGGGGTCGTAGCGGGTCTGGCGGGCGATGTAGGCGTCCGCCGTCGCCTCGTCCACCGGCTCGGCGCCGGTGCCGCGCGACCAGCGCAGCCGTTCCTCCTCGCGCACCTGGACCAGCACACTGAAGGTCCGGTCCAGCCGGTTCAGTTTCAGGATGACCGTGCCGCGGCTGGGATCGCCCTTGCGCAGAACCATCATCGTGACGCCCTCGGCATCGGCGGCGCGGATGTGCGCCATCACCCAGAGGTGCGTCGGCAGACGGTCGTCCATGGAAATCCTCGTTCCGGGAAGGTCCGGGGGCTCGCCTTCGGCATGGCCCCGGTGTAGACAACGGGCATGGCGACACTCCTGGACGTTCTCGACGCCGCCGTCAACCACCACTTGGCCGGTCGCCTCGCCGAGGCGGCGCAGGATTACCGCGTCGTGCTGGATGTGGATCCCGCGCAGCCCGACGCCCTGCATCTGCTCGGCGTGGCGGAGGCCCAGCGCGGCGCACACGCGGCGGCGGCGGCACTGATCGCCCGCTCGCTGCGGCTCCGCCCCGACGCGGCGGCCCCCTGGGCGAATCTCGGCGGCGCCCTGCGCGTGCTGGGCGACGCGGAGCGGGCCGACGCCGCGCTGACCCGCGCCCTGGCCTTCGATCCGGCCTTGGCCGATGCCTTGACGAACCTGGGTTCGGTGCGCCACGCCCTGGCCGACCATCCCGCCGCGCTGGCGTGGCTGGAGCGCGCCGAACGGCTGCGGCCCGGCCATCCGGACACCGCGCTCAACCGAGGCGTCGTGCTGCGCGACGCACGCCGCTTCGCGGAGTCCGACGCCTGCCTGGACGCCCTGCTGGCCGCACAGCCCGACCACACCGACGCGCATCTGGCACGCGCGGTCAGCCGGCTGGTGCGGGGCGACCTGCGCGCCGGATGGGACGAATTCGAGTGGCGCCCACGCCGCCTGCCCGCCCCGCCCTGGACCGGCGAGCCGCTGGAGGGCCGGCGCATCCTGCTGCACGCCGAGCAGGGGTTCGGCGATACCATCCAGTTCGCCCGCTACGCCCCGCTGGTGGCGCGCGCCGGCGGCCGGGTGATCCTGGACGTGCACCCGCTGCAGTTTCGTCTGCTGCGCTCGCTGGGACCGGACATCCAGGTGCTGGTCCGCGGTCCCGCCCCGGCGCCGCACGACATCCATTGTCCGTTGATGAGCCTGCCACGCGCCTTCGGCACCGATCTGGCGAGCATCCCCGCGCCTTCCTCCTACCTCGCCGCCGAGGCGGACGAGATGGCGCGCTGGGGCCGCCGGATCGCTGACATTGAAACGGGGAGGGGTCCGGGGCCACGTGTCGGCCTGGTCTGGGCGGGCAACCCGAACCACCGCAACGACCGCAACCGCTCCATTCCCGCCGATCGGCTGAGCCCGCTGCTCGACACGCCGGGCCTGCGCCTGTTCAGCCTGCAGACCGGCGACGCCAAAGTGGCCCGACCCGCCGCCCTGCCGGATCTGACCGCGGGCATCCGCGACTTCGCCGACAGCGCGGCCATACTGGCGAACCTGGACCTCGTCATCGCGGTCGACACGGCGACCATCCATCTGGCGGGCGCGCTCGGCGTTCCGGCTTGGTTGCTGCTGCCCTACGCGCCGGATTGGCGCTGGCTGCTCGACCGCACGGACAGCCCCTGGTACCCGTCGCTGCGCCTGTTCCGCCAGCCCCGCCCCGGCGACTGGGACAGCGTCCTGCGCACCGTCGCCGCGGAGATGGAGCACTTCGCCGCCGCTCAGTTGGCGCCGCAGAAGCAGTCGTAGGGATCATTCCCGCTCCAGGCCGGACGAGGCGCCGCGGCCGGCAGCGCCGGCACGTCCAGCGCCGGCAGGGTGGCGTTGAAGGCGGCGACGTCGAAGGGCCGCGGCTCCGGCGGATCGAAGCGGAGCGGCGCGCTGCTCAGCGCATGCCCCAGAAGGGCCGCCCCCAGCAACGGTATCAGAAGTTGCTCCACACGGTCCAAGCCGCCCTCCCCCGGCGGCCCCACCGCCGGCGTGTGTCCCGTTTCCTCTCCCCTCTTCTACCGCAGCCCCCGCCCGGTCACGTCCTGTCCTTAGGTCATACCGGTCGGACCGAGCATTCGGACGGGAGCTTTCTTCCCTCTCCCTGTCCGGGGCGCTAGGCCAATTTTTCCCAGCGCGCGGCAAAAAGGGGTCCGGCGCGTTCCCTCGTCAGCCTTTTCCATACAAAACAACATGTTAACTACAGCCGCGCAATTGGCATCGTCCTTGCTTATCCGAATGGCAACGAATTTTGCCCTTTCCGTTTGGAGATCCCTGGCCATGAGCATCTTCGGTTCGATGACCACCGCCGTCCTCGGCCTGAACGCGCAGTCGAAGGCCCTCGGTCACATCTCTGACAACATCGCCAACGCCTCGACCGTCGGCTACAAGCGGGTCAACACCGCCTTCGAAACGCTGGTGCTGCAGTCCAACGAGCGGTTGCACGCTCCGGGCGGCGTGACGGCGGCGCCGGTCTTCATGAACAACATCCAGGGCAACCTGACCCAGGTGCAGAGCCCGACCAACGCCGCCATCCAGGGCCAGGGCTTCTTCAGCGTGTCCAAGCTCAGCCGCGGCCTGACCGGCCCCGGCCAGCAGGGCGAGACGGTGCAGACGCAGACCGGCACTCTGAACGCCGACAACGTCTATTACACCCGCGTCGGCGACTTCGAGCTGGACAAGAACCGCTATCTGGTGAACAGCGCCGGCTTCGCGCTGAACGGCTGGATCGTCGACGACGTGACCGGCCAGTTGAAGAAGGACGTGGTGCAGCCGCTCCAGGTCAACACCCTGACCGACAAGCCGCAGTCGACCAACAGCATCACGCTTGGCGCCAACCTGCCGGCCACCCCGACGCCGGGCGTGCCGATCCCGTCCTCCAGCATCCAGGTCTACGACACCCAGGGCAACGCCCGGACTATCCAGTTCAACTGGCGTCAGGACGCCGCCAACGCGTGGCGCCTGGGCATCGAGGCGCCGGGCAGCGCGACGCAGCCGGTCGCCGGCTCCTTTACCGGCGGTGCCGCCTCCATGGCGGCGGGCAGCCAGGTGTCCGGCGTGACGCCGGTGGCCCAGGTCAGCCAAGTGCTGGTCAACGGCACGACCTCCGTCCCGCCCTCGTCGGTCACGGTCAGCGGACGCACCAACTACTATCCGGACAACACGTACCAGGACAACATCCGGGTCGGCGACACCTACACCCTGAACATCAACGGCAGCGCCCCCATCACAGTCGCGGTGACCGCCGCGAACATCGCGAGCTTCTCGAGCTTCACAGACGTGGCGAACGCGCTGGCCAGCGCCGTCAACGCGATGGTGCCCGCCCCCTACACCGCTGAGATCGACAGCAGCGACCCACGCAAGATTCTGGTGAAGAAGCTGGATGGCTCTCCGGTCGAGGTCAGCGGCAGCTTCTCCAACGCGGCGCCGCAGCTCAGCACGGTCAGCGGCCCCTCGACCAACCTGACCGGCTCGCTCAGCGGCGATCAGCGCAGCACCTTCACCTTCTCCACCGCCGCCATCGATGTGGGCGACGAGTTCCGCATCACCGTGGCGGGCAAGGAGTTCAAGACTCGCGTCACCTCGGCCAACATCGGCGCGTTGGGCAACATCAACGGCGTGGTCGCCGATCTGGCGAGCCAGATCAACGGCGCCGTACCGCCCCTGGGCATCAACGCCAGAGTCGGCACGGACCCCCTGATCGTCCCCGCCGGCACTGCCAACCAGCTCGTGCTGGACGGCACGCTCGCGACGCAGACCTTCACGGCGACTTATGGCGTGACCAACGCCGACAGCCGCAAGAACAACATCACCGCCTCCAGCCCGGTGGACTACACGGCGGCCACGGTGACCCCAATCCAGGTCGCCACCGCCGCTCTGCCCGAGATCACCCAGATTTCCTTCCCGACAGCCGCAACCTTGAAGGTGCCGGACCAGTACATCGTCAACGTGCTGGGCACCGAGTTCAAGACCACGGTTTCCTACTCGAACATCAACACGCTGAGCGACATGAAAGGCGTCGTCAACGATCTGATGACGCAGATCAACAACGCCGGCCTTGCCGTGGGCGCCACAGTCAACGCCGCGGGTGATCTGGTGCTGACCGGCTCGACCGCCGGCACGGCCCTCAACGTCAGCGGCAACAAACTGGACATCACCGGCACGGACAACGTGCGGGTGGGCGACAGCTACACCGTGCGGGTGGACGGCGTGCCCTACGCGGTGTCGGTGACCGCCGACAACATCCTGACCATGGGGACCTACGGCGGCATCGCCAACGCGCTGGCGGCCCAGATCAACTCCGCCCGGCCGCAGGCGCCGGTGATTGCGTCGGTTGTGAATTCACAATTGCAGGTCACCGCCCGCAACCCTGGCACGCCCTTCAAGATCGACCAGGAATACACCTCGGGCGCAGCCTCCAACAACCAGGTGAACGGCCCGACGATCAGCGCGCCGACGGACTCCCGCGGCCAGCGTCAGGAATTCTCCTATCCGCAGACACAGATCGACATCGGCGACGTCTATTCGGTGTCGGTCGACGGCACACCGATCTCGGTGAAGGTGGACAAGTCCAACTACGGCAACTTCCAGGACATCAACGGCGTCCTGCAGGAGCTGGCCAACCGCGTCAACGCCGCCAACCTGAACGTCGTCGCCACCTCGACCGGCGGCCGGCTGACCCTTACCCACAACACCTCCACCACCGGGAAGTTCGAGGCGAAGGCCAGCATCCAGAACGCCACCGGCAGCTCCGGCACGCTGACCGCCTCGACCACCACCTCCAACGTGGCGGGGGTGCGGCAGTCGGAATCGGTGACGCTGACCGGCACGCCGGGCGACAAGGACGCCGAGTACACGGTCATCGTCAACGGCTCGCCCATCACCTACCGGACGACGGGCGAGGAGACCTCGATGGAGACCATCGCGGCCAGCCTCGCCAATCTGGTGAACAAGAACACCTCCCTGCCGGTGACGGCCAGCGCCGAGGGCAGCGTGCTGAAGCTCGTCGCCAAGTCGGCGAGCGGCACCGCCGCCGACCAGTTCACGCTGGAAACCGCCGCCCAGGCCGGCACCACCCCCGCACATGTCCTGCTGAACTTCGGCACCGACCCCGGCAACGTCGGCACCATCACCAGCGTCAGCACGGCCAAGGTCGGCACCGGCACGGCGGTGACCTCCGCCAACCAGGGGGTGGGGGCGGACGCCAACGTGACCTTCACGGTGGATTACGGCTTCGGCCCGCAGCAGATCACGCTGAACCTCGGCCAGATCGGCAAGTCGGGCGGCGTCACCCAGTTCGCCGGCAGCGAGATCAACGTGCGCGAACTGGTTCAGGACGGCGCCTCGCGCGGCCAGTACAAGGAGGTGGTCTACGGCGACAACGGCGACGTGATCGTGAACTACGACAACGGCCGCAGCCGCACCATCGGGCGCATCCCGGTGGTCACCTTCAACAACCCCAACGCCCTGCAGCGCGAGGCCGGCGGCGTCTACATCGAGACGGACGACGGCGGCCGGCCGAACTTCAACGACCCCGACACCAACGGCGCCGGCGCGGTGGTCGCGAACAGCGTGGAATCCTCCAACGTGGACATCGCGGACGAGTTCACCAAGCTGATCGTCACGCAGCGCACCTACTCCGCCAACACGAAGATCGTCACGACCTCCGACGAGATGCTTCAGGAAGTCCTCGGCCTGAAGCGCTAAGCGCGGTCCTGATCCAGCGGGCGGGCGCCCGATCCGCGCCCAGCCCGGCCTATCCCGCAGACGAAAGGTCCAACGACCATGTCACTCTTCGGCGCCCTCGGCAGCGCGACGGCCGGCCTCCGTGCGGTCCAGGCCCAGGTGAAGCTGGTCTCGGACAACGTCGCCCGCGCCGACGATCCCACCCGCACCCGGCACACCGTGTCGAACGTGCTGGACTCCAACGGGTTCGTCCTCACCTCCCAATACCGCCGCGAGGTCGATTCCGCCCTGCTCAGCCAGGTGCAGGACCTGACCGCGCGCGAGGGCACCTCGGCCACCAAATCCTCCTACATGCAGCAGCTGGGCGACCTGCTGCGCACGACCAGCGGCAAGCCGCAGTTGAACCAGTACGCCGAAGCCTTCCAGACCGCCTGGAAGGCGGTGGAAACCTCCCCGGAAAGCGAGGTCGCGCAGTACCAGCTGATCCAGGCCGCCGACACCTTCTCGCGCGAGATCGTGCGCGTGTCCCAGGGCGTGGAGGACATGGATCGCGAAATCCAGGGCGACCTCAGCCAGTCGGTCGGCGAGGTGAACCGGCTGCTGAAGGAAATCAACAGCATCAACAACAACATCGTTTCGCTGCAGGGCTACGGCTCAGCCGGCAACGAGGTGGCCGACAAGCGCGACGGGCTGATCCGCGAGCTGAGCACCTATGTCGGCGTGCGCACGATGACCCGCCCGGACGGCCGCGTCGCCGTCTTCACCCCCACGGGGCTGGCGCTGGTCGACAGCCAGGCGGCAAATCTTTCCTATGAGGGCGGCAATATCAACCTGACGGTGGGCAATCAAGTCACCAACGTCAACCAGCACCTTAAGGAGGGCAAGGTCGCCGCGCTGATGAACCTACGCGCCGACGGCTCGACCTCCACCCCGCCGCAGCCGGCCAGCGCCGATCCGACCACCGAGGTGATCCGCAAGCTGCGCTCGCAGCTCGACGCCTACGCGCAGATGTTCACCGGTTCGACCAAGCCGGGCGAGCCCACCAGCTTCCGCGACGCCTACGACCAGGCCAAGACGGTGCCGGGCGAGGAAGGCACGCAGTTCTTCATGGGCAACGACCGCTTCACCATCCACGTGAACGAGAACCTGCTGAACAACACGAAGAAGCTGAAGAGCGCGGCCGTCAAGGACGTGGTGACCGCGCTCGGCGCCACCGGCCGCAGCTTCCAGGCCGACGGGCTGAAGCTGGAGGGCGCGTCCTTCAGCTCGATCAGCAGCAACATCACCGGCGGCTGGATGTCCGCGGCCAAGACCGCGATGGACAAAAACTCGCTCGACAAGGACTCCCGCCAGATCCTGGAGGAGCGCTACCACGCGACGACCGGCGTCAACATCGACGAGGAAATCGCGAATCTGCAGCAGCTCCAGACCTCCTACGCCGCGTCGGCACGGGTCATGCAAGTGGCCAACACGATGTTTGACGCGCTGGAGGCGATCGTCCGATGAGCTCCGTCACTCAAGTCAGCAGCTACGCCAAGTATCTTGGCTTGGTTCGCAACCTGACCAACGGCCAGAACAAGGTGGACACGCTCTCGGAGCAGTTGACCACCGGAAAGAAGTCCACCGACCTCAACGCCTACGGGGCCGAGACGCAGAAGCTGCTCGCCCTGCGCGCCGAGCTGACCCAGCGCGAGTCCTATGTCCAGAACATCAACACCGCGTCGCCGCGTGTGAAGGCGACCGACACGGTGCTGAACAGCTTGGAGAAGCTGGCCACGGACTGGCAGAGCAGCAACCTGATGCCGTTCCAGCCGGGACCGGCCAGCGTCACCTCCACCTTCAACAGCAATCCCGACGCGCTGAAGCTGACGGTCAACGGCGACAAGTCCACCTTCACGCAGAACGCCCGCTACACCGTGACCTCCATCCCGTCGAAGGATGGCGTCAACGGCTCGTTCGACGTGACGGTGACCGACGGGCTGGGCGGCAAGACCACCCGCACCATCAATCTGAAGACCGTGCCACCCAGCGACGGCGGCGGCTACAACTTCAAGATCGATGGCGGCCCCGGCGAAGGCGCGGTCCTGAATCTCAGCTTCGACCAGCTCACCGCGGCGTCGAGCAGCACCTTCAACGTGAGCTGGCCGCAGGCCAACGACATGCGCGACCGGGTCGAGGGCGCGCTGCGCGACATCCAGCAGCTTCTGAACGAGCAGTTCGGCGACCGCTACCTGTTCGCCGGCTCGCGTTACGGCACGGAGCCGGTCGGCGACCTGCTGGCCCAGCCGCAGTCCACCCGCGTGACGCTGAACGGGTCGATGGTCAACGAAGACGACTACTTCGAGGTGTCGATCGACGGCAAGCCCTTCGGCTATCAGGTCCAGCCGGGCGATCCGAAGACCGTCACCTTCGTCGCCAGCACGCTCAACAGCCTGATCCAGTCGGCCAATCCGAAGCTGCCGATCATCGCCGCCGCGGCCAACGGCGTCATCTCGCTGATCAGCGAGGACCCGAGCCAGAAGTTCGACGTGAAGGCGCGCGTCCAGAACTCAATGAGCATCGACAACTCGATGACGGCGCCGACCACCACCCAGGCGGCCACCCTGCCGGCGCCCGCCGGCACCGGGCTGAAGCAGATTGACAGCTTCACGCTGACCGGCGACGGGGTGGACATCGGCGACACCTACGAAATCAACATCGCCGTCGGCGACCCGGACGACCCCTTCAACCGGAAATATTACGCGGACCACCCGGACGAGCCGGAAGACCTGCCGCCCTACCAGCAATACACGGTCCGCTACACGGTCACCGAGAAGGACTACAACAACGGCGTCACCGACGTGTCGAAGGTGGCCGACATGCTGCGCACCGAGCTCACGAAGACCAGCCCCGTGCCGCCGCTGGACATGAACGCGATCCTCGGCGACCTCGGCAACGGATCGACCGTCCAGTTGACCGGCAACAGCACGATGGACCCCAACCATCCGTCGCGCGTGCAGCAGTTCACCACCTCGGTGCGGGCGGTCAACGGCCAGATCGACAACACCATTTCGGTTGCCACGCTGCCGTCGCAGGCTGACGCGCTGACCGACCTGCCCTATGTGGACCCGCCGGATCTGCCCTTCTACGATTCGGAATACATGTCGAACCGGAAGAACAGCAAGGCATGGGACAAGGCCGCGGTCACCATCGACGACGGCCAGACGCTGACCTACGGCGTCACCAGCGACGACCGCGCCTTCCAGAAGCTGGTCGCCGCCTTCCGCATGGCCCACGTTGCCGCGTCCAATCCCGGCAAGTACGAGGAATACATCACCAAGTCGCGGGAGCTGATGGCCCAGGCCAAGGACGAGGTGCGCTCGGTCCACTCCAAGGTGGCGTCCGACCTCGCGACGCTGGAGGAGAAGAAGACCGCCCACACCACCGCGTCCGCCACGGTGGTCGAGCGCATCGCCGGCATCGAAGGCATCGACGAGACCGAGGTGGCGGCGCGCCTGCGCACCTCCATGAACGCCCTGGAGGCCGCCTACACGGTCGCCGGCCAGCGCCAGAAGCTGTCGCTGCTGAACTACATCGCTTGACGAGTCGGCCTTTTCCTCCCCCTCGGGGAGGGAAAGGGAGGCGGCACCGCCACCGGCTCCTCCCCGCCAACCGCCGCCAAAACAAAACCGGCGCCCCGAAGGGCGCCGGTTTTCCGTTCGAAGCGCTCAGGCTTCAGATCGAGATGCGCAGTGACTGGCGCGGCGGCTGCCCGTCCGGAGCGGCAACCGGCGCGGCCATCTGCGGGGCCATGGCGGGCCGCGCCCCCGCCTGCGGAGCCGGCGCGGGCTGAGCCTGGGCGGGCGCATCGGGGCGGGCGGTCAGGCCGCTGGCCACCGAACGGTTGATGCTGATGAGCGTTTCCAGCTTCGACACGTCAAGGTCGATCAGCCGGGCCATGGTCTCGCGGTCGACCAGCAGCGACAGCGCGGCGATGTTGGTGCGCACCTCCGGCGGATGGCCGCAATCGTCCTCGGTCATCGCGGCCTGGAAGATCGTCCACAGGCGCTGGTTCAATTGCAGGGCGCCGCGGAGCGTCTCTTCGTTCACGGGGCTGCGCCCGGCATCGATCAGGCGCCGCGACGCCTCCGCCAAAGCCCAGGCCTCGACATCACGGGGATTGTCGGAGGTCGGCTTGTTCGCGTATGTCGGTGTCGGCTTCATTCCAAACCCTCGGGACAGGCCGCCGGACAGAGCAATGCTGTATCACGTCCGGACCAAAAGGATTGTCAGCGATCCTTCAATCCTTGTCAACTTTAGGGACCTGTCTCCGGTGATTTGCAAGGATTTGTCACGACTTCACGGCACTGCGCCGGTGGAGGGTCCGTCATTGCGGGGGCCGGCGTCGAAGGCACGAACAATTCACCCGCCGCCTGCTCGACCGCTTCCACGGAAATTCCGTCCATCAGACCGGTGGCCTGCGGGTCGGCCTTCTGACGGGCCAGGAGTTCGGACCGCGGAACCCGGCTGATCACGGTCCGCGCCGCCACGCCCCAGGGACCGTAGGTCTCCGGGAAGCCCGGACCGAACAATCCGACGGTCGGCGTGCCGGCAGCGGCCGCGATGTGCATCAGCCCGGAATCGTTGCCGACATAGAGCGCCGCCCGGCGCACGCAGGCCGCCGCGGCCATCGGGTCGGTGCGCCCGGTCAGGTCGATGGCCCGCTCGCCCAGCGCCTCCAGAACCGGCCGGGCACGCTCGCGCTCCGGCCCGGCGGCGAGGACGGCGACCCGCCGGCCGGACAGCCGGCCGCCGGGGCCGGTCAGCCGCGTTGCAAGTTCGGCGAAACGGTCCGCCGGCCATTCCTTGCCGGTCCAGTTCGCGGTCGGGCCGATCGCCAGGAACGGCTCCGTCCCTCCGGGCAGCAGCCGGTCGGCTTCCGCCTCGGCCGCCGCGTCGATCCACAGGCGGGGCGACGGCGGCGGCGACAGTTCCAGCACGCGCCCGATCTCCTCCACCTTGTGAAGGTGGGGGGCACGGGCGTGGAAGAACCGGCGCTTCGCCAGGACGAGACGGCCGACTGCGGAATTGCGCAAATCCACCACGATATCCCAGCGCACGCCGATGCAGGCCCGCCACAGGTCGATCCAATGCCGCGCCCAGGCCCGCTTCGGCATGGGGATCAGCCGCTCCAGCCCCGGCACGGAGCGGAACAGGGGCGCCGGCAGCGGGCCGCAGGCGATGGTCAGCGCGGCGTCCGGATGCCGCTCCGTCAAATGGGCCAGCAGCCCGGTGGAAAGAACCGCGTCACCGAGACGGTTGGAGGTGATGAACAGGATGCGCAAGACCCGGCCAGCCTCCCTCAGCCCGCCGCCGCTTCGCCGCCGGGCGGCACGCGCCGCCGCAGGTTGCGCGACAGGACCCAGGCGGCCGGCACCAGCGCCACCAGGGGCAGGACATACATCAGCGGCACCAGCGCGCTGACCTTGGCGGCCAGACTGGACAGGCCGAGGACGGCGGCCTGGATGGTCATCACCACCAGCACCGCGGTGGTCACCCGCACCGACTGGCCCCGCCGGTTGAACTCGCCCGACAACAGGCAGGCCAGCGCCACCATGGTGTAGGCCAGCGCCAACAAGGGCGAGGACAGGCGGTGGTGCAGTTCCGCCAGCAGGTCCCGCATCATCTTCGGATCGCTCGCCATTTGGGGCGACGGGTGCAGCAGCTCGTCGGTGGAGCGTTCGCGGGCGTCCGGATAGCGCTCGCCGCTGGCGCTGCTCAGCACCTTCAGGTCGACCGCGTAACGTTCGAAGAAAAGCTGGGACAGCCGGTTGGTCTTGCGATCCAGCTCCTGCCGGTTGCCGTTGAAGATGACGAAGCGCGCGCCCTCCGCCCCGGTCAGCATCACCGCCCGCTCGCCCATGATCGTCACCGGCTTTTCCAGGACGCGCCCGTCATGGATGATCACGTTGTGCAGATTGGCCTCGCTGTCGCGCTCGCGCACGAAGACGCTGAAGCGGTCGCCCACCTCGTTGAACACGCCTTCACGCAGGAACAGCTGGGAGTAGTCGCTGCGCACGGCGTATTCCATGTGCACCAGTTCCTGGTGGGCGGCGGGCGTCAGCCACAGGTTCAGCACATAGACGACCACCGTCACGCCGGAGGCCAACAGCATCGCCGGAGCGGCCAACGCGAAGGGGCCGATGCCCGCGGCGCGCATCACCACCAGTTCGCTGTCGGTCGCCAGCCGGTTGTAGGTGAAAAGCACCGCCCCGACCAGGGCCAGCGGCAGCACGATGCCGAGGAAGGTCGGCACCGTGAGGACGAGCAGCCACAGGAACACCCGCATCGGCGCCCCGGCCTCCACCACCATCTCGATCAGCCGCAAGGACTGGCTCAGCCAGATCGTCAGAGTCAGGCCGGCCGTGGAATAGAGAAGGGCGATCAGAAGATTGCGGAAGAGATAGCGTTGCAGTCGGTTCATGTGCATGCGTCACGGGGAAGCCCGGCGAGAAGCTGACGGGCTCGGGCCTCCGGGTCAAGTGCTGATCTGGAAACAGACCCGGCGCACCGAACTTTTGCTCCCCGGCGCGCCGTCCCCCGTCCACTGCCCGCTGCCCGCTGCCCGCTGCCCGCCGCGTCAGGCGGTGCGCACCGCGGTCAGGAAAACCTCCACCTTGCTGCGCAGCCCGTCCGCCTGATCGGACAGCGATCCTGCGGCCTCCAGCACGTGGCGCGCGGCGCTGCCGGTCTCGCTGGCCGCCCGGTTCACGTCGGCGATGTTGGAGGTCACGTCCTGCGTGCCGACGGCGGCCTGCTGGATGTTGCGGGCGATCTCCCGCGTCGCCGCCTGCTGCTGCTCCACCGCCGCGGCGATGGTCGAGGCGACCTCGCTGATTCGCCCGATGGTGCCCATCACGTCGCCGATGGAGGCGACCGCCCCCTCGGTCTCGCTGCGGACGGAGACGATCTTCGCGGCGATCTCGTCGGTGGCGCGGGTGGTCTGGTCGGCCAGCGCCTTCACCTCCGCCGCCACGACGGCGAAGCCCTTGCCCATCTCGCCGGCCCGCGCCGCCTCTATGGTGGCGTTGAGCGCCAGCAGCCGCGTCTGGGAAGCCACCTGGGTGATCAGGTCGATCACCGCGACGATCTCCGCGGAGGCGGTGGCGAGGCTGCGCATCGCCTGGTCGGCGCGCTCGGCCTTGTGCACCGCCTCGTCGGCGATGGCCGTGCTGCTGGCGACCTGCCGTCCGATCTCCTGGACCGACGCGGCCAGCTCCTCCGTCGCGGTGGCGACGGTCTGCACGTTGGCGCTGGCCTGCTCCGACGCGCCGGCCACGGTCACCGACTGGCGGGTGGTCTGCTCCGCCGTTGCGGCGAGCTGGCTGGCCGTCGCCTTCATCTGCACCGCGGCGGCGGAGACGGAGCCGAGCACGGCCGCCGCCTCGCGATCGAAGCGGCCGGTCAGCTCCTCGATGGCGCGGGCCCTGCGGGCGCGGACGTCCTGCTCCGCGTGCTCGCGCTCCGCGGCCTGCCGCGCGGCGATCATGTTGTCCTTGAAGACCAGGACGGCCTTGGCCATCTGCCCGATCTCGTCGCCCCGCCCGGTGGCCGGCACAGGGGTCGCGGAGTCGCCGTCGGCCAGCCGCCGCATCGCCTCGGTCATGGCGCCCAGCGGCCGCACGATGGAGCGCGAGGTCAGCAGGATCGCCGCCGCCGCGATCAGCAGCCCCAGGGTCAGCAGAACCGCCTGCACCATCACCAGCCGGTCGGCGCCATGGATCATCCCCGCCGTGTCGGCCTGCAGCAGGGCGCGCTGGCGCGGGATCAGACCGCTGGCGTCGTTGGAGCGGGCGTCGCCGACCAGCAGGCTCATCACTTGGTTGGCGCGCGGGATCGCGTCGTCGTTCAGGGAGTTCAGCGCCCCCATCTGGTCGCCGATGGTGCCAAGCGATTCGGCCATGTCCTGATCGCGGCGCAGATGGTCGAGCAGCGGCTTCACCGCGTCCCAGGTGGCCCGCACCTGCGGGTCGGTCCAGCGCGGTGAAAGGCCGTCCATCTCCTGGCGCAGGGCGTCGATGCGGTCCCAGGCGACGTTGCGCTCCTGCTTCAGATCCTCACGGTTGGTCAGCAGATAGCCCTGCATGGCTGCGTTGGTCGCGGTGACCGACGCGACGATGCCCTGCCCGGCCAGCGCCGTCGGCATGCGGACATCGGCCACCAGACGGCTGAGCGTCTTCCCGTTGTCGGTCAGCAGCAGGCCGGTGCCGACCGTCACAACCAGCACCGCGATCACCGCCGCGAAGCCGATGGACAGCCTTTGGCCAATCCGCAGATTGTCGAGTGCCTTCATTCGTTCCTCCCGTGCAGCACCCTTGTCGGACGCTTCTTTTCTCGACCGGACGTTGCAGTGTCGGTCGCCGCCCTCATCCGGGAACGAATGATGGACCAACAAACATTAAGGGAGTGTTTCCAGCACCAAGCCTGGCCGTTGCGACCGGCCGGTCAGATATCCTCGGCGCCCAGGTACGATTCGATCACCTTGGGGTTTGCCACAACGTCTGCGGGCAGGCCATCGGCAATCTTCTCCCCGTGATCCAGCACGACAACCTGGTCGGACAGGGCCATCACGGCGCGCATCACATGTTCGATCATCAAAATCGTCATGCCCTCGCGCCGGTTCAGGTCGCGCAACACCTCGACCATGCGGTCGACCTCGGTTGGGCGCAGACCGGCCAGCACCTCGTCCAGCAGCAGCAGGATCGGGCGGGTGGCGAGCGCGCGGGCGACCTCCAGCCGCTTGCGGTCCGGCAGGGTCAGGCTGCGCGCCGGACGGGCGGCCTGATCGGCCAAACCCAGCCGGTCCAGCACCATCCGCGCGTGGTCGCGCGCCGCCGCCACCGACCGTTCGCGGGCCAGCGCGCCGACGATCACGTTCTCCTCGACCGACAGCTGCCCGAACGGCTTGACGATCTGGAAGGTCCGCCCGATGCCCGCGGCACAGATGCGGTTGGGCTTCAGCCCGGTGATCGGCGCCCCCTTCAGATGCACCCGCCCCTCGTCGGGCGGGAAGACACCGGCGATCAGGTTGAAGGTGGTCGTCTTGCCGGCGCCGTTCGGGCCGATCAGCGCGACGATCCGGCCCTCCGGCACGGAGAAGCTGACGTTGGAAACGGCCTTCAGCCCGCGGAACCGCTTGGACAGGCCCTCGACCTCCAGAAGCCCCGCCATCACGCGTCCTCCCCGGGGCGGCGGACGAGGCCCAGCCGGTCGGCCAACCACGGCCACACCCCGTCCGGGCGGTAGACGACGATCACCACCAGCGCCACCCCGTAGAACAGCTGCTTCAGGCCCGGCAGGTCGAAGCCGGTCACCTCGATCAGGAAGGTCAGCAGCTCGCCCAGCGGGGTCAGGATGAAAGCCCCGAGGATCGGCCCGATCAGCGTGCCGATGCCGCCGACGATGGCCGGCAGGATGATCTCGATGGAGCGGCCCATGGAGAAGACCTGCTCGGGGAACAGGTTGTTGAAGTAGAAGGCCTGGAACACGCCGCCCAGCGCCGTCAGGGCGGAGGACACGGCCACCGCCGCGATGCGGGCGCGGAACAGGTCGACGCCGACCGCCTCCGCCGCCTCCGGCTCCTCGCGCACGGCCAGCCACTGGTAGCCGAGGCGGCTGTGCAGCAGGACCCGCGACAGGGCCAGCGCGGCCAGCACCAGCGCCAGGATCACGTAGTAGAACAGCTCCGGCGAGCCGCGCAGGTTCAGCAGGTCGTTGCCGGCGTCGCCCGCCACCGGGATGAAGAAGCCGCCCGAGCCGCCGAACCATTGCAGATGGTCGAAGCCGATGCGCGCGACCTCGGCGAAGGCGATGGTCAGCAGCGCGAAATGCACGCCGCGCACCCCGAAGCGGAAGCCCAGGAAGCCGATGAATCCGCCCGCCGCCGTCGCCGCCAGCATGGCCACCCACATCCCGGCCCAGGGACCGATCCCGAAATGCACGAACAGCGCGGCGCTGGCGTAGGCCCCCAGCCCGACATAGAGCGCGTGGCCCAGCGACAGCAGGCCGGAGAAGCCCATCATCACGTTCCACGCCTGCCCGACATAGGCGAACCACAGCACCGTGGTCAGCACCGACAGGACGTAACGGTCGGCGACCATCGGCGCGGCCAGCAGCAGCACGCCGCACAGCACCAGAAGGACGATCCCGCGCCCCGTCACGAGCGTTTCCCCAGCAGGCCCTGCGGGCGCAGCAGCAACACCACGATCAGCACACCATAGCTGAAGAGGGATTTGAGCGAGGGGTCCAGCAGGAAGCCGGCCATCGCCTCCGAGAAGCCGATCAGCATGCCGCCCAGCAGCGCGCCCGGCAGGCTGCCCAGCCCGCCGACGATGACGATGATGAAGCTGAGCAGCGTGTACTCCGGCGCGAGCTGGGGCCGGGAGTCGACCAGCAGCGTCATCAGCGCGCCGGCGATGCCGACCACCCCGGCGCCGATGCCGAAGGTCAGCGCGTAGAGGCCGTCGATGTTCAGCCCGACGACTCGGGCGCCCAGCGGGTTGTCGGCGCAGGCGCGGATGGCCTTGCCGGTGCGGCTGAAGCGGAAGAAGGCGAACAGCGCCACCGTCACCACGATCGCCCCGGCCCCGGCGCGCAGCCGCACCGCGTCGAGCAGCAGCGGTCCGATCTCCACCGTGTCGAAGCTGTAGGGCACCATGACGTTGCGCGAATCCGGCCCGAACAGCATCAGCATGGCGTTCAGGATGATCGTCGCGATGCCCAGCAGCAGGATGAACTGCATGTGCTCGGGCCGCTCCACGAAGCGGTTGACCAGCCCGCGCTGCAGCACCCAGCCAAAGGCGAACAGCACCGCCGCCACCACCGGCGCCGCCAGGATCGGGTCGAGCCCGAGCAGACTGGCCAGCAGCACGGCGCCGTACATGCCGGCGACCATCATCTCGCCATGCGCGAAGTTGACCACGCGCACGACGCCGAAGATGACCGACAGGCCGAGGGCCGCCAGCCCGTAGACCAGCCCGGTCAGCAGGCCCGACGCGGCGATGTTCAGGTAATAGTCAAACGGCATGCATCATTCGCCCTTGGGAGAGCCCCGGATGGCCAAGCCTGTGCGGCGTAGCAGTCCTTCGTAGTCGTGACAAGTTTCCTGTGCGGATCCGGTGGCGCTCAGCGGCGCTTTGCCTCCTCCAGACGGGCGCTCAGGGCGTCGTGCAGGCAGGCCTCCGCGGCAGTGGCGACCGCCGGATCCTCCTCCATGCCGCGGCGGACCCAGCAGCGGGCGGTGATGCGGTCGTCGAAGCGGCGCTCCTCCTGGAGCAGCGCATAGGCCGCGGCGTCGCGGCGCTCCGCCGGGAGGGCGGCGAGGTGGCGCTGGTGCAGCCCGCGCGCCCTCCCGTCCAGCGCGGCAAGGTCCGGCACCGTGCAGATCATCCGGCGCAGCGGTGCGCCGGCCGTGGCGCAGCGCGGGTCGGGAAGGACGGGAAGCGGCGGTGGCGCAGCCTTTGGTGACGGCGACAGGATTGGTGGCGGGGGAGCGGCCGCGGCAACCGCGACGGCGGGTTGCGTCGACGGGATGGCGGCCGGCCCGGAGACGACTCGGACGGGGGTTCCGACCGGCACCGCCTCGAACAGGGCGGCGATGTCGTCGGGCAGCATGCGGAAGCAGCCGCCGCTGGCCCGTCGGCCCACCGAATCCGGCTCGTTGGTGCCGTGGATGGCGATGGCCGTCCAGCCGAGGTCGAGCGCGAACCTGCCCAGCGGGTTGGACGGCCCCGGCGGCACCGACGCCGGCAGCGCCGGGTTTTCCCGGCGCTGGTTGGCGGTGGGGCGCCAAGTCGGGTCGCGCCGTTTGCGCAGGACTTGGCTGTCCCCCAGCGGAATCGCCACGCCGGGCCGCCCGATGGCGACCGGAAAGGAACGCGGCGGGCGCCCGTCCGCCAGCAAGTGAAGCCGGCGCTCCGTCAAGCTGATGACGATTTGCCGCGCCTGAGTGGATTCGGCGGTGGTGGTGCCGTCCTGCGCGCGCGGGGTGCCGGGCGAAACGAGCGCAAGGGCAATCGCCAGGGTTGCCGTCGGGACGAGATGCCACAAGAATGTCGCGGTGCGCTGCATGGGAAAAGTTCAGCGCATCCGCCCTAAAAGCGCGTAAACATGCCGTCAGGGACCAAGCAGCAGGAACGCCGACCATGGACACCATCGAACAGACGCTGGCCGTCGCGACCGAACACCACCGCGCCGGTCGCACCACGGAGGCGGAAAGCCTGTACCGGGAGGTGCTGGCGGCGTCGCCCGGCCATCCGGACGCGCTGCACCTGCTTGGCGTCATCGGGCTGCAGAGCGGGCGACCGGCGGAAGCCGTGGACCTGATCGGACGGGCGGTGGCCGGCGACCCGACCTCGCCCCTGCTGCACGCCAACCTGGGCCACGCCCTGCACGCCACCGGCCAGAGCCGCGACGCGGCGCTGAGCTTCGCCCGCGCCCTGACCCTGCTGACCAACGAGGGCGAGGGCTGGGGCAACGTCAGCGCGCTGGCCGGGCTGATCCGCCGCTACGACGACGAGACCCGCCGCGCCGCGGCCGCCGAGGTCGACGCGGCGTACGCCATGGGCGACGTGATGCGCCGCCATTCGCTGCTGTTCCTGCTCGACGGCGATGTCACCCATTACGAGGCGCTGACGGACGCCGTCCTGGAAGACCCGATGCGCTTCACCGTGCCGTCGATCCATTACGCCTTCTGGGGCATGGCGATGCAGCTGTTCCAGGGCGCGGCGCGGCGCGGCGACTCCGGCGCGTTCCAGTCCGGAAATCTCACCGACTACTACCGCCTGATGGTGGATGAGACGGCGCTGCGCTACCACCTGCGCCGCCGCATGAAGCGCGCCACGCCGCGCGACGCGGTGCAGCGGATCGCCCTGATCACCAACCAGATGCTGGGCGCCGGCCACCAGCCCACGGCGGACGCCTTCGACTTCGCCCGCCGCCTGCAGGACGAGTTCGGGCGCGAGGTGGTCATCATCAACTCGAACGCCATGGCGATCACCGGCGAGAACGGCTTCGTCCCCGAATATTCCTACAACATCACCGAGGAGTATGAGGGGGAGCAGGTCATCGCCGCCTTCGGCGCGCGGGTCCGCATGATGTCCTTCCCGCAGAAGCGCTTCGACGAGGAGAAGGTGAACGCCATCGTCGATTACGTGGACGGATTCGACCCCGACGCCATCGTCGCCTTCGGCGGGTCCAACGTGGTGGCCGACCTGTTCTCCGGCGCCCGCCCGGTGATCTGCCTGCCGACCTCCTCCGGCCTGCCGCTGTCGATGGCCCGGCTGGTGCTGGGTTATGGCGAGGCCGACACCGCCGCGGGTTGGCCGGCGGACATGGCGGAACGCTTCCGCCCCTTCTCCTTCGGCTGGACCCTGCCGCCCACCGGGCCGGAGCGCAACCGCGCCGATTTTGGCATCCCCGAAGCCGGGCCGGATGGGGGATCGCTCTTCCTCGTGGTCGGCAACCGCCTGGACCAGGAGGCCGGGCCGGACTTCCTGGCGTTGGCTGATTCGCTGCTCGACCGCCTGCCGGAGGCCCGGATCGCCGTCGCCGGCGGCGTGGACGCGCTGCCGCAGCGTATCGCCGCCCTGCGCAATTCCGACCGCGTCCACACGCTGGGCGACGTCGAGGATGTGCGGGCGCTGCACCGCCTCGCCACCGCCTATCTCAACCCGCGCCGCCAGGGCGGCGGCGGCAGCGCGGCCTTCGCGCTGGCCGACGGGGTTCCGGTGGTGACCATCGCGGCGGGCGACGTGGCGACCGTGGCCGGACCGGCCTTCACGGTGGCCGACGACGCGGCCTATCTGGAGCGCGCCGCCGCCCTGGCCAGCGACGCGGCCTTCCGCGACCGGCAGTCCACCGACGCCCGCGCCCGCTTCGCCGCGGCCGGCGACCGCCGCGCGTCGGTGGAACGGCTGCTGGCCTACGCGCTGGAAGCCCAGACGGCATAACAACAAGGGAGGCGACGCGGCCCTTTGTGACCGCGTCGCCTCCCGTCTCACACTCCCTCGATCAGGCGCGCTTGCCCCAGCCCGGCATCGGGAACACCGGGTCCATCTCCGCCGAATCCTTGGGCAGAACCACGGTCGGGCGCAGGTTGCGGTTCTGCAGGCAGGCGGAGACGAGCTGGGTGTTCTGCCCCTTCTCGTCGAAGGTGATGGCCGGGCCGACCATCATTTTGTCCTTCAGGTTGGTCTGGCGCAGCGCCTCCAGCAGGGTGGCCGGCTCCGCGGTGCCGGCGCGCTTGAAGGCGTCGGCGGCGACCAGGATCGCCTCCAGCGTGAAGGCGACGTTGAAGGCGTAGCCCTCGAAGCGGTCGTTCGGATACTGCTTCTTGAAGGCCACCTCGACGCGCTTGGTCAGCTCCGCCTTGGGATCGTACCAGGGCAGGTTGGTGATGGCGTAGTCGGCGTACTTGCCCAGCACCTTGTAGAACTGCTCGTCATACAGGCCGGGCGAGCCGGGGGAGACGATGCCCTTGGGCTCCCAGCGCTGCTTGACCATCTCGCGCACCAGCATGATGGCGTCGTTGGCGCGGGTGGTGACGATGGCGAGTTCGGCGCCGGTCGCCTTGGCCTTGGCCACCTCGACCGCGAGGTCCTGGGCCTTGGGGTCGTAGGAGATGCTGTCGACGATGCCGAAGGGCATGTCCAGCTTCGGGAACAGGGCGTCCATCGCCTGCTTGTTCGCCATGCCGAAGGTGTCGTTGGCGTGCAGGAACACCGCCGTCTTCGGGGTGACGCCGCTGACCGCGAACAGATCCTTCATCAGCGCCAGACCGTTGGTGACCAGCATGGTCGAGGTCGGGAAGTTGCGGAAGACGGTCTTGTAGCCCTGCTCGGTCAGGCGGTCGGCGGCGGCGATGTTCATCACCAGCGGCACGCCGCGCTGTTCGCAGACCTGTGCGGCGGCGGCGGTCTGGCCGCTGTCGAAGGCGCCGACAATGACGTTGGCGCCGTCGTTGATCAGCTTCTCGGCGCGCGAGCGGGCGACGTCCACGTTCGATTCGGTGTCGGCTGACAGGATCTCGACCTTGTAGCCGAGCTCGCCGAGGATGGCCGGCGCGATTTCCGCGCCGCGCTGGCAGGCCTGGCCCGCCTGGGCGAGCAGGCCGGAGCGGGGCAGCAGCACGCCCACCTTCAGTGCGGTGCCCTGCGCGAAGGCCGGCGCCCGGCCGAAGGCGGCGAGCGCGCCAGCCGAGAGAGCGACCGAGGCCGCGGCGGTGCCGAACTGACGGCGGGTGAGTCCTCCCATGGACCCATTCTTGCTGATGCGATGATCGTTCATTATCGGGTGTTTCCCTGAGGCGTGGTCCCGGAGCGGATGATTTCCCCGCAATTGCCTTTGTGTCAAAGTGGAATCCGCCGGAAGGCGACACACGGACGAAACGGACCCCACCGAATGGCGACCATCGAGGAGGCGCTCGGCATCGCGCTTGACCATCTGAAGGCCGGGCGGCAGGCCGAGGCGATGGACCTGTACGGGCGAATCCTGGACGCCGATCCCGACAACCCGGACGCGCTGCACCGGCTGGGCCTGCTCGCCGCGCTGGGCGGCGACCGGGAGCGCGGCATGGCGATGATCGCGCGTTCGGTGGAACTGGACGGCGGCGACGCCGACGCGCACTTCAACCTCGGCGCCCTGCTCCACGTCGCCTGGCGGACGGAGGAGGCGATCGCCGCCTACCGCCGCGCTCTGGCGCTGCGCCCCGATTTTCCCGACGCCGAGTATCACCTGAGCGAGGCCCTGCAGGCCATCGGCCGCATCGGGGAAGCGCTGGAGGTGCTGGACGCGCTGCTGGCCCGCCACCCGCATTTCGTCCCCGGCTGGCGGCAGAAGGGCGACATCGAAGCCGATCTCGGGCGCCCCGGCGCCGCCGTGTCCTTCTACGAAATGGCCCTCGCCATCGACCCGCGGGACGAGGGGGCGCGCGAGCGGCTGGCGGCGCAGGCCGCGGCCTACCGCGCCCGCCGGGCGATCCTCGACGGGGCCGGGCCGGACGGGCGGCTGGACCTGCGCGACGTCACCGTCCTGGTCCCCTTCCGCGCCGACAGCGCCGACCGCAAGCGCAACCTGCGCTGGATCGTCTCCTTCCTCCTTAAGCACGCCGACACCACCGTCCTGATCGGCGAGGACAAGGCGGGGCCGAGCGACGTCGCCGACGCGCTGGGGCCGGAGCTGGCCGCCCGCTGCCGGCACCTGCATCTGACCGGCAACGACACGCCCTTCACCCACAAGGCCCACCTGCTCAACCGCATGGTCGAGGCGGCGGAAACCCCCGTCGTCGCCCTGCACGACACCGACGTCGTGGTCGATCCCGTGCAGTACGCGCTGGCCCGCGACGCGGTGCGCGGCGGGGCGGTGATGGCCTTTCCCTACAACGGGCTGTTCTTCTGGATTCTGGGTCGGGAGGTCCATCGCTTCGGCCACACCCTGTCGGCAGCGCCGCTGAACGCGGTCTGCCCGCGCTTCCCGCTGATGCACCGCGATTCGCCGGGCGGCGGCGCCTTCTTCGACCGGGCGACGCTGCTGGCGGCGGGCGGCTACAACGAGCGCTTCGTCTCCTGGGGCTATGAGGACGACGAGATCGTCGAGCGGCTGCGCCGTCTGGGCCTGCGGGTCGAGCGGGTGCCTGGGCCGCTCTACCATCTGGAGCACGCGCGGCCCGAGAACTCCACCGACCGGAACCCCTTCATCGACGCCAACAAGGCGGAGCTGGAGCGCATCCAAGCCATGGACGCCGACGCGCTGCGCGCCGAGATCGCCACCGGCCGCCTGCGCCGCCCGCTGTTCTCGAGCGCCGGGTAGGAAGGGGGGCCGGTCAGCCGGCCTTGTCCAAGGCGAACTGGTCCGCTGCGAACTGGCCCACAGCGAACGGGTCGAACGTCTCCGTCGCCATGGTCACGGCTTCCTCTAATTTAAGACTTTCTAATTCGTTGAAATAGCACGGCCTTGCAAAGGGAAATGGGGAGCAACCCTGCCCTGCCCGCTGTTTCGGTGTGGCTCCCTTCACCATGCCAGCGACCGATCATGCCCCTGCGCTCCGCGCCCCCTCTCGCCGACAAGGACCCCTTCGACATCGACGAGGCGTTCCGGCGCCTGCGCCAGGCCGTGGCCGGACGCCCGAAGGCCGCCATGTTCGCGCTGCGCGACCGCGGCTATGGCAGCCCCTTCGAGCAGCTGGTCGGCAGCCTGATCTCCGCACGGACGCGCGACGAAACGACCATCGTCGTGTGCGAGCGGCTGTTCGCGGTGGCGCGCACGCCACAGCAGATGGTCGCCCTGACGCCGGAGGAGCTGACCCGACTGCTCGACGGCGCTACCTTCCCAGAGCCGAAGGCCCGCGACATCCGGGCGCTGTCCCGCCGCATCATCACGGAGCACGGCGGCGAGGTTCCCGACACGCCGGACGCCCTGATGGCCTTCCACGGAGTCGGCCCGAAGATCGCGGCGCTGACCCTGGCGGTCGGGTTCGGCATTCCGGCGGTGGCGGTGGACGTGCATGTGCACCGGATCGTCAACCGCTGGGGCTTCGTCGCCGCCCCGACGCCGGAACGCACCATGGTCGCGCTGATGGAGCTGCTGCCCCGCCATTACTGGGTGGAGATCAACGAGCGGCTGGTGCCCTTCGGCAAATGGATCTGCACCGGCGACCGCCCGCGCTGCTCGACCTGCGCCCTGCTGTCCATGTGCCGGCAGGTGGGGGTGACGACCCACCGTTGAGGCGGCGAGGCCCCCAGCTGCCGCACTTCGCCGCAGGTCGCGACAATCGGTTGCACTTCATCATGGATTATCTCCATTTTCGACATGTCGCCACAGATATGCAGCCAGAGTCCTTTCAAGACCACGGCATGGAGCGCACGCGATGATCGTGAGAAACTGTTTGCGGACGGTGGCCATCCTTCGTACCACCCTGGCCACCGCTGCGCTCATCGCCCTGGCCGGCGGGGCCTCCGCGCAGGACAAGCCAGCGGCGCCGGGGCCGATCGTCAAGACCCTGCTTCAGGCCACGACCACCGCGGACGGCAAGGCCTTCGCCTACCCGGACGGGAAACCTCTGGTGACGGCGCGGCTGGTCGAACTGCCGCCCGGCGGTGAGATCATCCGCCACCGGCACGCCGTTTCGCCGTTCATCTACATCCTGGAGGGCGAGTTGACCATCGCCAGCGACAGCATGCCGACGCAGGTCTACAAGGCCGGCGATTCCTACATGGAGCAGGCGGCGTGGCACAGCGGCCGCAACCTGAGCGACAAGCCGGTGCGGCTGCTGTCGGTCTATCCCAGCGCGGAGGGCGTCGCCCTGTCGGAGCGCCCGCAATAGACCCGTTCCCCAGGCCGGAGCGCGGCGGTTTGATTCACGTCATCGCGGGGAGCGGCGAAGCTCGGCCATGGTCGCCACCCCACCGTTGCCCATTCCACCCAGGGACCCCGCGATGATCCTCTACGCCCTGCGCTGCGCCTGCGGCCACGAATTCGAACAGTGGTTCAAGAACATGGCCGATTACGACACCCGCAAGGCCGACGGCCTGTCCTGCCCGTCCTGCGGCGGGACCGAGGTGTCGAAGGCGATCATGGCGCCGCGCGTCGGCGCGTCCAAGCCGTCGCCCGCGCCGATGCCCGCCTGCAACCCGTCCGGCTGCGGCAACGCCATGTGCCCGATGTCGCAGATGGCCTGAAGCGAGATGGCCTAAGAAGACGGTGTCCTACCGCCGTCCGCGTCCGCCGCTGCTGAGCGGCGGCAGGGCGCCGGTGGTCAGCTCCTCCCGACGGCGGCCGCTGCCGAAGCTCGGCTCGCGGCGCTGGTCGCGCGGGCCGTCGTTGCGCGGCGCCGGCCGCGCGGCGTTGGCCCGCCCGCTGCGCCACCACGCGAAGCCGATGCCGAGCACCGTCGCCCCGATCACCCCCATCACGCCGTAACGGGCGCCGTTGGCGGCCCAGCCCGGCAGCATCGACCCGCTGTCCGCCGCCGCCTCGACCACCGGCACCGGCTGACCGGACGGCGTGGTCGCGGTGACGCTGGCCCGCGGCGCGGCTTGCGGCACCGGCCCCTGCCCCTGTGAAGACGCCATAGCGGAGGTGGCGGGGGCCGACGAAGCGGGGGCGCCGGACGAGGAACTGCTGCTGGTCACGGGCGGGCCGGCGCTGAACTGCGCGCCGCCGCCGACGCTGCCCGTCCCGCTGTCGATCCGCTGGGTGGGCGCAGCGCGGGGCACCACCTCGCGCTGCGGCTCGCGCGGCGCCTGTCCGGGACCGCCGCCGCCGACCTTCTGCTGGGCGAGGTTCCCGACCGTCGCGGGGACCTTGCCTTCCCGCTCGCCCATCATCTTGGCGATGGTCGCCTTGTCGAGCTGGTTGGTCACCGGCAGTCCGTGGGCGGCCTGATACTTGCCGAGCGCCGCTTTCGTCTCGGCGTGCATCTGGCCGTTGGCCCGCCCGCCGATGTTGTAGCCCTTGTCCTTCAGGATGGTCTGGGCCCATTGGATGTCCGCGGTCGATTGCGCCCGCACCGGAGCGCCCGCCAGCAGACCAGCCGCCAGAACCGGCACCACCACAGCCAACGCGACCGCGCGGCGCGAACCACCCGTCATGACCATCCTCCGTTCGAGACGCCAACCGAACATCACTTGCCCAATATCGCGAATGCCCAACGGTGTTACCAGATTGCGGCGGATTTCCGGGCGCGATTTTTGTGCGCCTGCGTTGCGGCGGCATCAGGTCCCCCTCCCCTCGGCACCCCCGGAAGGACCGGCCGATTCCCCATCCGTTAACCGATGCGCGCGCAAAAACGTGGTATAGATCCACACATGGCGCCTCCTGGGGCGCTTTGCGGGAGGCCATGGCATGGCGACCTTGAGACATGCGATCCTGGCGGGCGGAGCGTTGCTGCTGACCGCTTGCGGCAGCACCCCGGCCTACCGGGAGTGGACGGCCACGGAAACCACGGCGACCGCCGCCTATGACGAGTGTACCGAGCAGGTGGACAACACCATGCGCCTGCGCGGCTATCCCTACCGGCCGTTGCCGGAGACACCACAATTCCGCTACCGCAAGGAAATCTTCGCCCTGTGCATGCGCCGCAAGGGCTACACGGCCGAGGATTGATCCGTCTTCACGGCCCCGGCAGGCCGTAGCGCAGATAGAGCAGACCGCCGATCAGCACCCCGGCCACCACCACCGCGGCGTAGAAGCGCAGCGGCAGCGCCACCCTCTCCCGCCGCCGTGGCCCGTTGGTCGCGCCTCTGGCGGCGGCGCTGGGCGCCGGCCTCGCCGGAGCGGGCTTGCGTTCCGTCCCGGCCGCTCTCCCCTGGTTGGGGTCATGCAGCTCGACGAGCTTCCAGTTGAACTCGATCCCGTCGCCGCCGGCCCCGGCGTTGTGGTCGAGCTGGATCAGGCGGAAATAGGCGCGCGGATTCACCCGCACCATCAGGTTGAAGCGGGCGCGTGCGTGGTCGAGGTCCTCCCCGACCTCCAAGGTCTTCCAGCCCTTGCCGCGCGCCTTCTGGATGGCGAAACGCGTCGGCTGGCCGGCGGCAACAGGCGCCATGATCGCAGCCCCATCCCCTTGAACCGTACCCCTTACACCGAGGTCGGAACGCCCTTCTTGCGGATCACGTCGGCGTACCAGCGGTAGCTGGCCTTGGGACGGCGCTCCAAGGTCTGGCGGTCCACCTCGATCAGGCCGAAGCGGCGCTGGTAGCCCTCGGCCCACTCGAAATTGTCCAGCAGGCTCCACACGAACCAGCCCCGCAGGTCGACCCCCTCCTCCAGCGCCTGATGGCCGGCCAGCATGTGTCGGCGCAGGTAGCTGATGCGGTCGTTGTCCTGGACAAAGCCCTTCGGCCCGGCCTGCTCGGGATAGGCGGCTCCGTTCTCCATCACGTAGACCGGCGGGTTGCCGTACTCCTGCTTCAGCTCGATCAGGATCTCGGCGATGCCGTCCGGCTCCACCGGCCAGCCCATCCCGGTCGTCGGCGTACCCTCCGGCGGGGAGCCGTAGCCGGTGCCGAACAGGCCCGCCGGGTCCGGCTGCTGGTGCATCCGGCTGTAGTAGTTGATGCCAAGGAAGTCGATGGGCTGGCGAATCGCCTCCAGGTCGCCGGCCTTGACCAGCGGGGCGAAGCCGTCGCGCAGCAGTTCCGGATACTCCCCGCGCAGCAGCGGGTCGAGGCAGGCGCGGTTCCACACGGCGTCCCACATCAGCGAGGCCGCGTAATTGGCGTCCAGCCCGCCGACCGGCCAGACCGGCTGGAGCGACAGCACGGTGCCGAGCTGCCAGCCCTTGGCCCCGCCCGCCGCGCGCAGAGCCTTCAGCGCCATGCCCTGGGCGAGGTTCTGGTGGTGGATCGCCTTGAAGTAGTTGCCCTTGCCGGTCATCCCCGGCGCGTGCCCGCCCAGCCCGTGACCGAAGATGGCGTGGACGGACGGCTCGTTCAGCATGGTCCAATGCTTGGCCCGGTCGCCGATCCGCGCGGCGACGAGTTGGGCGTAGTCGGTGAACCAGCCGGCAATGTCCCGGTTGGTCCAGCCGCCGCGGTCCTGAAGGGCCTGGGGCAGGTCCCAATGGTACAGGCAGGGCCAGGGCGCGATGCCCTTGGCCAGCAGCGCGTCGGTCAGCCGGTCGTAGAAGTCCAGCCCCTCGGCGTTGGCCGAGCCGGTGCCGGTCGGTTGGACGCGCGGCCAGGCGACGGAGAAGCGGTAGGCGTTCATCCCCGCCTTCGCCATGAGGTCGACGTCCTCGGCGTAGCGGTTGTAATGGTCGCAGGCCACGTCGCCGGTGTCGCCGTTCGCCACCTTGCCGAAGGAATGGCTGAAGGTGTCCCACACGCTGGGGCCGCGCCCGCCGGCGGTGACCGCCCCCTCGATCTGATAGGAGGAGGTCGAGGCGCCCCAGATGAACTTGTCGGGGAAGGCGGCCAGCACTTCCGACGGCTGGGCCACCGCGGCGCGGCGCGTCGTCAGAAAGGCCCCGGCCGATGCCGCCAGACCGGTGGCCGCCGCCGCCTTCAGGAAACTCCGCCGCCGCATACCGAATTCCTCTCGCCGTCCGGGTCGTCCGCGACAATGTAAGAAGACCGGGCGTCAGCGCAACAGGCGCCTCGCATCGGAATGCCCGTGTAACCGGTTTGGCCGGTGTGGGCGTAACCTGGACCGTGAGGTATGATGGCGCCATGAACGGACTCGTCATGTTTCTGCTGATCGTGGCGCTCGGCCTCGTCGTGGCGTCGCTGTTCTCCGGGCTGTTCTTCATGGCGCGCGGCGGACAGGGCGATTCGCGCAAATCGAACCGGGCGATGCGGATGCGCGTGGCGCTCCAGGGGGTGGCGCTCGTGCTGTTCCTGCTCGCCATCCTGACCCACGGCTGATTGAGGACACCCACAGGAATCATGGTCAAGCTGACCCGCATCTACACCCGCGGCGGGGACCGCGGCCAGACCTCGCTCGGCGACGGGCGCCGCGTGCCCAAGCACGACCCGCGTGTCACCGCCTATGGCACGGTGGACGAGGCGAACGCGGTCATCGGGCTGGTCCGCCTGCACACCGCGGACCAGCCGGAAACCGACGCCATGCTTTCGCGAATCCAGAACGACCTGTTCGATCTGGGCGCCGACCTCTGCACGCCGGAGGCGGAGGACCCGGCCTACCCGCCGCTGCGCATCCTGGAGTCGCAGGTGGACCGGCTGGAGGCGGAGATCGACGCGATGAACGCCGACCTCGCCCCGCTCAACTCCTTCATCCTGCCCGGCGGCTCGCCGGCGGCGGCGCATCTGCATCTGGCCCGCACCGTGGTGCGCCGCGCCGAGCGGCTGATGACCGAGCTGGCCGAGGTGGAACCGATCAATCCGGCGGCGGTGAAATACGCCAACCGCCTGTCCGACCACCTGTTCGTGCTGAGCCGGAAACTGAATGCGAACGGAGCGGCCGACGTGCTGTGGGTTCCGGGCGCAAACCGTTGATGCACTTCCGCCTCCTTCGCGCTTGCGGCGTAGGCGGCGTTGACAGCCAAAACATCAACTCCTATGGTCGCAGCGCTGTCACAAGCTGCCCGATTCGGCGCCAGCGGCGAAGGTGCGCCTGCATAATTCAAGAAAAGGGTGGGATATGAAGGTCCTCGTCCCGGTCAAGCGGGTGGTCGATTACAACGTCAAGATCCGCGTCAAGGCGGACGGTTCCGGCGTTGAGACCGCCAACGTGAAGATGAGCATGAACCCCTTCGACGAGATCGCCGTCGAGGAGGCCGTCCGCCTCAAGGAAGCCGGCAAGGCGACCGAGGTCATCGTGGTCACCGTCGGCCCGACGGCGGCGCAGGAGACGCTGCGCACCGGCCTCGCCATGGGCGCCGACCGCGGCATCCTGGTCCAGACCGACGCCGAGACGCAGCCGCTGGCCGTCGCCAAGGTGCTCAAGGCCCTGGTCGACAAGGAAGGCCCGACTTTGGTCATCCTCGGCAAGCAGGCGATCGACGACGACTGCAACCAGACCGGCCAGATGCTCGCCGCCCTGCTGGGCTGGCCGCAGGGCACCTTCGCCTCCAAGGTCGTGCCGGGCGAGGGCGCGGTCACCGTGACCCGCGAGATCGACGGCGGCCTGGAGACGGTGCAGCTGACGCTGCCCGCCGTGGTCACCGCCGACCTGCGCCTGAACGAGCCGCGCTACGCCTCGCTGCCCAACATCATGAAGGCCAAGAAGAAGCCCATCGAGACGCTGGCCCCCGACGCGCTGGGTGTCGACGTGGCGCCGCGCCTGACCACGCTCAAGGTCGCCGAGCCGGCCAAGCGCAAGGCCGGCGTCAAGGTCGCCGACGTGGCCGCCCTGGTCGACAAGCTGAAGAACGAAGCCCGCGCGATCTGAGGGGCCAGTGCGCCTTGAAGGGAAAGTGATCTGACATGTCCATTCTCGTCATTGCCGAACACGACAACGCCGCGCTGAAGGCCGCCACGCTGAACGCGGTCAGCGCCGCCGCCAAGAT
>NZ_JBHSLC010000114.1:5869-26873 GCF_042657465.1 Azospirillum himalayense | reverse complement strand
AAAACGCTCCATTCCGACCAAAACGGGCGGCAAAAACGCCTTTTTCAAGCCTTAGCGGAGGCAAAGGCACTGCATCAGCCCGTTTTTCCGCGCCCTGCTAGCGCAAGAGATCATTTAAGAAGAGCAGACGTCCCGACGGGTTTGACGAAAATGGCGTCGGCTGACTTGGTCTAGACGAAGGGTTTGGCGGCCTTGTTGTAGGTGCGGAAACAACGGGCCATGACTTCATGGAGATCGGCCATGGTCTTGAAGACGTCACACTGGATGCTTCGGCGGGTGATGGTCAACAAGAAGTCTTTAATGGCATTGTTCCAGGAAGCGGACTTGGGCGTGAAATGGAACACTCAACGGAGATGATTAGCCAGCCAAGCCAGTACCTTCGGATGTGTGTGGGTGGCGTAGTTGTCGACGATGGCGTGGATCACCTTGCCCGCCGGGACGCCGCGCTCCACGGCGGCGAGGAATTTGATGAACTCCTTGTGGGTGTGCTTGGGCATGCAGTGCCCGGCCGGATGTTGTCCAGCTTGCTCCGCACGGCGAACAGCGTGGTGCTGGCTGATTGGGCGACTCGGCGTATCAGTAACGACTCGGGGGCGCCTGTAACGTCCGAAACATGCCGGGAAGGGCCGTTGAAGGCCGGGTGAGGCCCGCAAATGCCTTGTGGATAACTTTTTTGCCGAACCGAAGTCCCATGAGACATTGGCGTTTGTCCCATAGGACAACGGCATTTGTCCCACGGGACACAGGCCAATGTCCCACGGGACAACCGGCTTTGTCCCATAGGACAGATTTTGCGGCGCCGGTCGGTGCGATTGGTTCGCACGGGAATGGGAATTGCGCATTGTCGCGGCGTGGTTGTGTCCCATGGGACAATGCCCGATGTCCCATAGGACAAGTGCGAATGTCCCATAGGACAAAGCCCATTGTCCCATGGGACGTCCCACGGTTGTCCCATGGGAAAACGGCTCCAAGAGAAGAGAAGAGAATCTATTTGGTGGTGGTGGTTGCGCGCGTGCGCGTGCCCATACGTGCGCGTGGGAGACCCCCAGCGCTGACGATTTCGCTTGACGCCTGAATATGACATCTGCAGTTTTCCGTTACTGGGCATAGCTGGCCCACCGAACATCAGCCGCAAGGCTCATATTCATTTCTGACTTCGCTTGCTGCCCGCCCGCCCGGTTCGTCCGCGGCGGGTTTTGTCGTTCTGGTGACCAGCTCGCCCAAGTCGGCGACGTAGCCCCTCGCTGTTGGCCCTGGTGCCCAGCGCCTCCACTCCCACCGTCTCCGCAGGATCATCGCCCATGCGCCTCTCCGCCGTGGATGCCTTCGCTCGTCCTGCGCTCCGCTGGGGTGCTGGTGGAGAGCTGCAGCAGTGCGTCGGGGTGCTGACGGGGTTGTGTGAGGTGGATGGAGGGCGTGCGATGCCCCCGGTGAGCGAAGATGCACGTAGGAGCGCCGTGGGGTGCCTCGAAAGCGTTTGCGCTATGTGGGTAGCGGGCATGGTCTCAGAACGCATCCAGCGCGCTCCTGGCGCGTTTCTAGACGTATCCGGGTCCTTCCAGGGGCAAAAGACCCGGGGGCAGCACCGGCCCCATGTCGCGAGGATTTTCCGGCTCCGGTTTCAATGAAACCATGGGTTTGCTGACCGGCCCTCGTGTGAAGAACGGTCCGCAACCCTCGGAACGAAGTTGAAAATTTGCAACTCGGCCTCTGATGGGCCGGTTTCCAGCCCTTCCAGTTTCCACCCGCCTGCAGCCACGGGCGGTGAGTTTCCCGGCAGCCACCGGGAAGGACACGACCGAGCGGTTTCCCGATCTTCATCGGGTCCGGCGGTCGCCTTTGCGTGACCCCCTGACCGCGTCCGGGGCGTGGCTGCGCCGGACCCGATGGAGACCCACATGACCACCATCCCCCCGGACCCCTCGCTCCCGCCCATTGTCATGCAGGAACTGCGGCGTGAGTGCGTGAAGGCCGCCCTCGGTTCCGAATGGCCGAGCAATCCCATCGCCGTGATGAACCTCGCGACCATCTACGAGGGCTTCGTCCTGTTCGGTGACCAGGAGATCGCGTGGCGCCGCGCCGGCTTCGGCGAGGTCGCTGACAGCATCGCTACGGCACGCTCCGCCGGCATGCCTGTCGAGACGAGCGCTTCGCTCCCGGCCAACGTCGCGACGTTGCGCCCGAAGGGCTGATCGGTTTTACCCATGGCCCGCGAACGGCCCCAGACCAGCGCGAAGGAGTTCATCGATCGCTTCAACGCGCTGGGGATCGTCGGTGACGATGGCCAGCCGGTGACGGTGACGAAGGGCACCGTGTCCAAGCTGGTCAACGGGCAGGAGATGCCGCTGCTCGGCGTCACCTTCACCGCCACCATGCGCTGGCTGGCGGACAACACGGACCCGACGAAGCCGAAGTCGAAGCTGGGCACCGCGGCGCAACGGTGGTTGAGCGGGCAAGGGCCAGCCCCAAGCCCGCCGGTTCCGAAGGCTGCGGGAGAGGCGCCGGCGCGTCAGGCTGAAAAGCAGCCGACCGCGGTGGTGCTGCCGATGGAGGAAGGCGCTTCGGCCGGCGGCCGGAACACGACGGTCTCCGAGTCCCGGCGCGAAAAGGAACGGCTCGACGTCGAGCTGAAGAAGCGCGAACTGGCGAAGCACGACCGCGAGCACATCCCGCGGGCGGAGGTGGAGGTGGCGGTGGATGCCGCAATCACCGAGTTCCGCGGCCAGTTCGAGGGGTTCGCTGGGCTGCTGGCCCGTCAGGTCGCCGGCAAGACCGACACCGAGGCCTACACCCTGATCCAGGCTGAGGTTCGCCGGCTGCTGGAGCGGTTGAGCACGAACCTGCGGAAGGCCGCGATCGGGCTCGTCGATGAGCTGCACGACGGTGGGGCCGTCGATGAATCGGAAGGCGAGTGACCTTCTCAACCGGATGGCGGCGGCTCTCGATCCGCCTCCGGAGATGGAACCCGACGAGTGGGCCGAGGAGAACATCGTCCTCCCCAAGAAGGAGGGGATGCCCGGTCCTTACCGCATGGCCCACACACCGCAGTTCATCCCGTTCGTGCGCGCGTTCTGGGACCCGCGGTGGCGCCGCATTGTCTTCGTTTGCGGCGCCCAAGAGGGGAAGTCACGAGCCGTCCAGGCGGTGATCGGCAAGAAGCTGGACCATGAGCCGGCGCCGGTCATCTACTACGGCCCGACCAAGACCTTCGTCGAGCGCACCATTGAGCCGCGCATCGTCGAGATGCTGAACTCCTCCAAGAGCCTGAAGGGCAAGACGCTCTGGGGGAAGAAGCAGAAGAAGACGCTGAAGATGGTCAGCGGTGCGCCGCTGATCCTGAGTTGGGCCAGTTCCGGCTCCGAGCTGGCCGGTCAGGAAGCCGCGTTGGTCTTCATCGACGAACGAGACCGCCTGGCTGACGACATCGACGGCGAAGGCGATCCGGTCGAGCAGGGCGAGGCGCGTATCGGTTCCTACGCCAACGGCAAGATCGGGATCATCTCGACGCCGAAGACCGGCGTCATCCGGAAGGAGCGGCATCCCGAAACGGGGCTGGAGCATTGGGCGATCGCCGACCTGAAGAAGGTCAACAGCCCGATCATCAAGCTCTGGTGGGAAGGTTCGCGCCACGAAATGGCGTGGCCCTGCCCTGAATGCGGCGACTACTTCATCCCGCACTCGGGATTGCTGGATTGGGACGGAAAGGCTGACGGAACGGCGACGCCCGGTCAGGCGGCCCGCACGGTCAAGATGATCTGCGGATGCTGCGGGGTGCCGATCGCCGAGGCGCACAAGGAGCGGATGTGCGATCGCATGAGGCCGGTCGCGCCGGGGCAGCGGGTGGAGCCGGATGGAACGGTGGTGGGGCCTGACCCCGACACCGATTGCTTCTCGATCTGGTCCAGCGGGCTGATGTCCAAGTTCAAGTCCTGGGCCAAGCTGGTTCGGCGCTGGCTGTCCGCCCTGGCGTCCGGCGAGCCTGGGAAGGTGCAGGGCGTCGTCAACACGGGCTTCGGCGAACTGCACGCCGTCTCGGGAGACGCTCCGAAGCACTCCGCGGTCACGGACTGCAAGCTGCCCTACAAGCGGGGGCAGGTGCCCTACGGCGTCCAACGGGTGGTCCTGACGGTCGACGTGCAGAAGCGCGGCGTCTATTGGGTGATGCGCGGGTGGGGTGCCCGGCGGGAGTCCTGGCTGATCGACTATGGCTATCTGCCGGGCGAAACCGACGGCGCCGAGGTCTGGGACGAGCTGGAAGGCATCGTCCGGGCCGCTCTGCCCGGCAATACAGGCGTCAACCTGCTGCTGATTGACTCCGGCTACCGGCCCGGCAAGCCGGCGGTGGTTCCGGAGAACGCCGTCTACGATTTCTGCCGGCGGTTCAGCCGCTCGTTCGCCCGGCCCATCAAGGGCGAGCGGTACCTGACCGGCAACAAGTGGTTCACCACCACGGACAACGACGTCGACAGCCGGGGCAGGGTGCGGAAATCCGCAGGCCTGATCCTGCACCGCCTGAACACGCACGAGTTCAAGAGCCGCGTGTTCGAGAAGATCACGCGGCGCAAGGAACTGGCTGGCGGCTGGCATGTGCCGGAGGACGTCGATGACGTCTACGCCAAGCAGATCGTGTCGGAGACCTGCCGGTGGGTGGGTGGAAAGCCGATCTGGGACGAGCTGGGCGCCAACCACTACCTCGACTGCGAGATGATGCAAGAGGCGGCGGCGGAGATCCTGAAGTTCCGCCTGCTGCCGCCGCTGCCGCCCGCGCCGGATGGGGCTGAAGACGATGAGGGCGCTGACGTCGAGCAGCCGGCCGGTGTGCCCCTGGTGGAAAGCGTCCAGCAGATCGTCGCTCCGCCGTCCGCCCCGAAGATCCGCCCGAGTTCCTGGCGCACCCCGAACATGAGGCCACGCCGATGAGCAGCTTCACCCAAGCCGACCTCGATGAAGTCGAGCGGGCCATCTTCAAGCTGGCCACAGACCCTCTTGCTCGTCCAATCCGCGTCCGTGGCGCGGATGGGTCTGAGAACGAGTTCAGCCGCGTCACCCTGCCGGAACTGCGCGCCCTGCGCGACCAGATCGCGGCGGCGGTGGCTGGCCAGCAGCGCACGAACCGTCGATGCACCAACGTGGCCCGCTTCAGCCGGGGATTCTGACCCATGCGCATGAACCCGCTCGACCGCGCCATTGCCTTCGTGTCGCCGCGGGCCGCGCTGCGCCGCGTCCAGGCCCGGGCCGCGCTGGAGATGACGGTCCGGACCTACGAGGCGGTGTCGGCGGCGCGGGCGAACGGTCGGCGTGCCCCGGCAACCGGGCCGAATTCGGAATTGCGCGGCGGGGCTTTCCTCCGGCGCCTGTCGCGCGAGGCGGTGCGGAACGCTGGTCCGGCCCGGTCGGCGGTGTCGAAGCTGGTGACCAACATCGTTGGCACCGGGATCATGCCGCGCGCCGCCACTGGCAATGAGAAGCTGGACAAGGTGCTGAACGACGGCTTTGCGCAGTGGTCGCGCGAATGCCTCGCAGGGACGCGGGGCGGGAACTTCGTGACCCTCCAGGTGCTGGCTGGGCGCTCTATGGTGGAGGGAGGGGAAACCCTGACGCGCCGCCGGACACGGCAGGACCGTGATGGGCTGTTCGTCCCCGTCCAGGCGGAACTGATGGAGCCGGATCTGCTGGACGAGCAGAAGACTGTTGGACTCGACAACGGCTACATTTTCCAGGGCGTGGAGTTCAGCGGCACCAACACCCCGCGAGCCTATTGGCTGTTCGACGCGCACCCCGGCGACCGCTCGGCCATGGCAGCGGCGCGCAGGATGGATTCGAAGCCGGTGCCGGCAAGCGACATCGCCCATCTCTTCGCCATGGAGCGGATCGGGCAGGCCCGCGGCGTGCCTTGGCTCTGCGCGGTGCTGCTGGCCGTCTCCGAACTCGGTGATTACCGGCTGGCCGAGCAGACCCGTAAGAAGCTGGAGGCGAGCGTTGCCGCCTTCATCCTCCCCGGGGCCGGTGATGACGACGACAACAACGGGAGACCGAGCGGCCTCACCGGTACGGCGACTGAGCAGCCCGGCGCCTATGACGCCCACAACCAGCTCCTCGAAACGATTGAACCCGGCACCATCGCCACGCTGCGCAATGGGCGTGACATCAGGTTCAACACGCCGTCGCATAACCAGAGCTACCCGGACTACATCCGGGCCGAGTTGCAGCAGATCGCCGCGGGCGCGCTCATGACGTACGAGCTGCTGACTGGGGACCTGAGCAACACGAACTATTCGTCCATCCGGGCGGGGCGGAACGACTTCCGGGCGATGATCGAACAGCTTCAGTGGGCGTTCTTCATCCCGTTCCAGCTCGACCCGCTGTGGCGCTGGTACGTGGACGGGATGTTCGTTGCTGGCCGCATCCGGGAGAAGAACTACGGCGTCGAGTGGGACACGCCGCGGTTCATCTCCATCGACCCCTACAAGGACGCCCTGGCCGACCTGATCGAGATGCGCGCCGGCCTCAAGAGCCCCATCGCCGCCATCGGTGAGCGCGGCTACCACTGGAAGTCCGTGCTGGCCGAGTTCCGCGCCTACTTCGATGCGGTGGACGGCGAAGGGCTGGTGTTCGATTCCGACGCACGGAAGGTCACCAAGTCCGGCTCGGCCAACAACCTGACGCCGCAGCAGATGGACGCTGCGGCTGATCGACTTTTGCGGGCGCTGGAAGCCGATGGCGATCCGGACGCACCGCGGCTCCGCGCGCTTTATCAGGCCGCGGTCAACTCCTGACCTCAAACCCAGAGGCATCCATGACGACACCCCCCAACGGGGCGGCACCGGGCGGGGCCGTCACCGAACGCACGTTGCCGCCCGGTGTGGCGCTGGGCTGGCGCGCCAACGGCGACACCTCCGTCCGTGCGGCCAGCCTGGAGCCGGCCACCTTCAATGCCGATGCCCGCACCGTCGAGCTGATTGCATCTACCGGCGCCACGGTGCGCCGGTTCGACTGGTGGCGCGAGGAATACTACGACGAGGTGCTGACGGTCAGCGCCGAGGCGGTGGACCTGACCCGCTTCGAGGCGGGCAGCGTGTCGATCCTCAATACCCATTCGCAATGGGACGTGAAAAGCGTGCTGGGCACTGGGGTCCCCGGCACCGCGCGATTCGAGGACGGCAACCTGATCCTGACGGCCAAGCTGTCCGCCCGCGATGACGTCGCGCCCACCGTCCAGGACATCAAGGACGGTATCCTCCGCAACGTGTCGGTCGGCTACCGCATCCTGGCCTACGAGGTGGATGAGACCACCAAGCCCCAGACGCGGAAGATCACGCGCTGGGAACTGCTGGAGGTGTCCTTCGTCCCGGTCGGCGCCGACGGCGGTGCCGGCACCCGCTCCCTTCCTCACGGCCCGGCTGGTGCGCCGCAGGCTGCCCCGGCTCCGGTGACCGTCAACGTCAACATCCCGGATTTCACCCGCGCGCCCGCCGCGCAGCCCACCCCGGACAACACGAAGGAGAATCGCATGTCCGACACCCCCGAGACGCCGGCGGTGACGCAGGACCTGCCCGTCACCGAGAACCGCGGCCAGCCGCAGGTTCCGCCCGCCCAGACGCAGGCCGCTCCGACGGCTCCGGCTCCGCAGCCGGAGGCCGATCCGCTGGCCGCCATGCGCGCCGCCGAAGTGGATCGCATCGCCCACATCCAGAGCCGCGCCGCATGCGCCCAGCTCGGCCTGCCGTCCGACATGATCGCCCGCGCGATCACCGAGGGTTGGAGCCTCGACACCTTCAACCGGGCCGTGATCGATCACGTCGCCGCCCAGCCGTCGAACCAGCGCAACATCAACCCGCACGTCCAGGTCATCGCCGACGAGGGCGACACGCGCAACGCCGGGGTGGTCGATTACATCAACTATCGGGTCAACCCGACGAAGCACAAGCTGACCGACAACGCCCGCCAGTACGTCGGCATGTCGCTGGTCGAGGTGGCCCGCATGTACGTCGGTGGCGGACGTGGCATGAACCGTGACGAGATCGTCCGTCGCGCCATGCACACCACCAGCGACTTCCCCCATGTGCTGGGCTCGGCGATGCGCCGGACCCTGCGCGACAGCTACGAGTCCGTGGCGCTGACGTTCGCCCCGTTCTCGCGCCGTGGCATCCTGTCGGACTTCCGCGAGATGAACCGCGTGCGGCTTGGCGCCGCGCCCAAGCTGCTGAAGCTCGGCGAGGGCGGGGAAATCAAGGCCGGCTCGTTCAAGGACAGCGGGGCCTCGATTCAGCTCGACACCTACGCCCGGCAGCTGCGCGTCACCCGTCAGATGATCGTGAACGACGATCTGAGCGCCTTCACGACGGTTCCGCAGGCCTTCGGCGGCTCGGCGGCCCGCCTGCAGAACGATATCGTCTGGGGCCTCATCACCAGCAATCCGGTTCTCGCCGATGGCAAGGAACTGTTCCACGCCGACCGCAAGAACCTCGCCGGCACCGGCACCAAGCTGTCGGTCACCTCCATCGCCTCGGCGGATGAAGCCATCGGGCAGCAGCGGGATGACAATGAGGCCGAGCTGGGCCTGATGCTGGCGACGCTGCTGGTCCCGCTGGCGCTGAAGGCCGTCGCCGCGACCATCGTCGCCGACAAGGTGCGTGCGACGAAGGCCGACGATGCGGTGCCGGACTACATGACGGCGCTGAACTACGTCAGCGATCCGCGGCTGACCCGCAACTCGGCGACGGCCTGGTACGGCGTGGTCAATCCGACGATCTTCGACACCCTGGAATACGCCTACCTGGAGGGTGAAGAGGGCGTGCAGGTCGGCGAACTGGAGAAGGTGCCGGGTGTGGACGGTCTGGCGATGGAGGCTCGGCTGGACTTCGCGGCGGCCATCATCGATCCCCGCGGCTTCTACAAGAACCCCGGAGCCTAACGGGCTGAACTGAACGGAAACCTTTGACGGGGCGGCCACGTGCCGCCCTTCGCTTTTTGAGGAGACGCGCGATGCGCAACTATGTTCAGCCGGGCGCCAGCCTGGATTTGGTTGCCCCGGCCGGCGGTGTCGTGTCGGGGCAGGGCTTCATGGTGGGCGGCTTCTTCGCCGTCGCCTCCACCGACGCGGCGGAAGGCAAGCCGGTTGTCGGGACCCTGGAAGGGGTTTTCGAACTGCCCAAGCGCCTGTCCCAGACCTTCGCCAGCGGTGGCGCGGTGTCCTGGGACGTGGCGGCCAAGCGCTGCGACGGTCCCGGCTCGGGTAAGTACCCGATCGGTGGTGCGGTCGAGGTGGCGGGCAACACCGCGTCGACCGTCATCGTCCGCCTGAACGGCACCACCACCAGCGCGGCCTGATAGGGCAGGGCGGCCAGAAGCCGCCCGTCCTGCACCCGGAGCAACGCCCATGACCTACGGCGCCCAGCAGATGGCCGTCCAGTTTCGGGTTCTGGGCGTCCCGGCCCTCTACACGCCCCCAACCGGCGACTCGATCCCGTGCCGGGCGATCCGCGCCACGCAGCCCTTGCGGTTCGGGACCATCGACCTGCCGGTCGAGGGGGCGTGCTTTGATCTCCTCCGGTCGGAGGTGGCGCCTGCAGTCGGCGGCACCTTCACCGTGGGCGGGGCGACCTATTCGGTGGACATCCCGCCCATCCCCTTCCCGGTGGACCACGACCCCGAAGGCCTGCGCGCCCGGCTGCTGTGCGGTTGGGGCACGTCGGCGACCTTCCGGGCCACCACCGGCAACCAGAACACCCTGAACCCGCCAACCGGCTCCGGCTGGATCGTCGCTACCGCGGCGCCGGCCGGCGCTTCGACCGTCAGCATCAAGGCGACGCTGACCACTGGCCAGCTCCTGACCGGTGACCGTGCCGTGATCGGCGGTGAGGCCTTCGCCATCACCGCTCCCGTCTCGGCGGCCGGGAACGTCTTCGCCAACGTGCCGCTCGACCGGGCCTTGCCGGCGCCAGTGGCCGCTGGCGCGCCGGCCGCCTTCTCGTTCGCCTGCGACCGGCCCTTGAAGGCCGCGGTGCGCAGCTTCGAGGCTGGACAGCTCCTCGGCGGGATCGTCGTGGGCGACCAGCGCCTGATCGTGCCGCAGGTCACTTTGGACGTCGCCGGCGTGCCGGTCGAGCCGTCTGCGGCCCACAGCGTGCTGATCGGTGCGCAGCGCTGGCGGGTCAAGACGGCGGTCGCCGCCCGACAGGCCGGCGTCGCGGTGCTGTGGGATCTGCACGTCGGAGCGTGACGATGATCGATGACGCTGCCGTCCGCGCTGCCCTGCATTCTGTTCTGGCCGATGGGCCGATTCCGGAATCCGACATTGGGCGTCTGGGCGACTTATCGTTCCAGCCGTCTCCCGACCGGGCGCATCTGCGCGTGTCCCTGATCTGGGAGCGCAAGGCGAAGACCGGCGCCGTGCTGACCGAGGCGTCCGGCATCTGGCAGGTGTTGGTCTACGCGCCGGAAGGCACGCAGGTCGATGCGGTCGAGGGCCTGGCCCTGTCGGTGGGCCTGCTGTACGAGCCGCATGTCGACGGGCTGCAGCTCGGCGACTTGGTGCGCATCACCGACGTGCAGACCCTGACGGCTGTGGACGGTCAGGACCGCCCGGCGAACGACGGCAACCCCGGTCTGCGCTGGGTTGTCGTGCCTCTCCAGGTCGATTTCCGGCTGGAGCTGATCCCTGACGGGATCGCCTAAGCCTCTCGCTCAACCCTTTCCCGAGATGACGGGAATCACAGCCGCCCGGCATCCCGCCGTGGCGGCTTTTTCACGTAAATGGAGAAAGCCCCATGGCAACTCTGAGTGTTCAGGACACCAGCGAGGTCGGCGCCGCGCTGACCTATTCCAACGCCGCCGGCGGAGGCGACGATTTTGTCAATGCCAGCGACCGGATCGTCCTTCACGTCAAGAACGGCTCGGCCAGTCCGATCAATGTGACGATCGCCGCCCAGACCGTCGCAGCCTCCGTTCCCGGTCTGGGTATCGTCTCGAAGGCCAACCAGGTCGTGGCGGTGCCGGCCGGCGGCGACCGCATCATCGGGCCGTTCCCCGCGCGCGCCTTCAACAACCCGTCCACGTCGAAGGTGTCCGTCAGCTACTCGGCGACCACCACGGTCACCGTGGCGGCCTTCCGCGTCCCGGCTCTGTAATCGAGGAGCACAGCGATCATGGCGACCTCCACGTCCATCCAGGCGAAGGCCGGCCGCGCCTTCACCATCAAGGTCAGCGACGGCGCGGCCACGCCGACCTTTCTGACCATCGGCGGCCTCAAGTCGACCAACCTCCAGCTCAACGGCGGCGCGGTGGACATCACCAACGTCGGCTCCGCCGGCTGGAAGGAGTACCTGCCGGGCGGCGCCTCGAAGGAACTTTCCATTTCCGGCGACGGCATCTTCGACAGCTTGACCGTCGGCGCCCGCAAAATCTGGAACGCGGCCATGGCCATGGACGCCACCGGCTACATCGAGTGCCAGATCATCTCGGGCCACGGCGACAGCTTCGTGGGCACCTTTGTGGTCGAGAGCTACAGCCGCAAGGGCGACGACGGCAGCGCCGAGACCTTCAGCATCAGCCTGAAGTCCTCCGGCCCGCCGACCTACGTGCCGGCGCCGTAAGCCGGCTTTTCGCCTTTCCCTGACCCGGACCAGGAACACCCGTTGGCCGAGAGGCTGACCACCCGCGCGAGGTGCGGGCGGCGGAGCGTCCGGGATGCGCTCTGCCGCCCTTCGCGATTTCCCGAAACCTTCCTGATCCCGAGGAAGATATGAAGAACCTGGAACAGTTTTTCCGCGATGCCGCCTCCGTCGGCATCATCGACTTCGCGCTTCGCGCCACCGTTGTCGATGGCGAGCGCGTGACCTTCTATGTCCACCCGCACGGCAAGGACGGCGAGACGCTGGACTTCACCGTCACCGGCAACGTGCTGACGCCGCCGGGCGAGTTTCCGCCGCTGGCGGGGCCGAAGCCCGACGCCTCCATCACAATCGACCGCTTCGGCGGCCGCTTCAGCGCCGTCACCGGCCCGGACGAGCGCGGCATGGCGTTGGGCATCGCGCCCAACCCGGATCACAGCGCCGCCGAGAGCCTCTCTTCGGCGCTGGACTTCGCCCGCGAGCAGCTGACGGCCAACGTCAGCGATGAGGCCGTCACCCTCTGCTCCGACCGGCGCGCGGTTCTCATGTCGGCCGACAATCCCGCTGGTCGGAAGCTGGAAGACCTGCTTCCCCTGATCGCAGGGGAAGTCGAGGCCAAGACGCTCAAGATCGCGGCCGATCCGAGCCCGGTCGCTCGGTTGGTCGCCGAGAACAACGCCTGCATCGTCAAGCTTCTGGAGGAGGCGGAGACGCTTCAGCGCGCCTCTCTGGCCGCGCTTGCCTCCATCGCTCCGGACGAAGGGCCGCTTGGCGCCCCGCGCATCGGCTCCGCCGGCTGACCGCTCATGCGCATCCGCTATGACCAGCCGGGCGCCCGCCTCTGCAGGATCGTGGACGCGGCTTCTGGCGAACCGATCACCAACGTGATCGAGGCCGACGACACCGAAGGTTGGTACGTCGCCTACAAGCTCGGCCCCGACGGCAAGTTTGTCCTCTCCGCCGATCGCGAGTCCTGCGTGACCGAGCGTGTCGAGCGCCCAATCACGATCATCGCCCCGGCATAGGCCGTCTCCCTGACGGCCTTTCCCTGATTCCCAATCCCATCCCGAAGGACCATCCTATGTCCATGCTGCCCATCACCGCCGCCAAGCCCTTCCTGTTCACCCCGCTGGTGGACCAGATCGAGAAGGCCCGCGACACCGTGGCTGAGGCCAACCGCAAGCTCGCCAACGCTTCCGCCGCGCTGGAGGCGATTCCGGGCGACGCGGACCTGAAGAAGGATGTCGAAGCGGGCGAAGAACTGCTGTCCGACGCCTTCGCCGAACTGGACGAGCTTGAGGCCGAATTGAAGGCGAACCCCGACCAGCCCGTCTACAAGCTGCAGGTCCCCAGCTTCGACATCAACGCCGCCTTCGAGGAGGCGCTGGTCCGCCTGCCGACCTATCCGGGTGACCGCAAGCTGTTCCGCGCCATCGAGGCGAGCGGCCTGATTCCGAGCGACGATCCGGATTTCGTCGCGGTGAAGGAGGCGCTGAAGAAGTCCGGCGGCGGCGTGCCCGAGGAGCTGAGCGGGACGTTCCAGGACCTGTACGAGCGCGCCGACAATTCGGAATCCGTTCGGGATATTCGTGCGGCCCGCCTGCGCTTCACCAAGGACGTGGCGCGCCTCCGCACCCTGCACTACCTGATCGGCTTCGAAGGTGTCCGCGACCTGGACGGCGACATCGTGCCCTTCCTCGCCGAGAACGGCTATCCGACCACCGCGACGTTGAACGCCATTCCGCCGGAGGACATCAACGCCATCGGCGAGAAGGTGCAGGAGCTGAACTCTCTGCGGGGCCGCGGGGGAAACTCTCGCCGCGGGGTGAAGTCCTCCGCCTCGCCGCAGCCGTCGCAGCCGAGCCCGACCGATACCGTGACGGAGATGGTGGAGACCCAGACGACGCCGTAATCGGACCGTGGGAGGTGCTGGGGGAGACGTGGCACGTCAACCCCAAGCGCTTCATTCCCGGCTGGGCCTGGACGATGGTGCGGCTCTGGCGCATGTCGCAGGGTGGCATGGGGGTTGGGCACCTCCCCGAAGGTCCGCGGGCCATGAGCCAATCCACCCTCATGATGGACGCCTTCGCGCTCATGACCGAGGCTGAGGCGGAAATGCGGGCCGAGGGCGAGAGCAAGCCGGGCGTCTGGACGAAGCGGCAGATCGCCGACGTTCGCGCCAGCGTGGCGCGGGCGAACGAACTCTACCCGGACGGGCCGGCTACCGGCGCGCTGCTGGAGGCGGTGATGAAGTCGCGCCAGCGGGAGGAATGAACCATGGCCCGTGATCCCGTGTTCGACCGGCAGGTCTTCCTCATGCTGCGCGGCGCGGAGCAGGAGGTGAAACGACTGTTCGTTCAGCGCATCCACCAGGAGTTGGGCCGGGCCAAGATGGAAGCCCGGCCCGCCGGGTGGGACCAGTGGATGGATGGGAAGGAGGGGGCGCCGATTGAAAGTGTCTCCCCCTTCGGCGTCGCGGTGTTCGAGTTCCGGTACATGCCGGAGATCATCTGCTTTGCCCTGGACATCCTGTTCGCCAACAGCCCGATCGACCTCCACCCGCGGGCGGACAACATCGTCTTCCGCGAGTTCCGGCAATTGTTCGTGGACGGGGTGTTCCGCGACGACGTCAGCGACGGCATGGAGCCGTCGGACTTCAGGTGGGTGCTCGATCTGCCGAAGGGCACCGAGTATTTGCTGACCGATGATGAACCCTACGCCGGCAAACTGGAGCGTGGGTTCTCCGACCAGGCCCCCAACGGCGTTTACAAGGTTTCCTGCGACACCGTGCGCCGGCGGTACGGGAATCTTGTCCAAGTTCAGTTCCAGTGGGTTCGATCCGAGGGCGCAAAGCGAGGCGCCCCGGCGATGATGATCCGGGAGCTGTAAGGCTCCAAACGCATAGGCCCGCCATCGGCGGGCTTTCCTGATTCTGGGCGCCCGGCCTTGCTGCGGCTCCCATTTCGTTGGGTGTCGCCCATGACCGATATGCGCCTTGCTCGCCTGACCGTCGACAACGGCTCGGTGGCCGAGGATCTGCGCAAGATCCAGGGCCTGTTCGATGCCGTCGGCGGATCGGTAGAGAACACCACGAAGCGGCTGACGGGCACCTCGCGCGAGTTCCAGGCCATCGCCCGGCAGGCGGGCGTGGTGACCGATGCGGGGGCAAAGATCGTCCGCGTGTTCGGCGAGGCCAAGGCGGCCATCGACAAGGGGTCGGTTTCGGCGGAAGACGGCGCCCGCGCAATGTCAACCCTGGCGAAGACCGTGGGCATCACGGGGCAGGGCCTGGTGGAGTTCGTCAACACGGCCCGCGCGTCGAGGGCCACCCTTGAGGGCCTGACCGAGGGGACCAAGGAATACCGGGAAGCGACAGCAGCCCATAACCGGACATTGGCCGAGGCCATCCAGAAGCAGCAGGAAAAGCGCCGGGCGGATGAGGAGGCCGCGCGCAAGGCCCAGGAAGCGACCGAGACCACCCTTCGGAATGCACGGGCCGTCCAAGCTCTGGCCGAGGAGATGGACAGTTCGACGGCCGCGCAGAACCGGTTTGCCGCCAAGCAGCAGGAGGTGATTGACCTCTTCGTTGCGGGTGACCTGAACGGACGTCAGTTTGCCAGAGCGATGGAGCACGTCAGCAACTCCTTCGACCCGGCGGTTATCGAGGCCCGCAAGCTCCAGGTCGAGTATCAGAACCTGTTGGCGAAATACGATCCGGTCCGCGCCGCCGTCCGAGAGCACGGGCAGGAAGTTGCCCGCGCGACCGCCATTCTCGACAAGTCCAACGCTTCCGAGCAGGTCCGTGCCGCGGTGCTGAAGGGCATCGCCGACGCCTACGATCCGGCGACCCGGGCCGCGAATGAGCGGACCGCCGCCCTGAAGCGGGAAGAGGAAGCGCAGGCCGCCCTGATGTCCAGCTACCGCGAGCAGGCGGCGCTTGCCCGTTCCAATGCTGAGGGGCAGGACACCTGGAATGCCTATGCCGGCGTGACCATGCCAAAGCCGAAGTCGGCGAAGGAATCGGCTGATGTCTTCGGGCCCATGCTCGAAAAGCAAGTCCTTGCCGACGAATGGGAATCGCTTATCGCCCTGGAGGGCTTCGCCCAGAAGGAGCGTGTGGCCCAGACCAAGGCGGCTGTCGCCTCGAATTGGGAAGCCCAGCTCACCATGGACGCTTGGGGCGTGGCCGAGGCGAAAGCCCGGTTGGCGGCCGAGTGGCAGGGCATGCTCGCCGTCGAGGAGATCAAGGCGACTGAACGCGTGGCGCTGACCAAGGCAGCCGTCGCTGAGAGGTGGGAAGCACAGATCGCGATGGAGGGCTTCGCCGCGGCCGAGGCGAAGGCGAAGCTGGCGCAGGAATGGGAGGGGATGCTCGCGGCGGAGGGCTTCGCCCAGAAGGAGCGGCTTGCCCAACTGGAGCATCACGCCGCCCAAGTCATGCAGGCCGAACTGGATATGGCCAGCTTCGACGCGCCGGCCAAGTTCAACCGGCTGGTGGCGAGCTATGACAGGGAGTCCACCGACGCGCTGAAGTATGCGAATGCGTTGGGTGAACTGCGGTCTTCGGCTGCGGCGGCGGGCGTTCCCCTGGAGCAGCTTGCGGCGGCAGAGGAGAAGCTGGCCGCGAAGATGTCGCCGGCTGCCCTTGCCGCGAAACGGCAGGCCGATGAGTTGGCCGAACTCCGCCGCGCCATCGACCCTATGGGCGAGCGCCTTCGGGACCTGGAGGCGAAGAAGCTCAAGCTTGATGAGGCGTTTGCAGCCGGCAAGCTGGAGGGCGGGCGGGCCGAGTATGAGGCCCTATCTGCCGCCTACGAAAAGCATCGGCTCCAGCTCGTCCGCAGCACCGAGGCTGCGGAAGGGTTCGCAGGGAAGATCGGGCTGACCCGCGCCCAGATGACGGCACTCGCCCCCCAGATCAACGACGTGGTGTCCGGCCTTATGATGGGCCAGCCGCCAATGATGATCTTCGTGCAGCAGAGCGGGCAGATCGTCCAGGCGCTTCAGGCTGGCGGCGCGGAGTTGCCGAAGTTCACCGCTGGCACGCTGGCTCTAGTGTCTGGATATGTCGCCTTGGCTGCGGGGTTTGCCGCCACGATTTATGCTGTCCAGAGCTACCGTTCTGAAGTGAAAGAGGTTGAGCGCGTCAACGCCCTGGTCGGGAAGTCGGCTGGGATGACGACAGCGGCGCTTCTGGACCAAGCGAAGGCGGTTGGCGATGTTGCCGGAATTTCCACGTCAAACGCTCGTGAAATACAGAATGCCTATCTCGGCACGGGAAAAATCGGAGGCACTGTTCTCGCCGATCTGACCGCCGCCACTAAGGGGTGGTCGTTGGCGACCGGTCAGGAGGTCGAGGCGGCGCGGGGAGACTTGGCTGCACTGTTCGCTGACCCGTCGAAGGCCGTTGATGACCTGACGGCGAAGTACGGCATGTTCGATGACGCCCAGCGTCAGCTCATCAAGAACTATCAGGCGCAGGGCAATCTTGAGCGCGCCCAAGCGGTCCTGCTCCAGGGGATCGAGGATAAGGCCAAGGCTGCGGCGGAGCGCATGTCTTCCCTTGGAAAGGCTTGGGAGTGGATCAAGAAGCAGGCGGAAGATGGGGTTGATTGGGTTGGCGAGAACGGTGGTCAGCCCTCCCGTCAGAAGCAGATTGAAATGCTTCAGCTCCGGCAGGCCAACGGTGTCTATCTGACGAGCGGGCTTCGTCAGGCCGATGCCGATGAACTGGCGGCCCTTCAGCAGTTTGAGCAGGATGACGCTATCCAGGCGTGGGCGGCCAAGGTCCGTGCTGAGTTCGTCCGCCTCTCCAATGCGACTGGTGATTTCGCTCGCTCCATCGATCCAGCTCTGGCCGCTGCCAACAACATGACCAACGCTGAGAAGCTGTTGGACAAGGCCGTTTCTGAAAACGTCATCACGCGTGGGGAAGCCTCGCGTCTGATGGGGCTTTATCGGGAGCAGGTTGACAGCGTGACCGGCTCCATCGCGGCCCTGTCTCGTCAGGCCGCGAATTTCAACGCTCCGGCTGGCTTCGAACGGAAGTTTGCGGCGGCTCTCGACCAAGCTACGAACGGCGGGAAGGTTCCTCTTACCGGAGATCAGGCGAACGACCTTCGGGCAAACCTTGCCGATGTGGCCGTTGGAGAGGTCAGGGACCAGACGGCCCAGGTGCAGCGGCAGGCGACTGCTCAGCGTCTCCTGGCCGGCGCCATTTCGGATACTGCTCGCGCGCAGGCACAGGCTCGCGGTCAGTTTGCCGAGGTCATCGCACAGTATCCAGATCTTGACTCCAAGACGGCGCAGGCGTCGCTCACGACCAAGGATTTCGGCACGTTCTTGAAGGGGCTTCCTGCGCCTCTGCAAGACCTGTGGAAGTCAATGGACGCGAGCACGGCGGCGCAGCTTGCAGGGAGCATGAACCAAGCAACCGCGGAGATGCGATTGCAGGTTGATGCCGCTGTCCGGTTGGCCGAAGCCGCAGGAATGGGGGAGGCTGCGCAGCGCCGCGCGAATATCGAAAATCAGGTAGCTGCTTCACGCCTGAAAGGGCTGGAGGCGGTCACCCGAACGGCGTCGGAGGCACTGGAGGCTTCCACACGCCTCCAGATCCACAACGAGTTCGCCCGCGGCATCGATCAGGAAGTCGCGGCGACCGCGCGCCTTGTGGATGCCATGTCCAAGGGTGCCACGGCCACGCGAGATGCGGAAATCTACAACGCCGCCTATCTCCAGACGTTGCGTGAGACAACGCCAGCCGAAGCCAATTGGGGCGAAAAGCTCCAAGCCAACATTGACCTCCTGAACCGTAAGGCGAAGGCGTCTGACTCCAAGGCGTTCGCCGACTACGGAAAGCAGTTGGAGGCGCAGACCCGTCAGCTTGATCTGCAACAGAAGATGGTTGGCGTCTCGCCGCAGCAGGCGGGGCGGCTCCAGGCCGAAGCGGACATCTCCGAACTCCTCATCCGCCAAGGGCGCACTTATGAGTCCCTGACGGACGCCGAACGGAAGGTGATCGACGCGGCTCGCGAACGGGCCGTGGCAAATGCCGACCTTGAGGTGACCATCCAGCGTCAGCAGGACGCCTACCAGACCCTCGCCAACTCGCTGGAGCGCGCGTTCGACCGGGTTGGAGACGCCTTGGTTGATGTCTTCATTCGAGGAGAAGGAAAGGCGGTCAACTTCGGCAGCGTCGCTCGGGGCATCCTCGCCAGCCTGTTGAGCGACATGATCAAGATGTCCTTGGTCAACCCGCTCGCCAATGCGGCCTTCGGGACGAACCGCGGGACACTGTTTGATCTGGCGGGCTCCCCAGCCAACCAGAGCGGCAGTATGGGGATGGGCGACATGCTGTCCTTGGGCAAGATCGGGGACAGCTGGTCGTCTTCCATGGCTGGGATCGACGCCTGGACCGCTCGAAACCTGCCGGGCGTGTTCTCCATCGACGTTCCACTCAACACCGGTCAGGTGGCGCAGCAGGCGGCGCAGATCGGGACCGGGGCTCGCGAGCTGGCGAGCAACGCTATGCCAAGCGCTGGGGCCGGCGGATCGGGGGCGCTCCCGTTCAGCGCGTCTCAGGCGCTACAAGGGCTTGGGGTAGCGGCGAATGCCTTCGGCGCGTTCTCCAGCTTCAGGAACGGCCAAGTCGCTTCGGGCGTTGGTTCCGTCGTTGGTGCTGGTGCTGGAATTGCGTCCCTGCTCGGCGTCGGCGGCGCTCTGATGGGGCCCCTTGCGATAGCTGCTCCGCTGGTCGGTACCCTCGTGCAGAGCTTCATCAAGGAGAAGCCCTCGAACCGCGAGGGCAACGTCTCCATCGACTTCGGGACCGGCGCCACCACGGTCGGCGGACAAGAGGGGAAGAAGTTCTCCGCTGAGAACAGGCAGGCAGCGCAGGGCATCGGCAGCCAGATCCAGCAGCTCGCCGCGACCTTGGAGGCGTTGCTGCCCGGCCAGCAGATCAAGGGGCGCGGCCTGATCGCGGTCGGTGACCGGGACGGGCTGCGGGCCGAGTACAGTGGGGAGAAGGCGGAGTTCGGAAAGGAGGATACCGCCGGTCTCGTCAACTGGTTCACGAAGCAGTTCGCCGAGGACATGCGGGACGGCTTCGAGCGGGGAGACCTGACGGAGCAAGTCGCATCGAACCTGCAACTGGTGCTGGACAAGGGTATCACAGGCTCGGTTGAACAGTTCATCGCGGACCTGCAGCTTGCGGCGACCGACTTCGCCAAGGTCTTCGACATGCTCGGCAAGGCGCAGCCGGACCAGACGGCCACTGCGATCCAGGCGGCGGCGCAGAGCTTCACGTCCACGCGCGATGCCGCCGAGAAGCTGGGCCTCTCCGTCACTGGACTGGCGGACAGCTTCCGGGCCGGGGCCGACCGCATCCTTGACGCCGGCATTCGAGCGGCGCAGGGGTTTGATGGCGTCGACCGGGCGATGTCGATCAACGCCACGTTCGAGGCCAACGCCGTGGCGCTGCTGGCCGCCGGGCAGGACCCCGCCAAGGCGATCAAGCTGTACGGCGCTCAGATGTCGGCGCTCGTCAACAGCTTGGACGTCCGCCAGCTTGAAGAGATGGCAAAGACCCTCAAGGGGGTGGACGATGTGGCGGTGGCCTTTGCCGACGAGCGTCGCCGGCAGCTTATCCAGGCAAACCGCGACACCTTCGAGGGCGACGCGGCGTCCCGTCTCCAGGCGGCGCGGCTTGCCATGGGCCAGATCAGCCAGGACCAGTACGACTGGCTGACGCTGGAGACCAAGCAGGCCGCCGAGCTGGCGGACGTGACCGACGGCGTGTTGCGGTCACGCATGCTGGAGGTGCAGGCGGTCGAGCGGCAGGTTCTCGCCTACCAGCAATCCACAGCAGCGGCGGAAAAGGCTGCTGCTGCGGCGGCTGCGAAGGCGGCGGAAGACGAGAAGGCCGCGGCGGTGCAGGCATCGGCAGCGCAGAAGGTGGCTGGCACGATCCAAAGCCTGACCAGCTATGCGTCGGGTCTGGCCTTCTCCGACCTGTCCGCCTTGGCGCCGGAGCAGCAGTACAGCCTTGCGACATCGCAGTTCAACGCGGTGTCTGGGGCGGCCGTGGCCGGCGACTACAACAGCCTGTCGCAACTGCAAAGCTACTCTGACGCCTATCTCCGCACTGCCCGTCAGCAGTTTGGTTCTGGGCAGGGGTACGCCGACGCCTTTGCCAAGGTGACCGACGTGCTGTCCCGCGTCGCCACCGTTGAGCCTGACCGGCTGACCTCATCGGCCATGGCAATGGAAACCCGGACGCAGACGGCGACGCTGGTCGATGAGTTGCGCAGCCTCAAAGCCGAGGTGAGCGCGCTCCGCGCCCAAGTCGCGGCGGACGGCATGAAACCAGCGAGGGTTGCGTAATGCTGCTA
>NZ_JBHSLC010000114.1:0-5859 GCF_042657465.1 Azospirillum himalayense | reverse complement strand
GGGCTGACGGCGCGTGGCTTGACCTCGACGCGCCGTCCGGGCTCCCGCCTGCCTACGCCCTGACCACGCCGACCGGGCCGCTGCTGATCACCGCTGAGGTTGAGATGCTGCTTCCCGGCACAGCATCCGTCCCGGAGGACCCGGAATGGATGGGTGCGCCGTGGATGGACACCAGCACCGCCAGCTATCAGCTGGAGTCGGTGGAGACCTTGCGGGCGTCGGATCGAGGCTACCGGACCCGCGCCACCGATCCACTCGGCGTTGTCGCCTACCCGGCCCGGCTGGCGGAGGCCGGCGCTATCGACCGGGCGGTCAACCTCGCTCCCGGATCGTCGGCGGCGGGGGCGAGCTGGGGCGAAATCAGGCTGGCCAACACGGACCGGCGGTATGATGCCCTGATCGGCACCCGCAATGTTGACGGACGCCCAGCCCGTCTCCGCGTCGGTCGAAAGGTGAGTGACGCGTCGCGCGGCTACGACGTGGACCCTCCCGACGCCTCCCTGGCCGATGCCTGGAGGGGATTTGCGCTGCCCTGGCGCGTCGATGATCAGCACCTCATCATCCCGTTGCGTGATGCGACCTATTGGGCTGAGAGGCCGCTGCAATCCTCGCTCTATGCCGGGACAGGTGGATATGAGGGCACGGCGGAGCTGGCCGGCCTGCCCAGGCCAAAGGCGCGCGGCGGTACGGCGTCGGCGCCGATCCGCGGCGTCTCGCTGGTCCTGATCGACCCTGCCAACCGCATCTACCAGTACAGCGACGGCTTGGGCGCCGTCGTCACGCTCTACGAGCGGGGTGGTGCGGTCTTCACGCCGGGGTCGGACTACCCGTCGTACGCCGCTCTTGCCTCCGCCACGGTCGCGTCGGGGGCCTATGCGACCTGTGACGCCTTGTCATTGGTCAAGCTCGGGGCCGCAGCCGAGGGTGAGATCACCGCCGACGTGGTGGCGGCGTTCCCGGTGGCCGGCTACGTCGACACGGCCGGGTTGCTGGCCCTGCGCACGCTGACCGAAGACATGGCCCTGGACCCAGGCCTTATTGACGTCGGCAGTTTCGTCGGGGTCGATGCGGCGTGGCCCTACACCGCCGGATATTACGCGGCAGAGGCGCAGCAGGGCTTGGACAGGGTGGCGAGCCTGCTCGGGTCCATCGGCTGCCGCCTCGTCCCGACGCGCTCCGGCAGGCTGGCGGCGGTGTCGATGCGGCGTCTGTCGGTCGGCGTCCGGCCGGCTGCGATCTACACTACCGCGCACATCGTCAGCGCCACCCCCGTTGATCTCGGCGCCCCGCTCACCCCGCCGGCCAGTCGGTGGAGAGTGGCGTGGGGGCGGAACCATACCGTCCAGACCACGGACTATGCTGCCGGCCTCTCCGATGCCCGAAAACAGGCGCTCGCGCAGGAGTGGCAGGTGGCGACTGCGCCCAACGCCGCTGTCGCCCAAGCCTACGCGCGGCCATCCGATCCTGATCCGGTGCAGACCGACCTACTGGACGGGACGCAGGCCGCCGCACTCGCCGCCGATCTGGTGGCGATGTTCGGCGACGGCTTGTCGGCCTTCGATCTGGAGATGCCGATCGAGTTCGTGCTGCGGCACGAGATCGGCGACGTGCTGGCCGTCCAGTACCCGCAAGGCGCGCTCGCCCGCGGCCCTCTCGTCCGGGTTACCGGCGATCAAATCCGGCTCGGTGAGCCGACCGCAAAACTACGTGTGCTCGTGGAGCCTCAGCAATGACCCATCAAAATCATCTGTGGGGCTATGAGAACCACCCCCTGACCGGCACCGTCCAGGCTGGTTCGGAGGTGCAGGGGCTCCCCGCGTCCAACCTCCAAAACGACCAGGGAGACACCGCGTCGGCGTGGCAGACGGGGCAGGGTGTCGTCACGTCGGCAGCGGGCGCGTGGTTCGTTGTCGATGCCGGCGCCGACGTGACATGGCGGGCAACACTGCTGGCCCGCACCAACCTGACGTCGGCAGCGCAGATCCGGGTCAGGGTGGGTTCGCGCTCCAGCGTGGTGGAGGAGCCGGCGCTTTACGACATCGATCTGCGTGCCGGTCTGCCGGCGGGGGCCACCTTCACCCGCGCCAGCACGGCGACCTATTATGACTACGCCGGGGTGATCCGCACGGCAGGGTCTGGCGTGCCGCGGATCGGCTACCGCTACGACGCGGCCACCGGCACGTGGATCGCCGCAGGCTATCTGTCGGAGGAACAGCGGACCAACAGTGTGCGGCAGTCCGCGGCCTTGTCGGCGTCTCCCTGGACTGCCACGGCCAGCGTGACGTCATCCTCGGTGGCCGCGCCGGACGGTTCGCTAACCGCCGTTCTGGCCGATGCGACTGCCGCGGACCAAGTGGTGCAACAAGTTGTAACCATAAGCAACGACACAGCGACGCGCACATTCAGCCTGTTCCTGCGACAGGGGACGGCTCTGCGATCAGCTCTGTATCTTGAGCACTTCGGCGGCACCAGTTATGGCGCCCTTGCCACGATCAATTGGTCGGCGCTGACCATCACGAACAACTTTAATTGTCTTGCCGTAGCGCTTACCCCGGTGGGCGGCGGATGGTATCGTGCAGCCGTGTCGGTGGCCAACAACGGCGCCGGGAATACCAATCTCACCTGTCGGCTCCTGCCCGCCGGGTCGGCGAGCTACGGAGGCGGGACGGGCTCCGTGCATGCGTGGGGCGCCCAGGTCGAGGGCGGCGCGGGCGCCACCAGTTACATCCCCACCACCTCTGCTGCGGCCACCCGCCAAGCCGACGCCGCATGGGCGTCGGTGTCCGGTCTGGCCGGCGTACTGACGGTCTTCGCGGATGTGGTCCCGCTCGTCCGGAATACGAGCTTGGCCGCCGCGCTGCGTCTGGACGACGGCAGCAACGATAACAGCGTGGCGGTCGTGACATGGGCGGGCTCCGCCAGCCTGTACGCGGCCGGGGCAGTCGGCGGTATCGGACAATTCGATTTCGGCGCGGCCCGCGGCCCCGACACCGTGGGGGTTCCACAACGGCTGGCCGTGGCTTTGGCGCTCAACGATATCGCCCAGTCGGTCAATGGCGGGACGGCAGCAACCGACACGTCAGCCCTCGTGCCGCCGATCACCGCGCTCCGCATCGGCTCCAGCCTTGGCGGGGCCGTCCCGCTCAATGGCTTTGTCACGCGGGTCGCGCTGTACGGCAAGCGGCTGACCAATGCGCAGATCCAAGGCCTGACCGGTGCGGCTGGCTCAACCCTGACCGCGCCGACCTACGACAGCGGCGCCGTCACCCCCGGCGTCGTGCCCGGCGTCGGGCAGGCCCTGCACGTCCTGCCGAGTGACGCCACCGGCCAGTGCCTGCGCATCGACATCGACGATCCCACCAACCCCGACCGCATGATCAACGTGCCGCTCGCCTACACCGGCCCGGTTTGGCAGCCGCAGTACAACTTCGGCTACGGCTCGACACAGGGCCAGGAGGCGCGGCGTGCCGACGTGGTGACGCGCGGCGGCCAGACCTACCCGCGCCTGGACAGCGTGGCCCGGCGGCAATCGCTGGAGCTGCGCGCAGTGACGACCGATGAGGTCTGGACCCGGCTGGCCCCGCTGATGCGGGCGGCAGAGACCGGCGGAAACATCCTGTGTGTGCCGGACCCCGAGGGGGCTTACCGGCAGCACGAGACCATCTTCGGGCCGCTCAAGACCGAGGCTGACATCTCCTATCCCTACCAAGGCTCCAGCCTGCGCGGCTGGACGGCCACCCAGACCGAGAGGTTGTGATGCTGAGAGCGAGAGTCGTCGGAAATGGAAACAATCCAGGCACCGGGCCTGTGATTATCAACTCCACTCCGACAGGAAAGCAGTCGTGGAATAGTTTCGGCAACGGCTCCCCGGCATACTACATCATTACTGATGGGGTGTCGTGGGAGTATGGATACTCAACGGTGACCGTTGGGGGGAGCACATCGCTGGACCGCGCTGTTGTCCTGGGAAACAGTGCCGGGACGACGGTGCGCCTGAACTTTACCGGTGCGGTGACAGTCTTCAATGACATCCCTCCGGAGCGGGCCGTCTTCAAGGGTCCGGACGGCACCTACATCGACGCCGGGAATTCGCGGATCGCCAACACCGGCACACCGACCGCCGCAGCCGACGCGGCGCCGAAGAGCTATGTGGACGGCAAGCACGCGGCGTTCAGCGCATACCGAAGCGCCAACCAAGTCATCAGTCCGTCGATATCCACCATCATCCAGTTTGATCTGGAGGCGGCTGACACCGCTGGAGCCTTCGACACCACCGGCAACATTGGCCGTTTCACCGCCAAGTCGCCGGGCCAATACGCCTTCATCGGTGCCGCGACCTTCACGAACTGCTCAACGGGCACGCTAGCTGCGCTCGATCTTTATCTCAACGGCCTGATCGCCTACCGGCTGGACCGGCGCAATGCCCAGCAGGCGGCAAGCCTTGCCGTTGCCGGCAGCGCGATCCTGACCCTCAACGGCACCACCGATTACGTCGACCTGCGCGTCTGGCACGGTGAGGCCACGTTGGGGAGCCTCGCCGTGCAGGGTGCCAGTGCCGGCGCCTACACCTTCTTCCACGGCTTCAAGGTGGCGTGATGACCGACGATCTGACTGACATCGAAACGGCGGAGACGGAGGTGATCGCCTCCGCCGAGTTGCCACCCGAATGGGGCCTGCGCCTGATCGCGGATGCGGCCGGCGGTGATGATCGCGTGTGGTACGACGGTGCCCGGCTCCACGTGCCCGGCGTGACCCAGGAGGCGCTTGACGCTGCGGTGGCCGCTTACGACCCGGAGCAGTCGGCGCCCGCACCGGTGCCGGCCGTCATCTCGGACCGCCAGTTCTTTCAGGCCCTGGCCATGGATGGCTACATCACCCCCGCCGAGGCCCTGGCCGCGGTGCGGACCGGCGACCTGCCGCCCGTGCTGGCGGACCTGATCGCCCACATGGACGAAGACGAGCGGTTCGGGGCCGAGATGCTGCTGTCTGGCGCCGTCGAGTTCCGTCGCGATCATCCGCTCACGGTCGCAATCGGCGAGGCCCGCGGGCTGACGCCGGACGAGGTGGACGACTTCTTCCGCCGCGCCGCCGCGCTCTGACCAGCCCGCGACAACACTCCAGCTTGACCGACCACCCCGGCGCCGACAAGGCGCCTTTTCTATGCCCGCGCCCCGGGCCGCAGGAGACCATCAATGAAGCTGCCCCATGTCGCCGCCCTGGCCGTCATCGGTACCGGCCTCCCCGCCGCGGTCGCCCTGGCCGACGACCCCACAGTCAACGGTCTGATCGGCTCCACCATCCAGGCCCTGACCGGCGCGCACCCCTCCGTGCAGGCCGCCGCGATCCTGTCCGCCGCCGGCCTGCTGGGCTGGCGGATGTGGCTGCAGCGCCCGCAGCCGTCCGGCCACTCCATGGACGAGATGTATGCGCTGCTCAACAGCGTGTCGGAGCGGGTGGATGGGCTGACACAACGCCTCGACACCCACATCGATCAGCACGATCGCCGGGTGGCGTGATGCCGGAACCGCCGATCGTGCCCGATGCCCAGCAGGTCGCCGACAAGGCCCTGGCCGATTGCGGCGGCGACGAGGCCGCCGCGCGCCTGCTGCTGGCGCCGTCGCTGTGGTGGACCAGATCGCCGGGACCAGCTACCTGTCGCCTTCTTTGGAGCGGCCCTCTTGATCGTCACACCCAAAGATTGGTGTTGCCAATCGCGCTTTGGCTGATTCCCTGGAGGAACATTTGATTGGTGCCGTAAGTCAGGAGCGTGCCGCCCAATGCTGCTGTGACGGATATCTGTCCTGGTTGCGCGCCCATCTCACGCAGGTCAATGTGGTCCACGCCAAGCTGGAAGTCCTT